>NZ_JARVRV010000002.1:0-387771 GCF_030209555.1 Microbacterium sp. LMC-P-041
ACCGCTCGAGAGCTTCTCGAGCGACTTCGAGACGTCGTTCTGGTTGACAGAGAGGCTGCGGTACGCGTTGAGTGCACCGACGTTGGTTGCGATCTGAAGACCCATGAGTATTCCTCCGTGGTTATGGGGCTGGACGCGGGCCCATCCGTGGGCCTGCACAACCGACATTCGCGACATCGGCCGCCGGCGTAACCACGGATCCGGAAGATTCCACGGGTCGCGTCACACGGCGGCGAGGAGCTCGCTCGACCGGTCGCGGATCTCGGCGCGGACGGGCCCGAAGAGCGCCTCGAAGAACTCGGCCCTGGCCTTGGTCGATCGGTCACCCGTCGTGCCGTTCTCCCAGGCCTCCATGGCCTCGCGCATCAGTTCGAGACCACGCGAGCGCAGCTTCGACACATAGGCATGACTGACGGCGAGCTCTTCGGCGATGTCCTTCACCATGCGGTCTTCGAGATAGATGCCGCGCACGACCTGCTGCATCGCCGTGGGCAGCGCGTCGACCACTCGGTTCATCATCGCTCGCGTCTCGGACTGCTCGACGGCGTGCTCGGGGAGGATGACGCTGTCGGTGAGATCGACCGCCTGCCGGCCGGTCTCGGCGTCGAAGTGCTCCTCGAAGCTGATCGCGGTGCGCACCATCTCGTCGAGCTTCATCATCTCCGAGACGACCTCGGCGGTGAGCCCCGACTCCCGCGCGAGCTCCGCCGTGCTCGCGGCTCGGCCGGTGCGGGCGAGCACCGTCTCGGCGGCGACTCTCACGCGCTCGATCTTGTCGCGTCCTCGCTCGCCGGCGGGGTCGGCGCGACGCATCTCCGACAGCATCGCCCAGTTGATCTGGCTGCTCGCGAACGCACCGAAAGGAATGCCCCGCGCGGCGTCATACGACATGGCCGCGCGGGCGAGGCCCAGGCGGGCGGCGGAGAGCAGGTCGTCCAGATCGACGTGCGTCGCCGACCGCGCCTTCTCCACAGCCAGGAAGGTGGCGAGCGGCATGTTGTCGCGTGCGAGTTTCTCGGGCGAAGCGGGGGCTTCCGGGGGCTGAGTGGAATCAGCGGAAACAGCAGAACTACTCAGCAATGTGACTCCGTGGCTAGAACAACTGTTTTACGAGTGAAGCTAGCACGAACAACACGTTTATGAGCAGAAAACGCGGAACTCGATCCTCGAGTCGCTCAGTTCTCCGGACCCGGTTCGCGGATTATCCTCGTCGCCCGGCGGTCTGTGAAGCCCTTATCCCGTCGCAGCGAGAACCGGTCTCATGGGCACCCATCACGATCCGACCAGAAAGGCAGCCATGTTCTTCCATCGTCAGGAACTTCAGTTCACCGCCATCCCCGAAGCCCCGGATGCCGTCTACGCCCGAAAGCTCCAGGAGGTCCTGGGCGGCCAGTACGGCGAGATCACGGTCGCCATGCAGTACCAGTTCCAGGCGTGGAACATGCACATCCCCGGCAAGCGTTCCCGAACCCCGGCGCTGAGGACGGCACGGACGTCTCGGTCAAGGTCGAGGCTTTCCCGCAGGTCTTCGCTGCCGGCATCGACCCCGCCATCTCCGAGGTCCTCGCCGTGGCACAGCGCCCCCTCGCAGCCCTTGCGTTCAGCGAGGCCGCACCGGTCGCTGCATGGAAGACCAAGCCTGCCTTCGGCATCGTGTCCGCTGCCGACCACACCATCAACCCGGACGTCGAGCGCTTCGGCTACACTCGCGGCAACTTCCGTCGCGTCATCGAACTCGACGCACCGCACCTCGTGATGCGCGCCCTCCCCCAGGACGTCATCCAGTTCATCGTCGAGGCGGCTGCCGAGGTCGTCTGACCTCTCGAGGGCGGAGACGCCGTCCGGCGCTCTCCGCCCTCGAATGGTGCGACACCGCGCCCCACGGTCCTAGAATCGGGGCGACCCGCGCGTGCCGCGTTCGACACCTGCAGGAGGCGTCCGCCCGTTCAATCGGGTGGAATGAGTGGGACCAACGAAAGAAGGCGATCATGGCTGTGATCTCCCGCGGCTTCGGCGCCCGGCGACGCGAGTCGGATGACCGGCTCCCCCCGGGTCAGTACCTCACCGAGGACTTCCCGGTGCTCTCGGCCGGACCGACACCCCGAGTCGCGACCGACACCTGGGAGTTCGCGGTCGTCGGGCTCGACGGCATTCGCCGCACCTGGTCGTGGGATGAGCTGCAGGCACTGCCGATCGATACGATCACCACCGACATCCACTGCGTGACGCGGTGGTCGAAGCTGGGCACGCAGTGGCGCGGAGTCTCGCTCGATCATCTGCTGCAGGATGCCGGAGACGGCGACTTCACGCGGGTCTTCTCCTACGGCGGGTACACGACGAATGTTCCCCGCGCCGACCTGACCGGCGGCAAGGCGTGGATCGCATTCGAGTTCGAGGGCGAGCCGCTCGCGGCAGAGCACGGCGGCCCCGCCCGGCTTCTCGTCCCCCACCTCTACTTCTGGAAATCCGCGAAGTGGGTCCACGGCCTGGATCTTCTCGAGAACGACGAACCGGGGTTCTGGGAGCAGAACGGATACAACATGTACGGCGATCCGTGGAAAGAGGAGCGTTACTGGTGACCTCGTCGTCGCTGTGGCTTGTCGCCAGTGTCATCGAGGTCCGACGAGCCACACCCCATGGCCGCGTGCTCTCCCTCCGGGTCGACGGGTGGCCGGGGAATCTCGCCGGACAGCACGTCGATGTGCGTTTGACCGCTGAGGACGGCTATCAGGCCGTGCGGTCGTACTCGCTCGCATCGTCCGGAGACGGTGACGTGCTCGAGCTGGCCGTCGACGAGGTGCCGGAGGGCGAGGTCTCTCCGTATCTCGTCGAGGATGTCCGGCCCGGCGACGAGCTGGAGGTCCGCGGTCCGATCGGCGCCTACTTCGTGTGGACCCCTGCCCAGCCCGAGCCCGTTCAGCTCATCGCGGGCGGGTCAGGGATAGTGCCGCTCCTCGCGATGGCCCGGGAGCATGCGCGCTCGGCCAGCTCCGCACCGATGCGGCTCCTGTACGCGGTGCGTTCCGCGGACGACGCTTTCTACGCGGCCGAACTGGGCGATCTCGCCGACGACGCCTTCAGCGTCGACTGGGCGTACAGCCGCTCGGCACCGGTCGGCTTCGCTCGCCCCGCGGGCAGGGTGGATGCCGCGACGCTCGAGGCCTCGACCATCCCCGCCGCCCAGCGCCCCTCGGTATACGTCTGCGGGCCGACCGGCTTCGTCGAGGCGGTCGCCGATCTGCTCGTCGCGGCGGGGCATCCGCCCGACCGCATCCGTACCGAGCGTTTCGGAGGTGCCTGATGAACGCTGCCCACCCCGGCCATCGCACGAGAGTCGACGGCAACGCCGCTGGCGGGATCCTGATCGAAGTGTTCGGCAGGGACATGACCGGTGCTCGGGCCACCTGCACGCGCTGCGATCGCAAGGCCGTGCTCGGCGACGCCGTCGCAGAACTGGATCCGGCCGGCGTGATCCTCTTGTGTCGCGGATGCGGACACACCCTGATGACCTGTATTCAGATCGACGGGCGGTACTCGCTCGATGTCGGGGCTCTGTCCCGCCTGGAGTGGGCCTCCGACGGCGACTAGCTCGCTCGTCGGCGACCGGCGCTCAGACGGGGCCCGAGTCGCATTCGGCGTCGAACACCTCACGGACGTCGTCAGGCTCGAATGCCGTGGTCGCCGTCGGCACAAGCGCCAGAGCACGGGCCCGGATCCCCTCAGCTGCGCCATCATCGTCCTCGATCTGCGGCGACAACTCCGCGTGCGCCACCGCGATCGGCAGCATGGCACCGAGCGTCACCCGCACACTCGACCGACCGCCCGCGGGGCCGACCCGACCACGATGAGGAGCGTCCATGACCAGAACGCGATTCGCATCGATGCGCGACCGATGGTTCGATCCGACAGGACTGTCTCCTCTCTCTGCCACCTCAGGCGCTGAACGCCTCGAGCGCCGGTCGGGGCGCTCGTCCTCGAGGCTGCCGGGGCTGCGGCCCCCGCGACTGCAGTGGTGGAATCCCTCTGGTGACGGGATGTCCGGCGTCGAGCGTCACCTGCTCGTCGTAGTGGGTGATGGTGACCGGGTCGCCTGAGGCGAGCCGATAGGTGGCCTCCGCCTGGCCGACATCGACACGCAGGATGCAGCCGTGGATGCGCACCCCGAACTCGAGCCCGTCGATCTCGGACGGAAGACGCGGGCAGAACCGCAGGCCGCTGTCGCTGTCGCGCATCCCGCCGAAGCCCGCGGTGATGGCCGTCCAGACCCCCGCGAGAGCGGCGACATGAAGCCCCTGACCGGTGTTGCCATGAAGGTCGTCGAGATCGAGAGTCGCGACCTCGGCGAGGTAGTCGAGCGCGAGATCCAGGTGACCGACCTCTGCGGCGACCACGGCCTGCGCCGCCGCCGACAGCGATGAGTCCCGCACGGTGATCGCCTCGTAATACTCGAACGCACGCTCCTTCTGCTCCGCGGTGAACGACTCATGCGAGAAGAACAGGGCGAGCACCAGATCGGCCTGCTTCACGACCTGCTTGCGGTAGAGGTCGAAGTACGGAAAGTGGTCGTGCAGCAGGTATTCGTCCGGCGCCGTCGACTCGAAGTTCCACCGTTCGAGGTCGGTGTAGCCGGCGGACTGCGGGTGCACGCCCCGTTCGTCATCGAAGGGCACCGTCATCGCCGCGGCAGCGAGTTCCCACCTCGCGATCTCGTCGTCTACGACCTCGAGCTCCGACGCGACCTCCGGATGCCGTCGGGCAGCGGCCGCCGCCCCTCGAAGGTTCTTCTGAGCCGCCAGGTTCGTGAAGACGTTGTCGTTCGCGATGGCCGAGTACTCGTCCGGCCCCGTGACGCCGTCGATGTGGAAGCCGCCGTGCGGGTCCCACCGACCGAGCGAGGCCCAGAGGCGAGCGGTCTCGACCAGGATCTCGAGGCCGGCCTCCCGTTCGAAGTCGGCATCGCCCGTCGCCCGCACGTAGTGCAGAACCGCTCCGGCCACATCGGCGTTGATGTGGAACGCGGCCGTGCTGGCAGGCCAGTACCCCGACGACTCTCTGCCGTCGATGGTTCGCCACGGCAACGCGGCACCCTGCAGATGCAGTTGCGCCGCCCTGTCACGAGCGCGGTCGAGTACGGAATGTCGCCATCGCAGCGCCTGCTCGGCGGCGAGCGGGAGGGTCGAGGTGAGGACGGGGAGCACGAACGCCTCGAAGTCCCAGAAGGTGTGCCCCTCGTATCCGGAGCCGGTCAGCCCCTTGCCCGGAACGGATCGCAATTCCATGCGGGTGGAGGCCTGGAACACCTGGAAGATCGCGAAGCGCACGGCCTGCTGCAGCCGTGCCGGTCCGTCGACCCGCACGTCGGCGCACTCCCAGAAGTCGTCCAGCCGTGCCCGTTGATCGGCGACCAGTGCGTCCCATCCGGCCCGCAGCGCGTCGCCGACCGCCGTCTCGGCCCGGTCCCGCAGGGCGGCGGTCGAGAGGTCGGACGAGAACTCATGACCGACGAGCTTGACGATCTCGAGCGTCTCTCCGGCAGCCAGGGATGCGCGCACCGTGGTACGCGCACGGTCGCCCGTCGCATCGACATCCGTCTCGACGCTCGGCTCGTTCCGGGGAGAACCGCTCGCGCGATGGTCCATCGCGACAGCGGTCGTGAGCCCGCTCTTCCTCGTGCGGTGCACGAGGGTGGCGGCACCCGCGCCGGCGGCCGAGGCCACCCCTTCGAGCGGCTCGCTCAGCAGCTCCTGCACCCGGGGGTCGTCGTGCGTGATCGGCAGCGGCTCGTTCGCCAGCAGTTCGGAGATGACGGTGACGTCCGCCGGACCGCCGAGCGCCTGCACACGGTAGTGCACCGCTGCGACGGAGCGGTGCGCGAAGGAGACGATCCTCGTCGACCGGATCCGCACCCGCTGGCCGGTCGGACTGGTCCACTCGACCTCGCGTTCGAGAGTTCCCGCGCGGAAGTCGAGTCGACGGGTGTGCGACGTGAGCGATCCACGACGGACATCGAACGGCTCGTCCCCGACGATCAGCCGGATGAGCTGGCCGTTGGCCGCGTTGATCACGCTCTGCCCGCACTCGGGGTAGCCGTATCCCTCTTCGGCATACGGCATCGGGTGCTCTTCGAAGAGGCCGTTCAGATAGCTTCCCGCGACGCCGCGCGGGTCGCCTTCGTCGAGGTTCCCCCGCCAGCCCACATGACCGTTCGAGAGGCCGAAGACGGACTCCTCATGGGCGAGGTTCTCGACGTCGATGCCGTCGGCACCGATGCTCCACTCGTCGATATCGAATCTCGGCCGCGTCCTGCTCATGGGCTCCTCTTCCGTCGACAGTGCTTCTGGAAGAGAAAGTAGTCAGGATCGAGGAACGTGGGGAGCGGGTTGATTCCCGCTCCCCGTGCAGGTAAGACGGTCAGAGCTCGACGGGCGGCGCCGGCTCCGAATCCGCTGCCTCGGGGTGACGAGCGAGGTTCACGACGGCGGCGATGAGGCCGCCCCAGATCGTGACCATCGCGATAATCATCATGACGACCGCTGTCGTGGTCATGCGCCCGCTCCCTTCTCCGTCGCGTGCGGTTCCGAGGTCGCGATCAGCGGGATCGACGAGGTCTCGGCATCCGGTTCGTAGTCTTCCTCGGTGAGGAACTCGTCGTACTCGGGATCATCCTTGGCGTGGGAGCGGCCGCTCCATGGCAGCGCCGAGAGCAGCAGTGCGATCACGACGAGCGCGATGACCATGCCCCATCCGAAGACGGCGAGGAACCATCCCGGATAGCCGCCGTACGGCTCGGAGATCTTCGAGATCAGCTCGGTGACGAGCAGGTACCCGAGCACGAGGGGCGCGAGCGCGCCGACGAGCAGCATCCACACTCGCCCGACCCGGAAGCTCGACCGACGATCGAGGTGGTCGACGAGTGCCGGCAGCTTGTGCAGCAGCCATGCGACCACGATCACCGCGACCAGTGCGACGGCCATGATGCCGAAGGCATTGACGAAGGCGTCAGCGGTATCGAGCACGGACAGCGCGGTGGTCGTCGAGAACAGTGCCAACGAGACGATCGCGAGCGGGATGGACACCGTGAGCGTCGTGCGGATGCGCGCCCAGCCCAGCTTGTCCTGCAGCGCCGCGACGATCACCTCGAGGATCGAGATGAGCGAGATCACCCCCGCGAAGACCAGCGCTCCGAAGAAGAGGACGCCGATGATCGAGCCGCCTGCCGCCTGAGAGACGATCGTGGGGAAGGCGATGAAGGCCAGGCCGATTCCCGACGACGCGACACCGGCCACCTCGGTCCCCTGTGCCTGCGCCATGAAGCCGAGGGCCGCGAACACGCCGATTCCCGCGAGGATCTCGAAGCCGGAGTTCGCGAACGCCACGACCAGACCGGAACCGGTGAGGTCGGTCTTGCGCTTCAGGTACGACGAGTAGGTCACCATGATGCCGAAGGCCACCGACAGGGAGAAGAAGATGTGGCCGTAGGCCGATGCCCAGACGGCCGGGTCGCCGAGCGCTTCCCAGTTGGGGGTGAAGAAGGCGTTCAGCCCGTCCATGGCGCCCGGCAGGAACAGCGACTGCACCACGAGGATCGCGAACATCACCGTGAGCAGAGGCATCAGGATCATGTTCGCCCGGCCGATCCCGCGCTTCACACCCAGCGCCATGATGACGATGACGATCAGCCAGACCGCCACGAGCGGGAGGCCGACCTGCGGCACGAAGTCCGTCGAGATGCCCACCTCGGCGACATCGGCCGAGCGGAGGAAGTCGATGAAGAAGAAGTCGTTCTCGTTGCCCGGCCCCCAGGTCAGCTGCGCCGAGAACCAGGTGTACATCGCAGCCCACGCGATGATCACCGCGTAGTAGACCGCGATCACCACGCAGATGAGCACCTGCCACCAGCCGAGCGGCTCGGCCCTGCGGTGCATCCGTCGGAAGGCCAACGGCGCGGAGCCGCGGAACCGGTGGCCGATCGCGTAGTCGAAGAAAAGGAGCGGGATTCCGGCAGTGAGAAGCGCACACAGATACGGGATGAGGAACGCCCCGCCTCCGCCTTCGTACGCCACGTAGGGGAATCTCCAGATGTTCCCCAGCCCGACGGCAGAGCCGATCGCAGAGAGGATGAAGACGTTGCGCGAGCCGAAGGCCTCGCGTTTCGGGGTCTGCGTCGTTGCGGTGGCCATGCGCATGAGGTTACCGGAGTCAGCGTGACGAGACGTGGCGATTCTCGTGCCGATCTCTCCGCTCTCGGATCGTCATCAGGATGCGGCGATGCCCGTAAGCACGCCCCGTCTTCGCACCGAGGATCGCGGCAGCTGGCGGCTACAGGTCGGCGGGCACTCCGAGCTTCTCTCCCGATGACAGCTCATCCGGCTCTGCGACCAGGTACAGCCCGGTCGGGGCATTCGCGGTGAATGCGAGCGCATCGACCCACCGCCGGTTGATCGATGTTTGCCTGCTGCCGAGGAACCGATAGACCAGCGCACTCTCCGGGTGCAGCCAGACGGTGGTGCGGCCTCCCCCGATGCTCTGATCCTCGCGCCAGCTGAAGTTGAAGGGCTCGGCTCGTCGGAGCTTCGCGGTGATAACGAGCTGCAGGTGACTGAGCGCGCGATCCTCGATCTCGATCCTGATCGAGCCCTCATAGATGAATCTGCCCATCATGCACCTCCCTGCGGCGCGTGCATGGTGAGTCGCGACGGCGACGATGTATCGGATTCGTGCGGCCACGTGAGCGTCAGTGGCGCGCCGGTGAGGTCGGACATGGTGCCAGGTTAGGAAGACAGCGGGCGCTATCGCAGGGTATTGACAAGTTCGCCCTCACCCTGCGCGGTGCCCGCGGGTCAGTCAGGCGCCATCGAGCGTCTTCAGCACCTCGGCGACTCCGTGATAGTCGCGGGCGGGCAGCTCGTGGATGGCGTCGATGGTCGCGACCTCGAGATGATCGACGACGGCGATCCTCAGCAGATCGTCCTTGGTCGCGGGGTAGTCGATGCTCCGGAGGGTCCGTGCGAGTCTCATGTCGGAGGAGGGGTGGGCGGCAAGCGCATGGGGCGATGGGTTCATGCGGTTCATTCTTCGGACCGCGCGGCCCGAACTTCGCCTCTCTTGACAGCCGACGGGATCCCGATGTAAGTGGTGTGAGCGGCCTACATATCCTCGATCAGCAGTTCTCCGTGAGCGTTGAGGCTGTTCATCATCCGTGACACGCGCTCGGCATCCACGTGAATCGGCTCGACGCTGTCGAACGCCAGGACGAGCGGAATGCTCGGATGAATCCATGCGGTCAGTCGGCCGTCGCGGGAATCGTCTCCCGGGATCCAGGACATCATGAAGCTCTCCTGCCGCCTGAGCTTCGTGCCGACGACGATCTTCATGTGCGCGAGCGTCACATCGTCGATGACGATCGGGTCGAGTGTGCTGTCATACCTGAGGCGTCCCATCCGGCGATGCTAGGTGAGCGCCCGCCCGGGTGAAGGGGCGTTGACAACCGGAGGATCGTCGGGTGCTGTCTCAGGCCCGCGGAAGCGCACAGGCGGCCGTGCCGCCGGGAAGACGGTGTCGGAAGCGCGCGATCAGCGAATAGCCCAGCGCAGCGACCCAGGAGAACGGGGGCGTGACGAGGAGCACGCCGGCGAAGCGCAGCAGCCGGGATCGCTGCATGCGGAGCAATCCTGCGAAGGCAGCATGTCCGCGCATCCGACGCGCGCCGACCAGCAGCCACGCGTAGCGGGTGACATCCGCGGAACTCAGTCCGATTTCATCGAGGTCGAGCCATTGCCACGGCTGAGCCTCGGGAAACCTGCCGAGCCAGCGTTCGAGTCGTTGCACCCACGTGGTGCAGAACGCGCAATCGCCGTCATAGACGAGAAGTGGCCGGGCGTGCATGGAATCGACCCTACGCCTCACCGGAGAGCAGTCGCCCACCACATCATCCTTTCGATGACAAGCCCCTGGTCGCCCACGTCACCGGTGGCGGAGCCTGTAGGCATGAGCCACCCAGACGACATCAAGCAACCGCTCGACCATCTGCCTCCTCTCGACGAGCGAGACAAGGCCGTCGAGATCGACGAGCCGCACTATCCGACGTCCGAAGCGGGGCCGACCGGACCCGCGCACGTGTCTCCCGATACCGCCGCGGAGCCCGACAAGCCGAACCGGCACGGCGTGGACAAGCTTCCGCCGACCGCACGCTGATCGGTCATCGACGGTCGGCCCCGTCGGATTCGCGGTGCCCCGATTCTGCATCGGCATGCTCGCGGATGCGGCGGGCCTCGTCGATGTCCTGCCGCTCCTTCTCTGCGGCCTTGTCGCTCTTGCGTGTGTCCCTCGGAGGAAGGCGGATCTCCCGCTCTGCGGCGATGCCCGCCTGCAGTTGGCGACCTCGCTCGAGTTCGGCGTCGAACTCCGCTCCGACGAGAAGCGCCAGGTTGGCGATCCACAGCCACAGCAGGAACACCACGATGCCCGCGAGGGAGCCGTAAGTGCGGTCGTAGTTCGAGAAGTTCGCCACATAGAAGGCGAAGCCCGCCGTGGCGACAGCCAGCACGATGATCGCGAGAAGCGCCCCGAGGCTGATCCACCGGAAGCGCGGCTGCTTCGCGTTGGGAGTGGCGTAGTAGAGGATCGCGACGGCGAGGACGACGATGAACCCCAACAGAGGCCACTTCGCGATCGACCAGATGGCCTGAGGCACGGTGCCGAGTCCGAGTGAGTCGCCGATGGCTCGTGTGACCGGCCCCGACACCACCAGGATGATCGCCGCGATGACGAACAGCACGATGGTGATCACCGTCACGAGCAGCTGTGCAGGCTTGAGCTTCCAGAACGGTCGCCCCTCGTCGATCTCGTAGATGCGGTTCATCGCTCGACTGAAGGCACCGACGTACCCGGACGCCGACCAGACGGCGAGCAGGATGCCGCTGATCAGCGCGAACCCGGCGGCCGGCGAGTCCGCGACCTGTTCAACGCTACGCGCGTGCGGCGCGAGATGGGAGGTGACTCTTGTCCGCTCGTCTGCCGTCAGATGCGCTGCACGGGCATCGGCTCGTCGGCGAGCCCGCTGAGGAAGTCCGCGGACGGCGCGAAGAAGGTGCTGCCGGTCGTGGCGCGGGAGAAGTCCAGGAGTCGGTCGTACGCGCCGGGCGGGTCACCGATGAACATGTTCTCGAGCATCTTCTCGATGACCCACAGGTAGCGCGAGTATCCGATGAAGTAGGTGCCGAAGGACGACGAGCCCGGGCTGCCGAAAGGCATGTTGTCACGAAGGATGTCGTGCTCGACACCGTCGACCACGATCGTGGCGAGGGTCTTGTGGGACTTCTGCCCGACGGCCGCATCGTCGAGCTCGACGTTGTCGGCCTTCTTGCGGCCGATCACGGCCTCCTGCTGCTCGGTCGTCAGCGCCTGCCACTGACCGAGGTCGTGCAGATATCGCTGGACGACGACGTAGCTGCCTCCGACGTGATCACCGTCCTCTGCGCCCACCAGCGTCGACTCGGCGACGGCGTTCCCCACCGGGTTCGCCGTCCCGTCGACGAAGCCGAGCAGGTCGCGCACGTCGAAATACCGGAATCCCGAGGTCTCGTCGACCACGGTCACGGCGTCGCCCAGCACGTCGAGCAGCTGGCGCTCGAACTCGAACACGAGATCCTGGCGGTTCGCACGGATATGGAAGAGGAGATCCCCGGGCGTGCCCGGCGCGGTGTGCACCGGGCCGACGACCGGTGCGAAGGGGTGCAGCTCGGCCGGAACCCGGCGCGCGGTGAGGCGCGGCCACGCCGCGGCTCCGATGCCGACAGTGCACGACAGCATCGCGTCGAGATCACGGAATCCGACGTTCTTCACGAGGTCATCGATACCGGCGATCGCGTCGCGCGCGGTCGACGCGGCATCCGCTCCGTCAGCGATCTGCAACACGAGGAACGTCGCGCTGGACGTCAGCGGCGCATCGACCTTCTGCGATTCGATCGGGACCCGGCGGGAGGAAGAGGTGCTCACCTCCCCGAACCTAGAGGATGTCGACGAGCACGGCTTCGACGGGTGTCGAAGGAACATGAGGACTCCCGCGGGCACCCTTGAGTACGACACGGAATCCCGACATCATGACCCCGACGGCATACCGACGACAGGAGATGCACCCATGAGCGACGTCAGCGACTTCATCCGGGCGGACGTTCCCCCCTCCGGCCCGGGGTGTCTGGACTGCGAGGCGATCGGCTCGTGGTGGCTACATCTGCGCCGGTGCGCCTACTGCGGGCACATCGGATGCTGCGACGACTCCTTGCACAAGCATGCGACGAAGCACGCGCACACGAGCGGCCATCGAGTGATCCAGAGCTTCGAGCCCGGTGAGGACTGGTTCTGGGACTTCGGCACCGAGACAGCCTTCGACGGTCCCGTCCTCGCTCCCCCGCACAGCCATCCGCGGTCGCAGACCACCCCCGGCCCGGCTGAGCGCGTGCCTGCGGACTGGCAGGAGCAGCTCGCAGGCGACGCGTGACCGAGGCACCCGACCAGCGGTCGCCCCTGCGTCTCATCGCCGACGCCGACGGGCCGCAGGCTTTCGCGTTGCGCGACTATCTGACCCGCAGCGAGGTTCCGTTCCTGCCGATCATGGTTCCCCGAGGTGCCGCCGCGGCGGCAGGAATCGACCTGACCGGCAGGCGGCTACCGCTGGTCGTCCTTCCCGAAGGCGCCGTGTTGGAGGACCCGAATCCCGAGCAGGTCGCTGCGGCTCTCGGCTGGGTGAAGCCTCCGGCGCAGTCGACGTACGACCTCATCATCTACGGAGCAGGACCCGCCGGACTCTCGGCCGCCGTCTACGCGGCATCCGAGGGTCTCAGCGTCGCCGTCGTAGAGCGCGACGCCGTCGGCGGGCAGGCCGGTTTCAGCAGCCTCATCGAGAACTACCTCGGTTTCCCCGGGGGGATCTCCGGGGCGGAGCTCGCCGAGCGCGCCCGCCGGCAGGCGCTCTCCTTCGGCGCCGAACTCATCGTCATGAGGTACGGCATCGCCCGCACGTTCAGGGACCACGACGTGCGGGCTCGGCTCGCCGACGGGTCGGAGATCCATGCACGCGCGGCGCTCTGCGCCACCGGCGTGCAGTGGCGCAGACTCGGCCTCGACGGCGAGCAGGGCTTCCGCGGTGCCGGCATCTACTACGGCGCGGGCACCAGCGAAGCCTCCGCCTGCGTCGGTCAGCACGTGTACGTCGTCGGCGGCGCCAACTCCGCAGGACAGGCGGCCATGAACCTCGCGGCCCACGCGGCGCACGTCACTGTCGTCGTCCGCGGCCCCTCGCTCTCGTCGACCATGTCGGCCTATCTGCTCGACCGGCTCGCCGCGCAGAGCAACGTCACCATCCTCGTCCACTCCCGCGTCGTCGCGGTCGACGGAGACGAGCATCTGCGGGAGATCACCCTCGACCAGGCGGGCAGGACCACACGCGTGCCCGCGACCCACCTGTTCGTCTGCATCGGCGGGGCTCCCAACACCGAGTGGGCGGCGACGACGGATGTGCAGCTCGACAGTCGCGGGTTCCTGCTCACCGGCGTGGACCTCTCCTCCGACGACCTGCAGAAGTGGCCGCTGGATCGCTCGCCCTACTACCTCGAGACATCCGTGCCCGGGATCTTCGCTGCCGGCGATGTCCGTGCGAACTCCGTCAAGCGCGTCGCATCCGCCGTCGGCGAGGGCGCGATGGCCGTCACCCTCATCCACCGATACCTCGCCGAAGGCGCTCAACGCTGATCGCGCTCGGAGGGCGCTGATCAGCGCAGAGGAGTGATGCCCTGTGCTCCTCGGGGGAACGTCGCCAGCACCGCGGGGTCGATGTTCAGATGGGCGGAGACGAGCTGCGGGGGCACGTGGGAGAGCCAGTTCGCGAGCGAGATCTCCTCGTACTTGTCGGTGCGGAACACCTCGAGGAACTGCAGCACGTCGTCACCGGTGTTCTCGATGTAGTGCCCGAAGTTCTTCCGCACCACCCCCACATCGCCCGCGCGGAAGTCGGTCGTGTTCGCATGCGGGCCGGTGTTGAACACGGTCATGCGGGCGGAGCCGCGCAGGTAGTACTGCCATTCGTCGGCGTTCGGGTGCCAGTGCAGCTCGCGCATCGACCCCGGCTCGACCGTCACGAGGGCTGCAGCGACGGTGCTGGAGTAGGCGTAGTTGGTGGAGTCGGCGATCTGGATGGATCCACCGGTGTTCTCATACAGCGGCTTCGAGCGCGACAGTCGGAAGATGACCGGTTCCATGCCCCATTCCACGCCCGCGGCGGCCTGGTCGATGTCGAGCGCGGGTGGTTCTTCGCCGGGGAAGATCCAGAGGTTGTGCAGCGGGATGTCGGAGAAGACCGACTGCGCGACGCCGAAGTTCTTCGCGAGGACCTCGGGCGGGGTGTGTGCGAACCAGTCGGTCAGCAGCAGTGTGTTCGACTCGGACTGGTCGCCGTCGTCGAACGCGAGCACGAACTCCGCGCCGTCAGGGCCGAGGCCCTGCAGGGAGTGCGGGGTGCCGGCGGGGAAGAACCACAGGTCGCCCTCCTCCACGTCCTCTACGGCGGGGAGACCCGAGCGGCTGAGCGTCGTGACCCGTGCCTTGCCCCGGGTCATCACGGCCCATTCGGCGGTCTGGTGCCAGTGCAGTTCGCGGATGCCGCCCGGCTCGAGGTACATGTTCACTCCGGCGATCTCGTCGGAGATGTGGAAGTCCTGCTTGGTGAGCTCCCGCGCCCAGCCGCCGCGCTGCACGCGGCGGGGTGAGATGTTGAACGAGGACCAGAAGAACGGCTGCGTGCTGATGTCGGTGGCCGGCGCGTGCATCTGGTTCGGGAACTGCGACTCGATGACCTCGTTCTGCGGACCGGTCATCGTGTTGCTCTGCGGGCGGTCGGCGATGTTCACCTCGCCCTCCTGCGGCAGATCGGGGTCGCCCAGCGACGGGATCTCGGGGTGAGTGGTGGGGTTGTCGTCACGTTCCATGCGGGATGCTCCGTCTCTTGTCGCGGGTGCGGCGCTTCTCGACGCCGCGGTGGTGAGGCAGGGGGATGGCGAGCAGGTGCGTCACCTCGAGCTCCTGGGTGCTCATCGCGCGCGCACGGGCGATCTGCTGGGCGTCGAACTCGGTGGTGCGACCTTCGTGTTGACTCACGTGCTCGCGCCACGAGCCGACGGAGTACGCCTCGATGACCGACCCCGGGTCGTCGGCGTCGACGTACACCTGCCACCCCCGCGCCCCCGTCCGCAGACGGGTCTGCTGCACGCCGGTCATCGTGTCGAGGAACTCCTGTCTCCGCTCGACCGGAATGCGATACCGGATGACCACCAGAACGGGCGCGTCGTCAGCACCGTCCGGGCGGGGCCGGTCCTCGACCCCCGGCACCTCCACGATGCCGCGGCCGATGCCGCTCGTCGCCGGCATGGGCCACACGAGCAGGGAGAGTCCGCCCAGGCCGCAGAGGATCCCGGCCCCGATGACCACGAGCCCGGGATCCCACACGGACGCGAGCACGCCCGCGCCCGCAGACCCGGCGGCCGTGCAGCCGAAGAGGACGAGCTGGTAGAACGACAGGCCGCGCGTACGCACCCAGACGGGCAGGAACGCCTGCACCGTGCCGTTGATGGTCGCGATCACCCCGATCCAGGCGAGACCGGTCGCCACGAGCGCCGGAAAGGTGATCCACAGGGTCGGCGAGGTCACGAGGACCACGAGTCCCGCCCCGAAGACCACGGACGAGGTCAGCACCACACCGTTGACCGCTGCGACGCGCCGCGCCCACGGAAGCACGAACGCACCGACGATCGATCCTGCTCCCAGCGCTGCCAGCAGAAGGCCGTAGCCACTCGCAGAGAACCCGAGCGAGTTCTTGGCGATGGTCGGCAGCAGCGCCCAGAGCGCGTTCGCCGGTATCAGGAAGACGGCGAGCCGCAGCAGGATGCGGCGGACGATCCGCGAGTGGCGGATGTAGCGGATGCCGGCCCGCGTCGCATCGACGAAGGGCTCGGGCCGAGCCACCGGCGGACTGTAGGTCTTCCAGAAGAGCAGCACGCCCAGGAACACCAGGAAGGAGAGCGCATTGAGCAGGAAGACCGCCGCGACGCCGAACTGGGCGACCACGAGGCCGGCGATCGCCGGTCCCACCGCGCGGGCGATGTTCACGCCGATCGAGGAGAGGCTCGCCGCATCGATCAGGAGCTTCGGTGGCACGATGTCCGGCACGAGTGCCTGGAATGCCGGCAGCTGGATGGCCGAGACCGTCCCCAGCACGAACGTCGACGCCAGCAGGATGGTCGTGGTCGTCTGGCCGACCGCGGTCAGATACGTGAGACCCAGCACGACGGCGAGTTGGACCGTCTGCGACCAGAGAAGGACGCGCCGACGGTTGAGGAACTCGCCGATGACGCCGGCCGGGATCGCGAACAGGAGCACGGGCGCTGCCGATGCCGTCTGCACGAGCGCGACGAGCAGCGGCGAGCTGTCGTCCTGCACCAGGAGCCATTGAGCGCCGACGGTCTGCATCCAGCTGCCGATGTTGCTGACGATCGATGCCAGCCACACCAGGCGGAAGATCGGGACGGCGAGCGGCGCGAACCCCGCCGTCCAACCGGGGCGGGGGTCGACAGCATTCCCCTGCTGCTCAGCCACGGGTCTCGATCTCGTCGAGGATGCTGTCGATGAACCGCACGATCTCCGCGGCGTGCGTCTGCGTGACCAGGTGCGGTGCGTCCAGCTCCCTCACCGCTCGACATCCCGCTCGCCGATATCCGAAGCGCTGGAGGTGCGGGCTGATGAGACGGTCGTGAGTCGCCACGACGCCCCAGCTCGGCGTCACGCTCCAGCCCGCGCCGGACGCCCGCTCGGCGAACACGGAGTCGGAGATCGGGCGCTGTGAGACCGCGAGGACTCCCGATTCGTCGGCGGGAAGGCCCTGCGCGAGAAGGCGCGCGAATTGGTCGGGTGCGACGGTCAGCTCCGTTCGCCGTGCGCCGTCTTCACCCGGGAACACGGTGGCCACGAGATGCGCGGATGCCTCTGCCGGCGCGAAGAGGTCTCGCATCTCGGCGATGCTCTCGCCCCGTTCCAGCGCATAGCCCGCGATGAAGAGCAGCCCTGAGACGTTCGCCGCCTCGCCGACGACCGTGATGACGGCCGCGCCATACCCGTGTCCGACGAGCAGCACCTCTCCGTCGACGTGCTCGACGATCGTGCGGATGTAGTCGCAGTCGCCGCGGAAGCTGCGGCCGGTCACCGGAGGAGCGAGCACCCGGTGTCCGCCGTCTAGCAGGCGGAGCACGACCGGCCACCAACCGGATGCGTCGAGGAAGGCTCCGTGCACGAGGACGACCGTGCTGCTGCTCATCATCGCGTCACCTCGTGTCCCTTCGTCCGCTGAATACGAATCTATGAACCGTCAGACTCACGACCATGCGACAGGAGTCGAAGACGGTCGTTCCTCACTTCTGCCTGCTTTCCGCCTGGTGCGGCTGCTCGGAAGACGCTTCTATGGGGCGTACTCGAGTTCGGTGGATGTGACGTCCGCATCCATCGACGCAGAGCGACACGGTGAGCCCATCCCCCGCACAGGAGCGACCCATGACGATCAGCGATACGACGACCCCCGCAGCCTCGACGGCGCTGTCGGAGATCGCCCTCCAACTCGCAGCATCCCTGCACCGCCGAGTGGTCGTGCACGAGTTCGGTCCGGCGGCGTCCGACGGCGGGCTGTCCGCATCACCTCAGGCATCCGCCTCGCTCCTCTCCGTTCCGGTGCATGACGACGGTGTCCCGGTCGCCGTCATCGAGATCGACCTCGGAGATGGGCCGCAGCTCACGGCGAGCGAGTTCGAGGCGATCGATGCGGCCGTCGCCCTCACCCGTATCGCCCTGCGCAGGGCCCCTGGCTCGTCGCGTGTCGATCGAGAGTCGATCCTGGTCGATCTGCTGCACGCCGACGAGTCCGTGCGTCGCGGCGCCTTCGCGCACGCCGTCCAGCAGCGGTGGCTCCGGCCGGGCCCCGGCACGGTCGCTCGAGCCGTCCTCATCGATGCGACGGTGAGCGATGTCGACCGCATCGCCTTCGGACGCCACCTGACGCACCTCCGGCCCGTGCCGGCTCATTTCATCGGGCTGGAGCGCGGTGTCGTCCTGCTCGTGGGACAGCCGTCCGACAACGGCCTCACCGACCTCCTCCTCGACGAGGCGGCGAGACGCGGCATCCGCATTCTCGGAATCGGCACCGCGTCCCCTGCGCAGGGCGCGTCGGACCTGCGCAGCGCCGCCGATGAGGCCGTCATCGCCGCCTCTCTCGCGGCCGCCCTCCCGCAGTTCCACCCCTCGGTCGACTCGAGCGCTCTCGGCGGATGGCGGCTGCTCGCCTCGGCGTCAGCCGATCCGGCAGCACTCCGGATCATCTCGCCCGCCGCGCATGCGCTCTACTCCCAACGAGACGATAGCCAGCGGGTGACCGTCGAGACGTATCTCGACGTGGGTGCGAACGTCGTCGCGGCATGCCGCATCCTGTTCGTCCATCGGACTACGCTCTACTACCGGCTCGAGCGTCTGCCCGAGGTGGTCAGAGAGGCGCTCGACGACGGCGTCGCGCGCAGCACTCTCCATCTTGCGTTGAAGCTCATCAGGCTCTGGGAGTCGACCGGCCGCCTGTGACCGCGGGACCCCGCCGGACGATCACGCTGCATCGCCCTCTGAACCGGGTGCGCGAGACGTGCCGATGAGCGACACCTCCCGGCGCACTCTGTCGAAGATGAACGCCTCGCTGCTCCCCGGCCCCAGCATGGCCAGAGCCTCATCCGCCTCGGCGATCGCAGCCTCGCCGTCGCCCGCGTGGATCAGCGCACGGATGTGTCGGCGCATCATCAGCAGCACACGGGTGTCGTCCTTGAGCGATCGTGCGATCTCGATGCCCAGCGCGCCGACTCGGACCGCGTCCTCGTGTCGTCCGACGGCGACATAGGCGTCGACGAGGTCGAGGCACGCCGCGAACTGCGTGACGATGCTGGTCAGACTGTCCGTGGTCTCGGCGGATCGGACGCGCGCGAGCGTCGCCTCCGTCTCGGGGATCGACTCGAGGTACTTGCCGCGTCGGGCCTTGACCATCGACGAGAGCACCTGCGCGTTCTCCGCCCCTGTCGTCTCCTGAGCCGCGCGAAAGGCGACCATGGCGGCCGCGGCCGCCTCGTCGGCCTCGACGAGACGATCCAGCGTCCAGCTCGCCCACCCGATGTAGTAGTGCGCCCAGCCCTGCTGCGCGGCATCACCCGCGCGGGTGGCCGCCTCCAGCGCGGCATGCCCGGTGAGCACCGCGTGCGCCCGGTCACCGACCTCGACGATCTCCGCCCACGCGACGTACCCCAGCTGCGCGGCTTCTGCTCTCGGGTCGCCCAGCCTCTTCGCCGCCGCAGCCGCGAGAGAGAAGAATCGATGCCAGTGTCCCCACGTGATCCAGATGTCGGAGTACCAGTGCAGCGCATCCGCGACGTCGCAGACCATCGCGTCCTCGCCGAGCTCCGCTGCCTCCGCATACGCCGGCCACCAGTGCTCGACCTCCTCGCGGATCCACACCGCGGCGGCCTCGGCATCGATGAAGCTGCGGCCGTTGCGTGAGACTGCGCTCGCATCCCTTCCCGGTTCGTACCAGGCGCCTGCGCGCTCCAGACTCCCCAGCAGCCACGCGCGGACATGGGCGTGCCGCCGTGCGATCTCATCGGATCCGACAGCATCGCGCAGCTTGCCCAGCCCGAAGAGACGCATCAGGTCGTGCAGACGGTAGCGGTCGCCACCACGCGCCTCGAGCATTCCCAGGTCCGTGAGGTCGTCCAGCCGTCGCTCCACCTCGGCCACATCTGACGATCGCACGGCAGCCGCGGCGAGATGGGCCCCGAAGGTGCGACCGTCGATGAGCGAGATCCACCGGAACAGCGCGGCAGTGCGCGGGTCCAGCTCCTCGTAGGAGAGAGAGATGGCCGCTTCCACGGCCAGGTCACCGGCGACGAGCATGCGCAGCCTGTCCTCCGACGTGCGCAGGCGGCTCAGGAGATCGGCGGCCGTCCATGAGGGGCGACTGGCGATGCGGTTGCCGACCACTCGAAGCGCGAGGGGCACGTCGTCGCACAGGGCCGCGATCTCACTCAGCGCGTCCAGATCGGAGGCATCGTCATGCGGGATGAGACGACCGAGGAACGCGATGCTCTCGTCCCGCTGCAGGGGCCCGAGCCGCAGGCGCCGCACCCCTTCGAGGCCTGCGAGACTGCGGCGCGATGTCACGACCACGACATCCCCCGCGCAGATCGACAGGATCGGACGGATCTGCGCCTCGTTCGCGACGTTGTCGAGCAGCACCTGGACGGGAGCCTCTGCGACCGCTGCCCGCCATTCCGTTCGCGCCGTCGCCAGATCAGCAGGCGGCTTCTGCTCCGCTCCGGGGAGCTGCCGCAGCATGGCGGTGACCACCTGGAGCGGTGTCAGCGGAGACGAGCTGAAGCCGTCCAGCCCCACGAAGACCAGCGGACGGCGGTCGGCCTCTCCTCCACGCGAAAGGATCTCGACGGCGCCGGTCGTCTTGCCGATTCCCGGCGCGCCGCTGATGACCAGCGCCGGTCGCTGCCGATCTGCGGGCTGAGGGCCGTGCAGGATGCGAAGTGCTTCATCGATCTCGGCCTGCCGGCCCGAGAAGTCGAACACCCGGTGCGGGGCTATGGCCCCCGCGGGCTCTGTCGCGACGGCGGCACGGGGCCGGGCACGCGCAGCGCGGAGGAACGCATGCTGATCGGCCACATCGAGTCCGAGTCCGTCCGCGAGCGCATCGACGGTGCGCCGTTGCGGCGAGACGCTCGCTCCGCGTTCGAGGTCGCCGATCGTGCGCACGCTCACCCCGGATCGAGACGCGAGCGCTTCGAGAGTCAGGTTCTGGCCCACCCGCAACGAGCGCAGCATCAGCCCGAAGGGTGAGGGTTGTGTCACGACGTCCGCCTTTCGCTGATCTCAGCTTGGCAGGTCTCGTCGGCGGGTTGATGGCGCGCCGGTTACGGGGCGGTTTCGTCGGGACCGGACACTGCACGTCCGGCCCTCGCGCCGGGCTCCTGACCGACGAGCGCGCGACGCATGACGACCGCCGCCGAGACGGTCGCGACCGACACGATCGAGATGAAGACGAGGAGCACCGTGGTCTGCGATGCGAACGTGAGGATCACTCCGATCGCGAGCACCGGAAGCGCGAGGCCGCAGTAGGCGATGAGGAAGACCAGCGCGAGCGTCTCCCCCCGTCGTCCCGGCTCGGCGAGACCCGCGGCCGTCGCGACCGACGACTTGAACAGCAGCCCGACACCGACGCCTGCGACGACGCCTCCGAAGAGGAACACCGCGAGCGACGGCACCAGCGTTCCTGCGGCGACGGCGACGAGCCCGCATGCGCAGCAGACGGCCGCGACCGTCAGCTGGATGCGCAGCGGCACCCGAGCGAGAGCCACCTGGCCGGTTGCCGCGGCAGCGAACACCGAGCACGCGGTGATCCCGGCGAGAAGGTGGTCATGCTCGCCGAACGTGCTGATGAGGATGGTGGGCGCGAGAGAGGTGAACAGGCCGAACAGGGCGAATCCGGCGAATGCTCCGAAGCCCGCGGCGATGAATGCCGCCCTCGATCGCGGCGGTGCGGCTATGCGTTGCGGCCTGTACCGTCTCGGCTCGCCGGGTGGTGTCACCGTCTCCGGGACACCGGAGACCGCGATGGCGGCCGCGATGAGCACCACGAGGAAGACCGCGTGCGGCAGCACCAGCGGCGCGGGCAGGAACTCGGCGAACAGACCGCCGATCAGCGGTCCGAGCGCCAGTCCGCCGAGATTGGCGGCACCCGCCACGGATGCGGCCACGATCGCGTTCTCGCTGGGGCGCGCCTGGGCCCGCAGCTCACCCAGATGCGCGGTGGCGGTGGCGGTGAGGATGCCGACGCTCGCGCCGTTCACCAGCCTCGCGGCGAGCAGTCCCGGCACCTCGTGCCATGCGAGGAACAGGACGGCGCTGAGAGCCGCGATGAGGATCGCGATCACCAGCATCCGCCGTCGCCCCATCCAGTCGCTGACATGCCCGAGCAGGAAGAGGCTGAGCACGACGCCGACGGCGAAGGCCGCGAAGATCAGGGTGATCACCGAGACCGGGAACCCGTCGACCTCCTGGTACAGCGGGTACAGAGGGGTCGGCACGGTCGCGTACGCCATCACGAGCAGGAAGGCGGAGGCGACCACCCAGAATCCCGCCCCGTGCGAGATCCGGGAGTTCGACATGGTCGAGACGCTATCGATGCGGCCTCGACGCCGCACCGGACAGATGTCGAAAACGGCGGGGACGGATTCTGGACAGATGTCGAGCGCGCCGTGAGGACGGACGGGTTAGCGTGGTCGCGCTCCCACGAAGCTGACGTGGGGCGTTCGACAGTCGTCCTGATCTCTCTCGGGACGGCGGAAACCTGGAGGCTGATCATGGCGTTCGTGACCACGGATGATGGCGCAGAGATCTACTACAAGGACTGGGGCAGCCCCGACGCGCAGCCCATCATGTTCCACCACGGCTGGCCGCTCTCGTCCGACGACTGGGATGCGCAGATGCTGTTCTTCCTCGACAAGGGCTACCGCGTCATCGCGAGCGACCGCCGGGGCCACGGAAGGTCGTCGCAGATCGGCACCGGCCATGACATGGACCACTACGCCAGCGACGCCTCGGCCGTCGTCGAGCACCTCGACCTCCGCAACGCCATCCACATCGGGCACTCGACGGGCGGCGGCCAGGTCGCGCGCTACGTCGCGCAGTACGGACAGCCGCAGGGCCGCGTCGCCAAGGCGGTGCTCGTCTCGTCGGTGCCGCCGCTGATGGTGCAGACCGACAGCAACCCCGAGGGCACCCCGATCTCGGTCTTCGACGGCTTCCGCGAGGCACTCGCCGCGAATCGCGCCGAGTTCTTCCAGGCTGTCGCCTCCGGGCCCTTCTACGGCTTCAACCGTGATGGTGTCACGCTGTCGCAGCCCGTGGTCGACAACTGGTGGCGACAGGGCATGACGGGCAGCGCCCTCGCTCACTACGAGGGGATCAAGGCCTTCTCCGAGACGGACCAGACCGAAGACCTCACGGCGATCACCGTTCCGGTCCTCGTGATCCAGGGCGACGACGACCAGGTCGTGCCGTACAAGGATGCCGCTCTGAAGCAGGCGGAGCTCCTGAGCGACTCGACCCTGAAGATCTACCCCGGGTTCCCCCACGGCATGCTGACGACGCACGCCGATGTGATCAACCCCGACATCCTCGCCTTCATCCAGCAGTAGCCGCCCACGCGGCACACGATGGCGCATCCGGACCGAGAGTCCGGGTGCGCCATCGCTATGTCCCGGCGAGACCGGCCCCGGCCACGTCGAAGGCCGCGGCGAGCAGTCCGACGGCCATCGCTTCAGGAAGCGGCTCGAGCGGCCGGCACGCCCTCGGGTCCTCGTCGGGGCCGAGGTCAGGACGAGGGTCGCGGTCTCGGCGTCGCGGGACCAGGTGCGCATGCACATGCGGCCCTGCAGCTCCGGAGAGCACGACATCGACCCGATCGGCTCCGGTCGCTCGGCGGATGATGCGAGAGGCGAACTGGATGTCGACCAGGAAGAGCTCGGCGATCTCCGCCGGCGCGTCGGCGATGTCGTCGTAGTGATCGCGGAGGCTCAGGATGCTTCGGCCGGGGAACCGGGCGTCGGAGAGCAGGCCCACACGCGAGACGGTGAGTCGGCCCACCGGATTGACCACGACGAACCGACACTCTCGACAGATGTCCACGTGGCCTCCTTCCCGGCATCGCCTCGACGTCCGCAAGCCGCTCAGAGTCCACGGAGAACTCTACGAGCGGCGCGACGCCGCAGGAAGAAATCAGCCGACCCTGGCCATTCTCGACCCTGCGGAGTAGAGTTCTGCGCCCCGTCGGAGACACGGGGTGGAGGAGCGTCCGCCTTCAGCAGATGATCGATGCGGTGGGCCCTGCCGGGATCGAACCGACGACATCCACGGTGTAAACGGGCACGACCCCGTTGGACAGTTCATTTCCGGCGTTTCTGAAGTTTCATGGGGCCCCGGATTCTGACTGTTTCTCATGTTGGGGGTACGCCGGGGGTACGCGACGCTCCGATCGCATGCCCGGGAAGGGCCCGGATCCGCTATGGCTCAACGCGAAACTATACATTCGCCACCGCGGAGCCGAGTCCGCCAGGGAAGCCGCTCACCGCCGTCGAGTGCCGCGCGAGCTGCCCTGAGGCGAGACTAGGAACGTTGTCCATTGGCAGTCGTTCGGGCGCAGAGAGGATATTCCTTATCCGGGGTGACACCACGCCAGAGTTTCTGCCCCAAAAAGATGCGGACGGTGGCCTGCGGGGCCCAGCTATGCGGTGACCAATTCGCAGCGATCGATCCATCGGGCAAGGATGCTCAGCGTTGCCAGCTGCTCCAGCGCTTCTTGACGCGCCATGTCGTCAGTCGAGTGAGTGGCGGGGTTACGAATTGCGGAGAAGACGCCCTGACTCATGTTCAGGATGCCCTGACACATCGCCTTGACTGTCAGGTCGGAGTCGTCCCCTCCCCAGCGCAGGCGAGGGCGCCCGGCCTGAGGCGAGTCCAACGAAAACGTCTGTTGCATCAGCCCGGCGTCAGACACGTCGTGACGCCCCACTCGATCTTGGACTTCAGCGTTGAGCATGGTCGCTGCGCGCTGCACGGCCGCGGAAAAGTGCCCCACCTGCCAATGCTTCGAAGCCGCGCCCCACACGCTCGGATGTAGAGCATCTGCTGTCATGGTCGGAGCATCGCTCCCCAGCTTCTCGCGCGTCTCCGCTCCGGTTCGGATGACGCCGAGAGCCTTCTTACATTGATCTATACCGGGCTGAACTACGACAACTTCGTGATCGCTTGGAAGCAGATCGGGCTGGGAGGGGAGGCGGAGGACTCTCTGCAGGATCCTCGCGGTCTGGTCCTCACGCGCCCTGAGCGCATCCAGACCTGAGTGGTTGATCCGCGTGTACGCCTCCGTCGTGGAAGAACTTCCGTAACCATGCGTCACCCATCGAACAGCTGACGCATGTTCGGCCCACCACTCAAGACGCTCAATCGCCCATGCCTCATCCACATTCTCACCATAGCGAGAGGACCGAACGCACGCCCTCCGCGTGAGTACACATTTCGAATCGACGCTGGTCAGAGCGAGGAAATCACCCGATAGAGCGTTGCCTGAGAGATGCCGGTCATGCTCGCGATCTCGGCGCGGCTGTGCTCGCCGGAGGCCAGGAGCTTCTTGATCGTCGTCAGCTTCTTGGCATCCACCTTGGAGGGGCGACCCCCTACGCGGCCCTGCGACTTGGCCGCATCGAGTCCGGCGCGGGTGCGTTCGATCATGGTGGCGCGCTCCAGCTCCGCGAAGGCCGCGAGGATCGTCAGCATGGCCTTGCCCATCGGACCGGCGCCGAGGTCGATCTGCTCGGTGAGGCTCTTGAAGGTCACGCCGCGGTCGATGAGATCTTCGATGACCTCAAGCACGTTCTTTGTGTTTCGCCCCAGTCGGTCGAGCTTCCACACGACGAACGTGTCGCCGCGGTCGAGGCGGTCGAGGGCCCTGTCGAGTTCTGGACGCGATGCCAGCGTGCCGCTCACGCCGTGGTCGGTGTAGAGCCGATCTACCTTCGCCTCAGCCATCGCCGCATCCTGCAAGGCTGTGTCCTGATCCTTTGTACTGACTCGCGTGTACCCGATGATTGCCATGCGGCTATTCTCTCAATACTCGACTCTCAAATCAAGAGGTTTTGCGAGATACTTTTGAGAGGGTGATCTGCTCCTGATCGACGCTCTGAGAGCACTCTCACCCAGCCATCGTTATTGACAGCTCAGAGCGAACAACCGGATCGCGTTCTTACGGCGCGTGCCATGGGCGTGAATCGGGCATGCTCGGTCGAGATGGTCGAAGCGACGCGTCCCCCTGGATATGATTCGGCTATGAATTGGTCCTACGAGCAGTTTCGTGCTGCGCTCTCAGCGCCGAACCAACGAGCGGCTCTGGGCCTCGACCTAAGCGATGCCGAGGCACAGCGCATCGCGGGGGATGAAGCGCTCGGTCGTGCGTACTTCAGCAACTGGCAGCGGGCGAATGCTTACGACGGCACCACGGCCCACTTGCCCAGGGCCGTCTACCCGGCTGTAGTCCCTCAGTCGGGGCAACCCGCGCTGGCGCGGGCCGAGGTTCCCACGAAGAAGGGGATCGGTTGCTTTGGTGTCTTCGTGATCATCATCAGCATCGTGATCGCTATCGTCATCATCACGAACATCGCGGCGCAATCTGGCGACGACGGTTCGGCGGATACCGATGTGGTACCTCAGAAGAGTGCCGAGCAAAAGCAGGACGAGAAGGCGGTTGCGGAGGGCTGGCAGGTCGGCGTCAGCGGTGACATCTACCTGAAAGCCGCCGAGGCTGGTTCTTTCACTTGCGGCACATATGACTGCCTCTGGTACACCGTGACCTCCGTTCATGGCTGCAGTGGCGGTGTCTATGTCAAGGCTGACATCATGTCGAATGGGGCTGCAGTGGGGTGGACGAACGTCATCTCAGCATCGGTTGCTCCGCGGGAGTCCGTTGCAATCCAGATCGAGGACCATCAAGGGATTGGTGATGCCTTTCGCATCGCGGAGACCAGTTGCATGGGCTGAGTAGACCAGAGCCAATCGGCGAGAACCGAGATCAGCCCAGTCGACGCCGGTAACCTGGCACTGCGACATCGAGGTCGCCGCGAGAGAGGACGAGATGGCCAAGTCAGTGTTCTACAGCTTCCACTACGACAACGATGCGTGGCGGGTCCAGCAGATTATCAACATGGGCGCCGTGGAGGGGCAGACGATTCTCAATTCCCAGCAGTGGGAGGAGGTGAAGAGGAATGGTCGGGCGGCGATCGAGAAGTGGATCGACGAGCAGATGAGCTACAAGAAGGCTGTGGTGGTCCTCGTCGGCTCTGATACGGCCGACCGCCCTTGGGTGGACTACGAGATCCGAAAAGCGTGGGACTCGAAGAAGCCGCTCATCGGTATTCGCATCCACGGCCTCGCTGACTCGTCTGGCCACACCGACTCCCCCGGAGCTGACCCCTTTGCGAACGTATCGCTGCGAGATGGAACCAAGATTTCGAACTACGTGAGACTGATCGCTCCTCGCGGTTCAAGCAGCAAGGAGATCCACGCTGACATCAAGGCGAACATCGCAAGCTGGGTCGACCAGGCTTACGCTCGCTCATGAGCGTGGCAGGTGGGGTAGCAGGTTGCCCGTTCTGCGAAATTGTCGATCGTGACGATCCGGACGCACGCGAGGTATTTCGAGATGAGCACACAGTCGCCTTCTTCCCCACCGAGCCCGCTGTGCTCGGGCACACCATGGTCATCCCCCGCGCCCACGTCACCGACATCTGGCACCTCACTGACGATCAGGCGCGGCAGCTCAGCCTGACCACCGTGAGGGTTGCGGCAGCGATTCGCGACAGCTTGAATCCGGACGGACTCAACGTCATCCAGTCCAACGGCGAAGCCGCCAGTCAAAGCGTGATGCACGTGCACATACATCTCGTGCCGCGCAGACAGGGCGATCGCATCGGGCGAATATGGCCGCCGGAAAGCAACTACAGCGAAGCTCAAAAGGACGATGCCTGGGAGACGCTACGGGCTGCCTGTCGAGCTATTGGCAGTGCAGCCAGACCAGTAAAGCTGCCCCCACAAGAAGCATGATGCCGTAGTAGTCGCGCACTGACCACGACCATATGATCTTGCTCCAACGGATCGATTCGCACTGGGCGCGACTAAGGGTCCCGCAAAACCGAGTGGCGTTCATCTCGTAGACGTCCACAGCACCGGCTCGGGCAGCATCAAAGAGCAGTCGGTACTTGCGTTCTTCCCGGAGATATCGCGTGTCAACAACAGCAAACAACAGCACCGCGAACATGCCCAGCAGCGCCACCACCATCGACGGCTTTGTGCCCGCGTACCCGTACGCGGCCGTTGCGATCGTCAAGGCCCATCCCTTGGCGACAGCGGAGGCGGAGGACATCCGCGCAATCGCATTTTGAATGAAGTCCAGGTGTTGACGGTGAGCGTCAGAGAACTGTACTGATGCCTGATCCGCCACCATCTCCCCCAACGTCCTCGTGCCATCAGCTTAGCGTCGCGCCAGTCCAAGATCGATCCGCCTACAGCACTCGCGGTCAAGGGCAAGCGCGGCGGGGCGAAGGCATCTGACGGTGGACTCCGAATTGCGCTCAGGTCGCGATGGGGTGTCACGGACAGCCCGAAGCGACCGTTTCGAGGTCACGAAAGCCTCAGCCCTGACGATAACGTGTGGGATGTGCCCAAGACTCTGTCGATGAACGAGATTCGCTCGCGCGCTGCGCGATTCGCGCGCGACTGGAAGGACGAGCCAGGCGATGAGCGCCAGCAAGCTCAGTCCTTCGTCCGAGATCTGCTCGGCGTGTACGGCATCACCGAGACGCGGGCGGCGTTCTATGAGAAGCGCGTGAAGCGCTCATCGACTGGGTCTCGTGGGTACATTGACGCGCTCATTCCCGGACTCGCGCTGATCGAGATGAAGTCTGCCGGAAAGGATCTCGCTACAGCAGAGCAGCAGGCACTCGACTACATCGATGGCCTCCCCGATCCGGAGGTTCCGCGCTGGGTCATTACGAGCGACTTCCGAAGGTTACGCCTGCTGGACTTGCGGTCAGAGATCGGACAAGCGCCGATGGAGTTCGCACTCGATGAGCTACGCGACAGAGCAGACGATCTGGCCTTCCTCGCAGGGTATGGCGAGAGAGCGTTCGGGTCCAAGACGCAGGAGGCGGCATCCATTCGAGCGGCGAAGCTCATGGCGTCACTCTACGAAGCCCTGGAGGGGTCTGGCTACGACGATCACGAAGCGTCGGTGTTCCTCGTACGGACCCTGTTCGCGCTCTACGCCGACGACGGGGGACTCTGGGACCGTGACCTGTTCTTGGAGTTTCTTGAGACTCGTACTGCCGAGGACGGCTCAGATTTGGGCCCCCAGCTATCTCTCCTTTACCAGGTGATGGGCAGTGCGCCCTCTCGACGACAACGGAATCTCGACGAACTCATCGCCCGCTTCCCGTATGTGAACGGCGGCGTTTTCGAGGAGCCGCTTTCGATCCCCTCGTTCGACACTGCTATGCGCAAACGCCTCACGGACGCGGCGATGTTCAACTGGTCAGCGATCTCACCCGCGATCTTCGGAAGTCTCTTCCAGGCGGTGAAGGACAAAACCGCTCGACGTGAACTCGGCGAGCACTACACGACCGAAACCAACATCATGAAGGTCATCGGGCCGATGTTCCTCGATGAGTTACGGCAGCGCTTCACCGACGGCTACCACGACAGCAAGACGCTGAAGAAGCTTCGCGCCGACATGGGTCGGATGAAATTCTTGGACCCTGCCTGCGGTTGCGGAAACTTTCTGGTGGTCGGATATCGCCAGATGCGTGCTCTCGACCTTGAGGTACTGCTGCGAATCCAGGAGCTATCCGGAGAAACAGCCCGCACGATGTTCTTCACGGAAGAACACCTCGCGGTGAGGCTGTCCAGTTTTCACGGCATAGAGATCGAGGAATGGCCCGCTCAAATTGCAGCGACTGCGCTGCATCTTGTTGAGCACCAGGCGAACCAGGCGATGGAACTGGCCCTGGGTGCGGCTCCCGATCCACTCCCGCTCGACAAGATCAAGAGCATCGTGGTGGGTAACGCGCTTCAGATCGAATGGTCCGAGGTTGTCGAGCCCAGCGCTGACCTATACATCATGGGGAATCCGCCTTTCGTCGGGCACAAGACGAAAGCCGCCGCGCAGCGTGACGATCTGCGAGCCGTGTGGGGCACGTATTTCGACGGCTACCTCGACTATGTAACGGGATGGTTCAAAAAGGCGGCTGACTTCCTTGGAGATCGAGGCGGCCATTTTGCCTTCGTGTCAACGAACTCCATCGTGCAGGGCCAACCCGTACCCGCCTTGTTTCGCCCGTTGTTCGACTCTGGCTGGAGAATCGCGTTTGCTCATCGCACCTTCGCATGGACATCGGAGGCACCTAGCGCTGCTGCGGTGCACTGCGTGGTTACAGGATTCGATCGGGCGACCAAAGCGAAACCCGCTGTACTCTTCGACTACGACGCACCGAGGGGTGAACCTCATCGGGTACCAGTCACGGACCAGATCAATGGGTACTTGCACGACGCGCCCAGCGTGTATGTGAACGCTAGAGAGAAACCACTGGCGGACTTGCCAATCGCATCGTATGGAACGATGCCGGTTGACGGTGGTTTCTTGCTGCTGGACGAAGCAGCCCACGCCGAAGCGATGGCTGACGAGCGGGCGGCGGCATATGTCCGTCCGTTCCTCGGGGCCAAAGAACTGATTCAGGGGAAGTCTCGTTGGTGTCTCTGGCTGGAAGACCTCAATCCAGCAGATCTTCGTCAATCGCCGTTTCTCCGTGAACGGGTCGAAGGGTGCAGAGACTGGCGCTCAGCCCAGACGCCAAGTGGAGACGCATACAAGCTACGCCTGACGCCTCACCTCTTCCGCCCGAACTCCAAGCGTCCGACGAGTGACTATGTATGCGTCCCGGCGCACGTCTCCGAATCACGGATGTTCTTCCCGTCGGCATACGTCGGTCCGGAGACGATCAGCGGCAATGCGAACTTCACGATCGCTGATCCGGATGGTTTGGCGTTCGCGCTTCTATCCTCCTCGGCGTTCCTTGCTTGGCAGAAGGCCGTTGGAGGTCGAATCAAGTCTGACCTGCGGTTCTCGAGCACGCTAACTTGGAACACTTTCCCGCTTCCGCCACTCGATGATGCGCAACGATCGGCCGTCATCGCGGGCGGACAGGCTGTTCTTGATGCGCGAGCACTGCATCCCGAGCGTTCACTCGCCGACCACTACAACGGACTCGCAATGACCCCAGACTTGCTGCGAGCGCATCGCCAGCTCGACGCGGCAGTGGACAAGGCGCTCGGGCTGCGCGGAGCAGCAACCGCTGAAGGACGATTGCGCACGCTGTTCACCTGCTACAGGGACCTCGTAACCGCTGACGAACTCGCGCTGCCGACGAAGAAGCCTCGTCGGCGGGCGACAAAGGCGTCGGTGTGATCGACGAACGGCGAACTTGGCCCTACCCCACGCTCCCCGCCGACGGTCAAGTCACCATCGACGACGACGGCGAGAACCAGACCTGTGAGTGCGGGAATGACGTTTGGGCCTCCGATTGGCGTCATGCAACGAGTGATGGACGGCTTCGGTGGATGACGAACGGTTCCAGCGATCCGGAGGAGTTCGCGGTGTGCCCTGTCTGCGGTCGCGTGTATGCCAATGCCGGCCTCTTTCAGTCTCAGGGCAGCTCGACGCCCGCGGTTGCTCGGTACGACACAAGCAGCGAAGCTTTCAAGGCAGCAGTGGTCGCATATGCCAGCGCCGCATACGGATAGACGAAGGATCGCGGCGTTCCGGACGGATCACGCAAGAGTTTCTCCACTAAAGTCGAGAACGCTGTGAATTGGTCCGGATCACTTGCTCGCTCTCATCGACTGATGCGAGAATGGACCCAGCGGCGCGGTCCGCGGATACCTCGAAAGCCAAGATCTTCACAGCCGCTCTCGTGAATGCAGACCAAAGTGGGACGGGTGTGACACCTTTCCTCGATAAGCTCCCGGGGCGTAATACATAGGCAATCAAAGTAGAACCCCATCACACCCGTCACAGCATTATAGAAATTATCAAGAACAGATCATATAGTGTGCAATTTGCGTTATCTCCACTACATGTAGTAGTGGAGATTTTCTGATAAAATGGACCTATCGACCAACAGCAATCCCTGCAGTCGACTCGTCCCGGACCAAGGACAAACGTCAAATCTGATATAATTCTTATGAGACACTTACTCTTCAATGAGGCCCCGCAGATTCCTTGGTCCGGATGCGGGGCCTCTGCTTACTGAAAGAGTAAGAAACACATGTCAACTGATCACGACCTAGCCGCGCGGGTAACGCCCGCCACAGTCGCTATCGATGCCCACGAAGCCAGCATTCTCGCGAAGCAGGCCGAACCCGACGCGCGACTACTCGCGCACCTCCTCGATGACTCGGTGCTCGCCCAGTTCCTCGCGTACGGTGGAGTACTCGACGGCGAAGACCGCCCACCGCTCCATGATCGAATGGCATACGCGAACGGCGACTGGTACGTCTGGAACGGTGTGATCTGGAGCCGCGAGCGCGAGCCAGTCGCAATCGAAGTCATACGCCGCGAGCTTCGCGACCTCTTCACCACCGCCACACGTGATCCAAACCTGAAGGCGGAACAGGTCAAGCGGCAGAGCGTTCTACTTCAGAAGCAGAAGGCTGCGAACGTTCTATTCTTCCTCCGCGGCCTTCTGACCGCGGATCTGAGCATTTTCGACGCGCATCCGGACCTTCTCAACTGCACGAACGGAGTCGTCGACCTCAGAACAGGGGATATCACTCCTCACGACGCGGTCCTTCGATTCACGAAGGTCACGGGTGTCGAGTACAGCCCCGGAGCCCTCTCGGAGGATTGGTCAGCTGCGCTTCAGGCTGTGCCCGAGGACGTGCGTGATTGGCTCCAGGAGCGATACGGCCAGGCTGCCACCGGGCACATGGTGTCCGACGACACGCTCGTAATTCAGCAAGGCAACGGATCGAATGGGAAGAGCACCATCGAGGATGCGATCTCAGCGGCTCTCGGAGACTTCGCCGCCCTGATCCCCGAGAAGGCGCTCACCGGCAACTCAGGTGACCATCCAACCGATCTCATGACCCTTCGTGGCGCACGTCTCGCAGTGATCGAGGAACTGCCAGAAGGGAAGCATCTGCCCACGAAGAGACTGAAAGATCTTGTGGGCACGAAGCGAATCACCGCCCGTGCCATGCGGCAAGATTTCACGACGTTCAACGCCACTCACTCACTGTTCGTGAACTCCAACTATGTGCCTCAGGTGGCAGAGACCGACCACGGGACGTGGCGGCGTCTCGCCCTCGTACGATTCCCCTATCGGTTCGTCGGCCCCGGAGAGCGGCTGCTGAGCATTCATGACCGTCCGGGCGACCCAGGAATTCGTGAGCGACTGACACGCCCCGAGAACCTGAAAGCGGTCCTCGCGTGGCTCGTCTGGGGCGCGGTGCGGTGGTACGAGCGCGGCCGAACGTTCTCGGAGACCCCAGCCTCGGTCGTGGCCGATACGCAGGCTTGGCGTGAAGACGCCGACCTGATCCTCGCTTATGCGAACGCGCGCCTGATTTTCGACCCGTCGTCTGCTGCGCTCTCCAAGGAAGTTTACGAAGACTTCTCGACCTGGCTCACTGACACCGGTCGGCAGACCTGGAACGACGCGACGTTCACCGCACGCCTCGCAGGCCACGAGCTCGCTGAGAAGAACGGGCTCAGAAAGTCGAAGCAACGCACGGCATCTCTGAACCTTGCCCACCGCTTCGGCCCGAGCTTCTCCGCAACGGTCCCGATCCAGGCGCACGTCTGGAACGGCATCCGATTCAAGCGTGAACAGGACGAGTCGTAGTCTCCGTCTCCGTCGGGTACTTCGGGGTAACCGTGCAGCGCGCGGAGTCGTGGCCCGTAGACGACCACAGCCGAGGAACGGCCCTGGCTCTCCGGAGTCGGGGCCGTTTGGCATTGTAGGTGCGAGAAATGAAGAAAACCCCAGGTCAGACCCCCGTAGCGCGAGGACTGGGGTTTGTGTCAGCCTTGATGAAGACAGAGAGGAGAACCGACAAGAAAGCAAAGCATGAAGCCCCTACTCAAAAGCCGCGAGGTCGCTGCCCTACTTGGCGTCTCCGAACCCACGCTGAGCCGTTGGAGAACCGCTCATGAAGGACCCCCGCATGTTAATCTGAACGGCATCCCGCGGTATCGGAGCGAAGACGTGGAGGGGTTCGTCAATGACCGTATCCAAAACCGCTAACTCGCGATGGCGAGCGTTCGTCAAGTCTGGTCGCACGGTCGTCGCGACCAAGACGTTCGATCTGAAGCGGGATGCTGAACTTTGGGAAGCCGCGCAAAAGCGTGCGCTCGATCTTGGGGAGTTCGTTGACCCGCGGGCGGGTAGGCAGCTCCTTGGTACCGCGCTCGATCGGTGGCACACTCAACGCGAAGGCACAGTGGCGAGCAAGACCTTCAACACCGAGAAGTACGCTCTCGCGCACATGAAGCCTCTCCGCGGTCGCCCGCTCGGCGCGGTCCGCAGCGCAGACCTCGAATCGCTATATGGGGTACTGCTGCGCACTCAAGCGCGGTCCACTGTGATGCGCTTCCGGAACATCGTCTCTGCGTTTTTTAGTTGGGCAGTCGATGAGGCCCTGATCGCGAAAAACCCGGCTCTCGTCTCGCGGGTACCGAAGGGCACCGGTCAGGACACTAAGCGGGAGATATGGCCTTTCACGCTCCAGGAGCTTCGGAAGGCGCACGCGGATATGTCGGCGCTCACCTCGAAGACGAACGCGGACATCCTCCTGGTGCTCGGACTCACCGGCATCCGCTGGGGAGAACTCTCCGCCCTTCGTGTACGGGATGTGCAGCAGCTCCCCTACCCGGCGTTCCGAGTAAGCCGGTCGAAGCCGGACGGTCAACCGGTCCGGACCACGACGAAGGGCGGCGGGGCTCGCACCGTTCCACTCGCAGATGAGGTCTGGGAGATCGTTCAGCCGCTGCTCGACGGTCGCAAGCCGGACGAGCCCCTATTCGCCTCCACATCGGGAACGAACCGCTCCGGACGAAACTGGACGCGAGACAGCCACTACGGCAAAGTGAGCGCGGGTCGGCGTGTCCACGACCTTCGTCACACAGCGGCCACCTTATGGCTGCAAAACGGCGTGGACCTGAAGACCGCGCAGACGTGGCTCGGACACTCGACGGCGAAACTCACCGCCGACACGTACGCCCACTTCATGGGTAGCGATGCGGATTCCGCGGCCGTTCAGCGTATGAACGCGGTGCTGGCGGGGTACGCCGGGGGTACGCGAGACAAGTTGTCCACAGGGGCGTCACACTGAGTTCCCAGTGTTCTCAAGGTGGGCCCTGCCGGGATCGAACCGACGACATCCACGGTGTAAACGTGGCGCTCTACCAGCTGAGCTAAAGGCCCTGGTGCGTCCCAGTCTACAGATGACCCGATGCGCGCTGATGTCGTGGAAGAGGGATAGGCTGAGGGCGGCACGCGTTGTGCACAGCCGACAAGGCTGCCCGCGTCGCTTCCCGTTTCATTGGCATGACCTGCCAGCTTGACGAAAGGCTCCCCGTGACTGTGCACGACCAGGATCCGTATTCCCAGGGCCCCCTCGACAGCGATCCGGAAGAGACGGGCGAGTGGCAGCAGTCTCTCGACGAGCTCGTCGACGCGAAGGGCCACGGTCGTGGCCGCGAGATCATGCTCAGCCTGCTCAAGCGCTCGAAGGAGCTGCACCTGGGCGTGCCGATGGTCCCGACCACCGACTACATCAACACGATCGCGCCGGAGAACGAGCCCGAGTTCCCGGGTGACGAAGAGATCGAGCGCCGCTACCGTGCGTGGATCCGCTGGAACGCCGCGATCACCGTGCACCGCGCGCAGCGCCCCGGTATCGGCGTCGGCGGCCACATCTCGACGTACGCATCGTCGGCCGCTCTGTACGAGGTCGGCTTCAACCACTTCTTCAAGGGCGCAGACCACCCCGGTGGCGCCGACCAGATCTTCATCCAGGGCCACGCCTCCCCCGGCACCTACGCGCGCTCGTACCTCGAGGGCCGCCTGAGCGAAGACCAGCTCGACGGCTTCCGCCAGGAGAAGTCGCACGCACCGCACGGCATCCCGTCGTACCCGCACCCGCGTCTGATGCCGGAGTACTGGCAGTTCCCCACCGTCTCCATGGGACTCGGTCCGATCAACGCCATCTACCAGGCGATGTCGAACAAGTACCTCGAGAACCGCGGCATCAAGGACACCTCGCAGTCGCACGTCTGGGCCTTCCTCGGCGACGGTGAGATGGACGAGGTCGAGAGCCGCGGACAGCTGCAGGTCGCAGCCAACGAGGGGCTCGACAACCTGACGTTCATCGTCAACTGCAACCTCCAGCGTCTCGACGGTCCGGTGCGCGGCAACGGGAAGATCGTCCAGGAGCTCGAGTCATTCTTCCGCGGCGCGGGCTGGAACGTCATCAAGGTCGTCTGGGGTCGCGAATGGGACGACCTGCTCGCCCGCGACACCGAGGGTGCGCTGCTCAACCTGATGAACGTCACCCCCGACGGCGACTACCAGACCTACAAGGCCGAGTCCGGCGCGTACGTCCGCGAGCACTTCTTCGGCCGCGACGAGCGTGCCGCGGCCCTCGTCAAGGACTACTCCGACGACGACATCTGGAACCTGAAGCGCGGTGGCCACGACTACCGCAAGGTCTACGCCGCGTTCAAGGCCGCGACCGAGCACAAGGGCAAGCCCACCGTCATCCTCGCGAAGACCGTCAAGGGCTACGGCCTCGGTCCGCACTTCGAGGGCCGCAACGCGACCCACCAGATGAAGAAGATGACGCTGGACAACCTCAAGACGTTCCGCGACGCGATGCACATCCCGATCACGGATGCGCAGCTCGAGGAGAACCCCTACCTGCCCCCGTACTACAACCCGGGCCCGCAGGACGAGACGATCCAGTACATGCTCGAGCGTCGCCAGGCTCTCGGCGGGTACCTGCCCGAGCGCCGTTCCACTCACGTGGGACTCTCGCTTCCCGACGACACGGCCTATGCGCTTCCGAAGAAGGGCTCCGGCACGCAGGAGATCGCCACGACCATGGCGTTCGTCCGTCTGCTGAAGGACCTGCTGCGCTCGAAGGACTTCGGGCACCGCATCGTCCCGATCATCCCGGACGAGGCCCGCACGTTCGGCATGGACGCGTACTTCCCCTCGGCGAAGATCTACAACCCGAACGGCCAGCACTACACCTCGGTCGACCGCGAGCTCCTCCTCGCCTACAAGGAGAGCCCTCAGGGACAGATCGTGCACGTCGGCATCAACGAGGCGGGCGCCCTCGCGGCGTTCACCGCGGCCGGCACGTCGTACGCCACGCACGGCGAGCCGCTGATCCCGATCTACCTCTTCTACTCGATGTTTGGCTTCCAGCGCACCGGTGACGCCCAGTGGGCCGCCGGTGATCAGATGGCGCGCGGCTTCATCATGGGGGCGACGGCCGGCCGCACCACCCTCACGGGTGAAGGCCTGCAGCACGCCGACGGCCACTCGCACCTGCTCGCCGCCACCAACCCGGCGACGGTCTCGTACGACCCGGCCTACGGCTATGAGATCGCGCACATCATGCGCTCCGGTCTCGAGCGGATGTACGGCGGCAACCACGAAGACCCGAACGTCATGTACTACATCACGCTCTACAACGAGCCGATGGTGATGCCGGCCGAGCCGGAGAACGTGGACGTCGACGGCATCGTGCGCGGCATCCACCTCATCTCCGTCGGCGAGGGCGAGGGCCCGCGTGCCCAGCTCTTCGCCTCGGGCGTCGGACTCCCCTGGGCTCTCGAAGCACAGGAGCTGCTGAAGAACGACTGGGGCGTGATCGCCGATGTCTGGTCGGTCACCTCGTGGACCGAGCTGCGCCGCGACGGCCTCGCCGCCGACGAGCACAACTTCCTGCACCCCGAAGAAGAGCCCCGCACCGCGTACCTCACGCAGAAGCTGCAGGGTGCCGAGGGTCCCGTCGTCGCCGTGAGCGACTACATGCACGCCGTGCAGGACCAGATCCGTCCCTGGGTCCCGCAGCGTTTCGCGACGCTCGGTGCCGACGGCTTCGGCTTCTCCGACACGCGTGCGGCCGCTCGTCGCTTCTTCAAGATCGACGGTCCGTCGATCGTCGTCCGCACGCTGCAGTCGCTCGCCGAAGACGGGGTCGTCGACCGCTCTCTCGCCGCGCAGGCCATCCAGAAGTACAGCCTGCTCGACGTGAACGCCGGCACCAGCGGCAACGCGGGCGGCGAAAGCTGAGTCATCGGTGACGGGTTCCTCTTCGCGCGGCATGGACAAGTCCGCCACGCTCACCTGGCTGCGCCGGATCTCCGGTGACATCGCCTCGGTGACGATCAAGCGCCTCGAGGACACCCTCCCGTGGTACGCCGACATGCCACCAGCCCGCCGCTCTGCGGTCGGGCTGGTGGCCCAGGCGGGCATCACCTCGTTCATCCAGTGGTACGAGGACCCGACGTCGACGCCGTGGATCGCCGCCGACATCTTCGCGGCGGCACCGCGCGAGCTGCTCCGCAGCGTCAGCCTGCAGCAGACCCTCCAGTTGATCCGCGTCACCGTCGAGGTGACGGAAGAGAGGGTCGCCGGTCGGGGTGCAGATCTCCGCGAGGCGATCCTCCTCTACTCTCGCGACGTGGCCTTCGCCGCGGCCGACGTCTACGCACGCGCGGCTGAGGCCCGCGGCCTCTGGGATGCCAGGCTCGAGGCGCTCGTCGTCGACTCGATCCTGACCGGCGAAGCCGACGAAGAGCTGCCGAGTCGCATCGCCGCTCTGGGCTGGCACGGACACGGCGAGGTCGCGGTGCTGGTGGGCACGACTCCCCCGCAGTTCGATGTCGATCTGGTGCGTCGCACGGCGCGCAAGCTCGCGGTCGATGTGCTGATCGGCGTGCAGGGCTCGCGCCTCGTTCTCGTCATCGGGCGGGCACGCGTCGCCGGCCAGGAGCTCGCGGAGGGCGAAGAGGAGGAACTCGGCTTCGAAGAGATCGCGACGCGCCTCGAGCCCTCCTTCGGTCCGGGCTACGTCGTGCTCGGCCCCGCGGTCGCCGCGCTCGTCGACGCGAGCCAGAGCGCCCGAGCCGCCCTCGCCGGGTTCGCCGTGGCGCGGGCGTGGCGGAGCGCTCCGCGGCCCGTCGACGCCGACGACCTGCTTCCCGAGCGTGCCCTCGCCGGTGATCCGCTCGCCAAGCAGACGCTGATCGAGCGCATCTACCGACCTCTGCAGGCCCATTCGACCGACCTGGTGACGACGCTGTGGAGCTACCTCGACAACGGTCGCTCGCTCGAGGCGACCGCCCGCGAGCTGTTCGTGCACCCGAACACCGTGCGCTATCGCCTGAAGCGCGTCAGCGAGGTCATCGGCTGGGACGCCACGGGCCCACGCGAGGCTCTGATCCTGCAGACGGCGCTCATCCTCGGTTCGATCGGCGCCGCCGAGCAGGTGCGACGTCGCCCTCCGCTGCGGCGTCCCTCACGCTGATCGCCGCACGAGACGCCCTTCAGCTGTACGCCACACACAAGGGTTCTTCGGAATCTTGTGATGGATCATCCACCACTTCTGTCAGATCGTTGGCAGACTGGGGTGGTGATTGTCGTCGTATGCCCTGGACAGGGCTCGCAGACCCCCGGTTTCCTCTCCCCCTGGCTCGAGCTGGACGGCGTGACGGAGACTCTCGCCTCGTACTCCGAGGCCTCCGAGGTCGACCTCTCGCAGCACGGAACGGTGTCGGATGCTGACACGATCCGCGACACGCGCATCGCCCAGCCGTTGATCGTCGCCGCGTCCCTCATCGCCGCCGCCGCACTCACCGCTCGCGCGGGACGCCGAGCAGACGGCGTCGCCGGACACTCCGTCGGCGAGATCGCCGCACTCGTCGGCAGCGGAGTGATCGATGCCGAGACCGGCATGCGCCTCGTCGGCATCCGCGGCCGCGCGATGGCCGATGCCGCCGCCCAGACTCCGACCGGCATGAGCGCCGTGATCGGCGGAGACGAGGAGGCCATCCTCACCCGTCTGAGCGAGCTCGGTCTCTCCCCCGCCAACTACAACGGCGGCGGCCAGCTCGTCGTGGCCGGTGAGCTCGCCGGGCTCGATGCTCTCGCCACCGAGCCCGTCAAGGGCACCCGCGTCATCCCTCTGCAGGTGGCGGGCGCGTTCCACACCTCGTTCATGGGGTCGGCCGTCGCCGCGCTGCGTGACGCCGTGTCGACCGTGACTCCCGCAGATCCCGACATCACACTGTGGACCAACCGCGACGGCTCGGTCGTCCGTGACGGTTCGCAGGCGTTGACCTATCTCGTCGACCAGGTCTCCTCGCCGGTGCGCTGGGACCTGTGCATGGCCTCGTTCGCCGACCAGGGGATCACCGGCCTGATCGAGCTCGCCCCGGCGGGCGCGCTGACCGGTCTCGCCAAGCGCGGCCTGCGCGGCGTGCCGACCGTCGCCGTGAAGACCCCCGATGATCTCGATGCGGCCGTCGCGCTGCTGAACGGAGAAGCCGCATGAGCCCCACCCTGAACCAGATCACCGGTCCCGCCTACACCCGCATCTACTCCTTCGGTGCTGCCCGGGGCGAGAACGCCGTGCCGAACGAGGACCTCATCGGACCGATCGACTCGAGCGACGAGTGGATCCGCCAGCGCACCGGCATCGTCACACGTGTCCGCGCGGACAAGGACACGGACGCGATCGATCTCGCCGCGATCGCCGGCGCTGAGGCCATCGAGAAGTCGGGCATCCCCGCTGACCAGGTCGACCTCGTGATCGTCGCCACCATCAGCAACCCCAAGCAGTCGCCGTCGGTGTCCGCGATCGTCGCCGACCGGGTCGGTGCCAACCCCGCCGCGGCCTACGACGTGAACGCCGCCTGTGCCGGCTATGCCTATGCGATCACCCAGGCGGACGCGCTGATCAGGTCCGGCGCCGCCCGCTACGCGCTCGTGATCGGAACCGAGAAGCTGTCCGACGTCGTCGATCCGACCGACCGCAGCATCTCGTTCCTGCTGGGCGACGGTGCCGGAGCCGCGCTCATCGGCCCGAGCGACACGCCGGGCATCGCGCCCGCAGTGTGGGGATCGGACGGGTCGAAGGCCGACGCTGTCGGCATGAATGCGACGCTCACCGAGTTCCGCGACGGCGAGGTGCCGTGGCCCACCCTTCGTCAGGAGGGCCAGACGGTCTTCCGCTGGGCGGTCTGGGAGATGGCGAAGGTCGCGCGCGAGGCGCTCGACCGGGCCGGCGTCGAGCCGACGGACATCGCCGCGTTCATCCCGCACCAGGCGAACATGCGCATCATCGACGAGTTCGCGAAGCAGCTCAAGCTTCCGGAGAGCACCGTGATCGCCCGCGACATCGAGACCACCGGCAACACGTCGGCGGCCTCCATCCCGCTCGCGAGTCACCGTCTGATGGCCGAGCACCCCGAGCTCTCGGGCGGCCTCGCACTGCAGATCGGCTTCGGCGCGGGTCTCGTGTTCGCCGCTCAGGTCGTCGTCCTTCCCTGACAACGCGCCGACTTTCCATAGACTGTTCCACGGTTCCGAATACAACCCGTAAGAAAGAGGAAGACCACATGGCTTTCACCAACGATGAGGTCCTCGCTGGCCTCGCAGAGCTGATCACCGACGAGACCGGCATCAACGCCTCCGAGGTCGCCCTCGAGAAGTCGTTCACCGACGACCTCGACATCGACTCGATCTCGATGATGACGATCGTCGTCAACGCCGAGGAGAAGTTCGGCGTCACCATCCCCGACGACGAGGTCAAGAACCTCAAGACCGTCGGCGACGCCGTCAACTTCATCGTCGCAGGCCAGGAGTAATCCACGCAGGATGCCACCCCCGCGTCTGCGGGGCGTGGCATCCTCCGCCTTGCCCGCCCTCTGCTCGACCCGCCTGACAAGGAACCACACATGACCAAGCGCATCGTCGTCACCGGCATCGGCGCCACGTCCGCCATCGGCGGGACAGCTCCCGAGAACTGGACGAACCTGCTCGCAGGCCAGTCCGGCACCCGCACTCTCGAGCACGACTGGGTGCAGCAGTACGAACTCCCCGTGACCTTCGCCGCTGAGGCGATCGTCCGCCCCGAAGAGGTCCTTCCCCGCCACGAGGCGAAGCGTCTCGACCCGTCGTCGCAGTTCGCGCTCATCGCAGCGCGCGAGGCTTGGGCGGATGCCGGCTCGCCCGAGGTCGCACCCGAGCGCCTCGGTGTCGACTTCGCCACCGGCATCGGCGGCCTCTGGACCCTCCTCGACGCCTGGGACACCCTGCGCGAGAAGGGACCGCGCCGGGTGATGCCACTGACCGTTCCGATGCTGATGCCGAACGCCGCTGCCGGCAACCTGTCGCTGCAGTTCCAGGCTCGCGCCTACGCGCAGACCGTCGTGAGTGCCTGCGCATCGAGCACCGAGTCGATCATCCACGCCTTCCACCACCTGCAGGACGGTCTCGCCGACGTCGTGATCGCGGGTGGCACCGAATCCGCCATCCACCCGATCACGATGGCTTCCTTCGCCTCGGCTCAGGCCCTGTCGCGGCGCAATGACGACCCGGCGACCGCCTCGCGCCCCGGCGCGATCGACCGTGACGGCTTCGTGATGGGAGAGGGCGCTGCGGCGCTGATCCTCGAGACCGAGGAGCACGCCCGGGCGCGCGGCGCCAAGATCTACGGCTACGTGCTCGGCGGTGGCGTCACGGCAGACGCCTATCACATCACGGGCAATGACCCCGAGGGCAACGGTGCGGCCCGCGCCGTCACCCAGGCTCTCGACGAGGCCGGCATCAGCGCCGACCAGGTGGCCCACATCAACGCCCACGCGACGTCGACCCCGGTCGGCGACCCCAACGAGTACGTCGCACTCAAGAAGGTCTTCGGCGACCGGATCGATGAGATCCCCGTGTCGGCCACGAAGGCGTCGACGGGGCACCTGCTCGGCGGCACCGGAGCCCTCGAGGCGATCTTCTCGCTGCTCGCCCTGCGGGACCGCGTCGCTCCGCCGACCATCAACATGACCGAGCCCGACCCGGCTGTGCCGTTCAAGCTCTCGGGTGAACCGCAGCCCCTCGGCGACGGTCAGCTCTACGCGATCAGCAACTCGTTCGGCTTCGGCGGGCACAACGCCGTCGCCGTGTTCGCAAGCGCCGACTGACTGAGGTGGAAGAGAGAACGGCCCCCGGGTGATCTCGGGAACCGTTGTCGTCGACAGCGGTGGGACTACGCGCGGGCGAGCTGTCGTGAGCGAGCCGCCCGCACCCTCGTCGTCCAGGGCAGGAACCACCCGATCAGCGGCCCCACTCCGAACGCGAAGAGCACGGTTCCCACGCCCACAGGTCCGCCGAGCAGGAACCCGATCAGCAGCACGCTGCCCTCGATCAGAGTGCGGACGAGCCAGACCGGCCAGCCCGTTCGCCCGACGAGACCCGTCATGAGGCCGTCGCGCGGGCCGGGACCGAAGTCCGCGGCGATGTAGAGCCCGGTGGCGAACGCGAGGAGCAGCAGCCCCGCCACGAACATCGGGGCACCCACCCACACCGACGGGGGCACGGGGAGGACGAACAGTGCGAGATCTGCACTCGGTCCGACGAGCAGTGCATTGAGCAGCGTGCCGAGACCGACGCGCTGCCGCAGGGGGATCCACAGGAGCAGCACCAGCACGGAGACGAGCACCGTCACCACCCCGTAGCCGATGCCTGCGTTGCCGGCGATGCCGAGAGCGAGGACATCCCAGGGCGCGACACCGATGCCTCCGCGCACCATCAGACCGAGTGCCACACCGTAGAGGAACAGCCCGACGAGCAACTGGACGATGCGCTCGACGACGTCACGACGACTGGTGGCTGCGATGGGGAGGAAGACGGAACGGAGCTGCATCCCTCCATCGTGCACCCGCCGAGGATGCGCGCCAGACGTCCACTCGACGAGAAGTGGCCTGCTTTCCTCAGGCCACTTTGCGGCATGCTGGAGAGATGACCTCACGACTCGTCCAGCAGCTCGGCGCACAGAACGTCGCCGGCGGTACAGCGAAGGCCCTGGCCGAACAGATCCGTGCGCTGATCCTCGACGGTCGACTGACGGTGGGCGAGCGTCTGCCCTCCGAGCGAGCGCTCGCCCTCGAGCTGCGACGGTCCCGCTCCACCACGACCCGCGTGTACGGGCTCCTCGAGCTCGACGGCTACGTCTCGCGTCGGCACGGAGGCAGCACCCGTGTCACACTTCCGCACACCGCAGCACGTGTCGGTCCTGTGGCTGACGCCTCGGCGATCGATCTGTCGATCGCCTCGATGGATTCGACGCCGGGGCTGTACGACGCGACGGTACGATCGCTCCCCCGTCTGGCCGCGCTGCGCGGCACGAGCGGATACTCGCTGCAGGGCCTCCCTGAACTGCGTGACGCAGTCGCCGAGCGCTTCACGCAGCGGGGGCTCCCGACGGATGCCGACGAGATCATGATCACGTCCGGCGCCCTCCACGCGTTCAACCTGCTGCTCGCGACGATCGGCCGACGCGGAGAGCGTGCACTCGTCGAGCAGCCGACCTTCCCGCACGCTCTCGAGGCGCTCCACCGCCATGGCTACCGACTGGTGCCGACTCCGGTGGATGTCACCGGGTGGGATGAGCGCCACATCGCCGACACGCTTCTTCGCAGTCGCCCCCACCTGGCGTATCTGATCCCCGACTTCCACAATCCCACCGGCGCGACGCTGCCCGACGCGGCCCGGTCACGCATAGCGGCGACGGCGCAGAGCGTCGGGACGCATCTCGTCGTCGACGAGACGACCGCGGAGCTCGACATCGATCGAGGCTGGACTCCACGTCCTCTCGCGGCGTTCGGCCCGCGCGTCATCACCGTCGGCTCGATGTCGAAGATCGCCTGGGGCGGCATGCGCATCGGCTGGATCCGTGCCGACCGCGCGATGATCACCCGCCTGCTCGCCGTCCGCCCCTCGTTCGAGCTCGGCACGGCGCTGCTCGAGCAGTGCATCGCCGTCGAGCTGCTGCGCGAGATGCCCGCTCTCACCGCGCACGTCGCGTCACGCCTGCACGCGGGTCGGGATGCCGTGGCGGCGGGACTCGAATCGATCGAGAGCCTCTCGATGCCTCAGACGAACGGCGGACTGTCCGCCTGGCTCGATCTCGGCGCTCCCGTCTCGACGGAGTTGTCGCTGGCCGCACGTGATCACGGGCTGATCCTCCCGCCCGGACCTCGCTTCTCCACGGGTGGCGTACTCGAGCGGCGCCTGCGCATCCCGATCACGCTGCCCCCGGAGCGCACCGCCGAGGCGATGCAGCGACTGCGGCTCGCGTGGGACGACGTGATGTCCGGCGGAACCACCGCCCGCACCGACATGGCCCGGTCAGCCGTCATCTGACGGACGAAGACCCCGTCCCTGTTGTCCAGGGGCGGGGTCCTCGTCATGTATGGAAAGGGAATTCGCCTTCTCAGCGTCCGGGATCGCTCACCGGCATCCGATACTCGCGCCTTCCCCTTCCAGGTCTGTGGGCGGCTGCCTAGCCGACCTTGTGCAGCCACACGACACGCGCGTCATCGCTCGCGTGGCGGAACGGCTCCAGCTCCTCGTCCCAGGCCGAGCCGAGTGCGATGTCGAGTTCACGCTGCAGCTCGGTCGCGCTCCCGGCCGCGATCTCCATCGCGTAGCGGATGCGGTCCTCGCCGATGACGATGTTGCCGGCCGCGTCCGTCTGGGCGTAGTGGATCCCGAGGTCGGGAGTGTGCAGCCAGCGCCCTCCGTCACTGCGAGGAGTCGGATCCTCGGTCACCTCGAAGCGGAGATGCTCCCAGCCGCGGATCGCGGTCGCGAGAGCAGCGCCGGTGCCGACCGGACCATCCCAGTAGAACTCGGCGCGGCGTGCGCCGTCGAGCACGGGCTGGTCGCTCCAGTCGAAGTTCACCGCACGACCGATGGCGCGTCCTACCGCCCATTCCAGGTGCGGGCAGAGCGCGCGAGGTGCAGAGTGGATGAACACCACTCCGCGTGCGTAAGCCGTCGCCATGATCTCTCCGTTTCATCAGGTGCGTCTTCCCCAACGACCTGAAACACCGAGAACTGGCGTGAATATGCGGTTATGGGGCTATTCTCGCCCAGACCAGGCGAAATCACAAGCATGTGATTCCACGAAGAAGGCCCCGGTCACGAGGACCGGGGCCTTCGGACCGTCGCCGGTCCTGATTCGGATGAGGCTCAGGCCTCGCTCATGGCCTGCTTGACCTGCTGCCCCTTGGCGGCGTAGTACGCGGCACGGGCGGCGTCACGGCGAGCCTGCTCGGCGTAGCCGGCCTCGAGGACCTCCTGCGGGACCTCGACGTTCGGCACGTCCTGGGTGCCGTGGTACTTCTCGATGTAGGCGTCGAGCTCAGGGCCGGACGTCCACGACGTGATGAGACAGTAGCGGGGCTCGGTGCCCACGTGCGTCGCGGCGTGCCACAGACGCTGCGTGTCCACGATGAGCTGTGCACCGGCGGGCAGGGCGATGCGGTACTCGATGCTCGGGTCCGTGCGGTTCTCGCGCAGGACGAAGAAGCTGTCCTTATCGTCGCTGAGGTTGAAGAATCCGCGCACGACCCATCCGGTGCCGTCGGGGTTCAGGCGGTTGTTGTCGTCCTGGTGGAGGTTGTACAGGCACTCGCCGTACGGGGTCGGCTGCAGCTCGATGACGCGGCAGCGACCGACGTTGGCGCCGGGCTCCTGTGCGCGACGAGTGAGGTTCGGAGCCTTCGCCGTCTGCGAGTCGATCCAGACGCCGTCCTTGTCGGTGCGCGGCGGCTTGTGGTTCCAGAAGCCGTTGCACTCGATCTCGCCCTTGGCGCTGGCGAGCGGCGCGAAGCGGGTGTCGCCCGACGACTTCCAGTCGTTGTACTCGATGTCGAGCCACTCCTTGGGGTCGAGCTCCTGGTCGTAGCTGTCGAGCACGACGAAGCCCTTGTCTTCGAGCGCCTTCGATTTGATGTATCCCATGATCTAGGTCATGTCCCTTCATCGGGGGCCAGCACGTTTTAACAGGCCCTGATAAGGCAAGCCTAACAGGGCACCTCTGGAGCGCCGCCGAGGGCCGCCGTGAATAAGCGAATAGACTGAATCGGGCGCCTGGCGACTCCTCGGCGCCGGGCGTTACGGGAGGACGAGACACCAGCATGAGCACTGCGACCAACGTCGAGGCGACAGCTGTCAACACGATCGAGTGGCTCGCAGAGGACTCCACGACCATCGTCGTGCCGGTGTACCAGCGCCAGTACCGGTGGGACATCGGCGGGTGCGAGCAGCTTCTCTCGGACGTCCGTGCGGTCGCCCGCGAGGACTCATCCCACCGCCACTTCATCGGGTCGATCCTGTCGGCTTCCGACGACAGCGATGCCGACACCGACCTCGTCCTGATCGACGGGCAGCAGCGCATCACCACGCTGATGCTGCTGGTCGCGGCCCTTCGGCATGCGGTCCAGGACTCCGACCCCCGGCTCGCCGCCGATCTCGACCGCGTGCTCGTGCGCCCCGACGACCCCACCCGCACGAAGCTGCGTCCGCACGACGCGTGGGCCGAGCTCTACGAATCCGTGGTGCTCGAACGCGACGGCCACGCCGACCGCGAGTCGCGGTTCGATGACAACTACGCGTTCTTCCGCAGCCAGGTGCACGCCGATGAAGCCCCGCTCATCTGGGCGGGCCTGCAGAAGCTCGAGCACGTGTCGATCACGCTCGGTGCCGACGCGAACGCCCAGCAGATCTTCGCAAGCCTGAACTCGACGGGCGAGCCGCTGCGCGACCACGAGCTCATCCACAACTACATGCTCATGGGCCTGACCCACACGGAGCAGCTCGACGTCGAGGAGCGGTTCTGGCTTCCGATCGAACGGCACACCGGAGAGGCGATCGGAGCCTTCTGGCGGCACTATCTGGTGATGACGACGGGACGGGAAGTCGCCGCCAACGGCGAGCACGGCGTCTACAGCGCGTTCCGGCAGTCGTTTCCTCGCGTCGACCTGGACCATCTGCAGGCGGATGCCGAGGTCTGGCGCCACTACGCCGAGATCTACGGCATCCTGCTCGATCCTTCGCGCGAGCAGGACCCGGAGATCGCCCGGCAATTGCGCTACGTCAACACCTTCGGCCGGGCGTCCTACCCTCTCGTCCTCAGCGTCTACAGCGAGCACGCCCGAGGTCTGATCGAGCGGGATGAGCTCGTCGAGACTCTCGAGTGGATCCAGGCGATGTACCTGCGGCGGACGCTCGTCAATCTTCCGAACGAGCGCCTGGTCGCCCGTCTCTGCCGCGCACGTGCGCATGGGCGCGACGCCCTGGCTCGCGCCTTCGCCCGCATCACCCCGTCTGACGAACGGGTGAGTGCGGTGGTGAAGTACAGCGAGCTCGCGCACCCGGCATACGTGCTGGGCCGCATCGAGGGGGTCGACGACCCGATCGACTTCGATGTCGAGCACATCGTGCCCACGGTGCCCAGCGACAGCTGGTCCGGCGACGGCGTGCGCCAGTGGATCGAGTACTCGGACGACGAACGCAACGCGCATCGTGCTCTCGCACCCACGCTCGGCAACCTCACGCTTCTCGAGCAGCGTCTTTCGGAGCGGGTCTTCGGAGAGTCCTATTCCGTCAAGCGCGACTCCGCGTACGCCCGCAGCACGATCGCCGAGACGAAGGCGCTCGCGGCCACCGACACCTGGGGCACCGCGGCCATCTCGCAGCGCACGATCCGCCTGACCGCAGACCTGCTGCGGATCTGGGCCCGCCCCGCACTGCCGGAGATCGATGACGACGGCCTCACTCCCATCCTCGATGCCGTCCGCCGCCGTGGATGGCCCGCCGGGTGGGAACGCGAGTTCGAGTACGTCGAATACCGCGGAGAGCGCTGGGAGGTCTTCGACGTCAAGCACCTCTTCAACCGCGTCTTCCGCCGCTCCTGGACCGACACCCGCGCGGCCGCCGTGTCGTACTGCGCCGCTCACGGCGGTCCGATCTACGACACCATGGCCTGGAAGGGTCAGTGGGACCAGCTGGACGAGACGCACCACCTCTACATGGGGTGGGATTCGAACTACATGATGAACGCAGTGCAGGGCGTGCTCCACGAGGCCGACATCGCCTCGGAGGTCTTCGTCAAGTACTCCTACATCGGGAATGTGATGTGACATGACCACCACCATCCACCGCCTCTTCGACCTCACGATCGAGGAGCACACGCTGACCGTGCCGCTCGTCTGGGGCGACGCCGCAGACACCCGCACGATCGACATCTTCGCCCGCGTCGTCACCCGCGAGGGAGGCGAGCGACTCCCCTTCCTCGTCTACCTGCAGGGCGGCCCCGGTCACGAAGCGCCGCGACCCTTCCACGCCTCATCCTCCCCCGCCTGGCTCGACGAGGCCCTCGCGCACTACCGCGTCGTGATGCTCGACCAGCGCGGCACCGGCCTGTCCACGCCCGTGGGCGACGGCGACCTCGCACGAGGCTCCGAGGCAGTGGCCGAGTACCTGACCCATCTCCGCGCGGACTCGATCGTCCGGGACTGCGAGGCGATGCGCGAGCACCTCAGCGCTGAGACGTGGAGCGTGCTCGGCCAGTCGTTCGGCGGGTTCACGACCTTGGCCTATCTCTCCACCGATGCGGACTCGCTGGCGGACGTCTTCATCACGGGCGGCCTGAGCGCCGTCGATCGTCATCCTGACGAGGTGTACGCGCTCTGCTATGACAAGATGCGCGCGGCCTCCGAGCAGTACTACCGGCGATTCCCGCAGCATCGCGACGTCATGCGGGGTCTGGTCGACCGGGCAGCGGCCGGCGACATCGTGCTCCCCGACGGCGAGGTGGTCTCGCCGTCTCGACTGCGCTCTGTGGGTTCGGCGCTCGGCACGAACGAGGGCTGGCAGACCCTGTGGTCGCTCCTGGAGCGAGATGCCGCATCGAACGCGTTCCGCCACGACCTCATGCACGCGCTGCCCTACAGCGGGCGCAACCCGCTCTACTTCGTCTTCCACGAGTCGAGCTACGCCAGCGGACACGCGACCCGCTGGTCCGCCGAGCGGACGGAGCCCCAGGACTTCCGGGACGACGTCACGCTGTTCACCGGAGAGCACATCCGCCGCGACTGGACCGAGACCGTGCCGGCCTTCCGGCCGTGGCGCGATGTGACGCTCGCGCTCGCCGAGTTCGAGTGGCCGCGCATCTACGACGAGGTCGCCATCGCCACCTCGGGTGCGACGGGCGCGGCCGCCGTGTACGTGAACGACGTCTACGTGCCGCTGGAGTACTCCCTCGAGACCGCGCGCCTGCTGCCGGGCGTGAAGCTCTGGGTGACGAGCGAACACGAGCACAACGGCCTGCGGTCGGGTCCCGTGCTGACGCATCTCATCGATCTCGCCCAGGGCCGACGCATCCGCTGAGGATCCTCCTGCAGACGGATGCCGATCGGAGTCGTCCCGCCTAGCCTGGAGTCATGGCCGAAATTCTCGGGACCCTGCTGACGATCGCGATCCTCCTCGTCGCCGCGACCGCGGCCGTGGTGGTGATCGTGGCGGTCTACTCCCGTACTCCGCTCGAGAAGAAGTACGAGAGCGCGGGCGGCGGCCTGGGCGGATCGTTCGACGCGGTGTGGATGCCGTCGGCGCACGAAGCCGGTGCCGAGCGAGACCGTCAGACTCAGCGCACCGCCCCCGCACCGGCCCCTGGCGACCCGCTGGGCCGCATAGACGGAGAGCGCATCGTCATCGACGTCTGACGACTCGCGCGCTCTCCGACCGCAGAGGACGACCCCACTGCAGACGACGAAGGCCCCGTGTTCCGAGGAACACGGGGCCTTCGATCGCGGGGGTCGTTACTTGGACGATCCGCCGAAGCCCTTGAAGCGCTGGTTGAACTTCTCGACGCGACCGGCCGAGTCCATGATGCGCTGCTTGCCCGTGTAGAACGGGTGCGATGCCGAGGAGATCTCGACGTCGATCACCGGGTACTCGACGCCGTCGAGCTCGATGGTCTTGTCGCTCGAGACAGTCGAACGGGTGAGGAACGTCTCGCCCGAGCCGAGGTCGCGGAACACGACAGCCTTGTACACGGGGTGAATGTCAGTCTTCATGGGATTCCTTAGTTGCTGCCCTGGATTGTGCCAGGGACGAGGGAAGTCTGCGGTGCAGAGAGCACCAAGGATCGATTCTATCAGATGCGCATCAGGATGCCGCGCGGGCCGCATAGCGACCCTCTTCGCTGCTGAGGACGATCGGCATGCCGAACGTCTCGGTCAGAGCCTCGGCCGTCAGAGTCTCGGCGACGGGCCCGGCGGCGACGATGCGCCCCTCGCGCATCAGCAGCACATGAGTGAATCCGACCGGGATCTCCTCGACGTGGTGCGTGACCATCAGCATCGCCGGCGTCGTCGGCGACGACGCATAGCCGCTCAGGAGTGCAAGGAGCTCCTCACGAGAGCCGAGGTCGAGAGACGCAGTCGGCTCGTCGAGCAGCAGCAGCTCGGGATCGGTCATCACGGCGCGGGCGATCTGCACGCGCTTCTGCTCGCCGTCGCTCAGAGTGCCGAAGGTCCGGTCGGCGAGGTGGTCGAGTCGCCAGTCGCCGAGGACGCGCAGCGCACGACGTTCGTCGATGTCCTCATAGCTCTCGTTCCATCGCCCGAGCACGGAGTATGCCGCAGTGAGCACCGTGTTCAGAACCGTCTCTTCGCGCGGCACGCGCTTCGCCATCGCGGAGGACGCGAAGCCGATGCGCGGGCGCAGCTCGAACACATCCGTGCGTCCGAGGGTCTCTCCCAGCACCGTGACGGTTCCGGACGTCGGGTGCATCAGCGTGTCAGCCAGCTGGAGCAGCGTCGTCTTGCCTGCGCCGTTGGGTCCGAGGATCACCCACCGCTGATCATCGTCGACCTGCCAGGTCACGTGATCGATGATGTTGCGCCCCTCGCGGCGCACGACGACGTCGGTGAATTCCAGAGCGCTCGACATGCCTCCAGCCTATCGGCTCAGGCGGTCAGCTCCGCGTACAGCGCACGCGTGGTGTCGGCGATCGCGCCCCAGCTGAACTCGTCGCGAGCCCGCTCCCGGCCAGCCGCGCCGTAGGCACGGGCTCGCTCGGGATCGGACGTCACCTCGGTGAGCACGTCAGCGAGGTCGGCGACGTAGCGCTCCGGATCGACCGGCGTCCCCGTGCCGTCCTGGAGCTGCTCGATCGGCACCAGGCGGCCGGTGACCCCGTCGTCGACGACTTCGGGGATGCCGCCGGTCGCCGTGCCGACGACGGCAGCGCCGCAGGCCATGGCCTCGAGGTTCACGATTCCCAGCGGCTCGTAGACGGACGGGCACACGAATGTCGTCGCCGCGGTGAGGATGGCCGACAGCTCGTCACGCGGCAGCATCCGATCGATCCAGACGACGCCCTCGCGGGTCTGCTGGAGAAGCCGCACGCCCTCCTGCACCTCCGCCATGATCTCGGGGGTGTCCGGCGCGCCGGCGCAGAGGATGAGCTGGACCTCCGGGGGCAGCAGACGAGCGGCCTGAAGGAGGTACGGCAGGCCCTTCTGCCGGGTGATCCGGCCGACGAACACGACGGACGGCCTGGTCGGATCCATACCGACCGACTCGAGGAACGCCGGGTTCTGCACCGGCCGCCAGCGATCCACGTCGATGCCGTTGTGGATCACGCGCACCCGGGTCGGGTCGACCGACGGGTAGCTCCGCAGGATGTCCTCGCGCATGCCGGCGCTGACCGCGATCACCGCCGCCGCGTTCTCGTACGCGAGCTTCTCGATTCCGCTCGACACCGCGTATCCCCCGCCCAGCTGCTCGGCCTTCCACGGGCGCAGCGGTTCCAGGCTGTGCGCGGTGAGGACGTGCGGGATGCCGTGAAGCTGCGAGGCGATGTGCCCGGCGAAGTTCGCGTACCAGGTGTGACTGTGCACGAGATCGACGTCCGAGATCGCCGCGACGATCTCGAGGTCCGTCCCGAGCGTCTGCAGCGCGGGGTTCGCGGAGGCCAGTCCCGAGGGTGTCCGATAGGCGAAAGTGCTCGCCTCGTCACGAGGAGCTCCGAAGGCCCTGACCTGTACATCGATATTCTGCCGCAGGGCCGTGACGAGCTCGGCGACGTGCACACCGGCACCTCCGTAGATCTCCGGCGGGTATTCCTTCGTGATCATCTCGACGCGCATGTCTAGACGGTAGTGACTCAGTTGTCCAGATGCTAGTTAGCCGAGCCGAATCGCATCTATGGTTGGTGCATGTCCGCACCAAAGAAGATCTTCGGCATCATCCTCGCCGGCGGCGAGGGAAAGCGTCTCATGCCCCTCACGGCCGATCGGGCCAAACCTGCAGTGCCTTTCGGCGGACAGTACCGATTGATCGATTTCGCGATCTCGAACCTCATCAACTCGGGTCTGCGCCAGATCGTCGTGCTCACGCAGTACAAGTCGCACAGCCTCGATCGCCACATCTCGCAGACGTGGCGCATGTCGGCTCTCCTCGACTCGTACGTGACCTCGGTGCCCGCGCAGCAGCGTCTCGGAAAGCGCTGGTTCTCGGGCTCGGCCGATGCGATCCTGCAGAGCCTGAACCTCATCAACGACGAGAAGCCCGACATCGTCGTCGTGATCGGCGCCGACCACGTCTACCGCATGGACTTCCGACAGATGCTCGACGCCCACATCGAGTCCGGCGCGAAGGCCACCGTCGCGGGCATCCGCCAACCGCTCGCCATGGCGTCCCAGTTCGGGGTCATCGACGCCGACACCGAGTCCGGCCGCATCAAGCAGTTCCTCGAGAAGCCGACCGACATCGCCGGCCTCGAGGACTCGCCCCACGAAGTGCTCGCTTCGATGGGCAACTACATCTTCGACGCGGATGCGCTGATCGCCGCGGTCGAGGCAGACGGCGAATCCCCGACCTCCGGGCACGACATGGGCGGCGACATCGTGCCGTATTTCGTCGATCGAGGCGAGGCCGGCTACTACGACATGAAGCGGAACGACGTCCCGGGCTCATCGCCGCGCGACCGCTCGTACTGGCGCGACGTGGGTACGATTGACTCCTTCTTCGACGCGCACATGGACCTGATCTCCACGCTTCCGATCTTCAACCTCTACAACATGGAGTGGCCGATCCACTCGCAGGCCGTGAACTCGCCGCCCGCGAAGTTCGTGCGCGACTCCGTCGGGCGCATCGGCAATGCGATCGACTCGATCGTGTCGCTCGGATCCGTGCTCTCGGGCACTCATCTGGAGCGCAGCGTCGTGGGTCCGTGGACACTCGCCGGAGGAGGATCCACCATCACCGACTCCGTCGTCTTCGACGGGGTGCGGGTGGGAGCGGGATCCAGAGTCCATCGAGCCATCCTCGACAAGAACGTAGTCCTGGCGGACGGTGCGACCGTCGGCGTCGACCGCGAGCGAGATCTGGCTCGCGGGTTCACCGTGACCGAGTCGGGCATCACCGTGGTGGGCAAGGGCCTGTTCATCGAGAGGTGACGGTGTCGCCGCGATACGCGGCTGCACAGCGGGCCGTTCTGCTGTCGATAGGCTCGAAGGCGTGACTGCCGCGCGTTTCCTCGTCGTCCTCGATGCCGATTCCACCCTCATCCGCAACGAGGTGATCGAACTGATCGCCGATGAGGTCGGGCGTGGCCCTGAGGTGCAGGCGGCCACCGAAGCCGCGATGCGCGGCGAGATCGACTTCGCCACGAGCCTGCGCTCCCGCGTCGCTGCGCTCGAAGGCGTGCCGGTGTCGGGTTTCGCGCGCGTGCTGGCGCGCATAGAGCCGACCCCTGGGGTGCGCGAGCTCACTGCGGCCGTCCATGAGCGCGGTGGTGTCGTGGGAGTCGTGTCCGGGGGGTTCCACGAGATCCTCGACGACGTCGCGCCCGGGCTCGGCGTCGACCGGTGGCGCGCCAACCGCCTCGAGATCGTGGACGGCGCCCTGGCCGGCCGCGTCGATGGCGAGATCGTGGATGCCGCGGTGAAGGCCGCCTCACTGCAGCAATGGGCCGACGAGCTCGGGGTGGCCCGTCACGCCACCATCGCGATCGGAGACGGAGCCAACGACCTGCAGATGATGGCCGTCGCCGGTCTCGGACTGGCGTTCAATGCGAAGCCTGCCGTACGCGCGGCGGCGAGTCTCGTGATCGGCCCGCAGGACCTCTCCGAGGTCATCGCGCTGCTGCCCTAGCGGATGTCCGAGGCCCCGTCTAGCGTCGGGGCATGGACATCATCCTCATCCCCGGTCTCTGGCTCGACGCGTCCAGTTGGAGCGAGGTGACCGCCGACCTCGAACGCGCGGGGCACTCGGTGCATCCCCTGACGATGCCCGGCGTCGGTCTCCCCGCCGCCGCTTCCTCCGACATCGGAATCGCCGAGTGGGTCGATGCCGCCGTGGCCGCGGTCGACGACATCGGGGCACCCGTGGCCGTCGTCGGTCACAGCGGCGGCGGCAACGTCGCCTGGGGCGTCGCCGACGCACGGCCCGACCTCGTCTCGCGGGTCGTCTTCGTCGACACGGTGCCGCCGCCCTCCGGGTTCGGCATCAGCGAATTCGAGGTCCTCGACGGCGTCGTCCCCTTCCCGGGGTGGGACTACTTCCCCGCCGAAGACGTCGACGACCTCGACGACTCGACCCGCGCCCGCACCGCTCCGCTCGCTCGGAGCGTTCCCGCGCGGGTGCCCACCGATCCGATCGAGCTGCGCTCGGAGCAGCGCCACGGGGTCCCCGTGACGCTGCTGATGGGCGCGATGGATCAGGAGACTCTCGAGTCGGAGCTCGAGCAATGGGGCCCGTACGCGGATGAATTCCGAGCGATCGGCGATGCCGAGGTCATCCGCATCGGCTCAGGACACTGGCCGCAGTTCTCGGTTCCGGGCCGCTTGGCCGAGCTCATCGACGCGGCGGTCTCCCGTCGGTGACGACAGGGCGTCGGCCTCGGCTCAGTGCCCCATCCCGAGGCCGCCGTCGACGGGGATGACCGCGCCCGAGATGTAGCCGGCGTCGTCGCCCGCGAGCCAGGTGACCACACCCGCGACCTCGTCAGGAGTGGCGAAGCGTCCGGCGGGAATGTTCGCCTTGTACTGCTTCTGAGTCTCCTCGGGCAGCTCTGCGGTCATGTCGGTCTCGATGAAGCCCGGCGCGACGACGTTCGCGGTGATGCCGCGTCCGCCGAGTTCGCGGGTCAGCGATCGCGCGAAGCCCACCAGTGCGCTCTTCGATGCGGAGTAGTTCACCTGCCCCGCCGAGCCGTACAGGCCCACGACGCTCGAGATGAGGATGACGCGTCCGAAACGAGCCCGCAGCATGCCCTTGGACGCGCGCTTGACGACACGGAACGTTCCGCCGAGGTTGGTGGCGACGACGCTGTCGAAATCGTCCTCGCTCATGCGAAGGAGGAGAGTGTCCTTGGTGATCCCCGCGTTGGCGACCACGATCTCCACCGGCCCGAGCTGCTGCTCGACCTCGGTGAATGCCGCGTCGAGAGCCGCGGCGTCCGTGACGTCCGCGCGGACCGTCAACGTGCCGTCGGGGCCTTCCCCGCTCCGCGCCGTCACTGCGACGCGGTATCCCTCACGGACGAACCGCTCTGCGATGGCGCGGCCGATGCCGCGGTTGCCGCCGGTGACGAGGACGACGCGAGAACTCATTTCCACTCCTGATCTGGCCGCTCGGGTCGGGGCCTGGTCGTCCTCGATCCTACCGAGGATGCCGCCGTCCGACCGGCGACGTTTGACAGACGGACGCCGCGACTGGAACGCTGAACCCGACGAAAGGCGCCACCGTGAGCGACAACAGCATCCCCACCCCTTCGGGCGGACCGCAGCCGACTCCCCCGCCGCCCGCAGCGTCGGCACCACCCGCACAGCCTTACCAGGCACCTTCTCCGGCGGCGCAGCCGCCGTCGTACCCGACTGCCCCTCCGGCGTCGCCCACCCAGGCGTACCCGGGCGCCGCGCCTTCCTTCGCGCCGAGCCAGCCTGTCCACGGCGGCGAATCGATGCACCCCTACGGCTCAGCGTCTGCAGCGTCGCCCTACCCGACGTCCGCTCCCGGCCAACCCGCCACCGGATACCCGAACTACGCGGCACCGAACTACGCAGCACCGAACTATCCCGCACCTCGCCCGGCGAGCGGACTCGCGGTCACGTCGCTGATCTGCGGAATCGCCGGAGTCGTGCTCTTCTGGGCTGTGGTGCCTCTGCTCGCCTCGATCGTCGCCGTGATCACCGGCCACATGGCGCTCCGACAGACGAAGGCGAACCCCTCGATCGGCGGACGCGGCATGGCCTTCGCCGGCCTCATCATGGGGTACATCATGGTCGCGGTGCTCGTCATCGGCATCGTCATGACGGTCATCGGGTTCCTGTTCTTCGGCGCCTTCACTCTGCCCTTCCTCTTCTCGACCTGAGCGGCAGACGGGCGCGCCGTGGTGCCCGCACCGGCGTAGGCTGGACTCATCGTGAAGAGCAAGCCACTGGTCCCTGCTGTCACCTCGCTTCCGCAGTCGCCGAAAGACGAGGCGGACCACCGCGTGCGCCGATACGCGCTCACCATGACGATCCGCATCGTCTGCTTCGCGCTCATGATGTTCGTGCAGCCCTACGGCTGGTACACATGGGTCTTCGCGCTCGCGGCCGCGCTCCTTCCCTACATCGCGGTGGTGTTCGCGAACGCAGGAAGCGACAGCACCGAGACGACGGCGGAATCTCCCGTGCAGCAGCTGGAGGCACCTGCCCCGGCCCCGACGCTTCCGGTCGAACAGGATCCGCCGCCTCACGTCATCACCATCCACGAAAGCCGCCAGGATCGCGAGTGAGTGGACTGGAGTGCTCGCGTGCCGGATGCCGGAGCGCGGCGACCACGCAGGTGGTGTGGCGCAATCCGCGTATCCATGCCGCCGACCGTGAGAAGATCTGGCTCGCGTGCGACGAGCATGTCTCGTTCCTCCACGACTACCTGGCTGCCAGAGACTTCCCCGTGACAGTGAGAGATGGTATGCCCTCGTGAGTGCCCGGATGGGTCGATGGACCGTGTACGTGCTGATCGCGATCGGCTTCGCGGTCGGGTGCGCCTTCCTGTCGAATTGGCAGTTCGAGCGCAACGAGACGAGATCCGAGCAGATCGCTCTCGTCGAGAAGAACTATGACGCGGATCCCGTCCCGCTGTCCGACCTCATCGGCGCCGACGGAGCGCTCGAGCCCGGCGACGTCTGGCATCCCGTCGTCCTGAACGGCGAGTACATCGCCGATGACCAGCTCCTCGTGCGCAATCGGCCCCATGGCGGCACGAGTGCGTTCGAGGTTCTGGTGCCGTTCCGCGATGTCGACGGACGTGTGTTCATCGTCGACCGCGGATGGGTGCCGCCCGGTGACGGTGACTCCCCGGATGCCGTTCCTGCGCCTCCGAGCGGAGACGTCGAGGTCATCGTGCGTCTGCGTCCCGGAGAGCAGCTGCCGGCCTCGGGACGCGGCGCTCCCGAGGGCCAGGTGCCGACGATCAACCTCCCCTCGATCGCCGAGCTGGTCGACGGAGACGTGATCACGAGCGCGTACGGGCAGATCGTGAGCGAGGAACCGGCGGGCGAAGGCACCCTGGGCCGCTTCGACTCCCCCACCGACGACCCCGGCCCGCATCTGTCGTATGCGATCCAGTGGATCCTGTTCGCGCTGATGGGCTTCGTGTTCATCGGCTACATCATCCGCACCGAGATCGTGAAGCACCGCGAAGAGGTGGAGGGGATGCCCGCACCCGTCAAGAAGTCCCGGCGCCGTGACAGCGATGCCGACGTCGAAGACGAGCTCCTCGATGCTCGCTGAGACGCGTCAGCCCCAGGCCCGCACGTCCACGACGAGGGCGGACTTGGGGTAGCTGCCCGAGGGCGTCCCGATCTCGAAGAGATCGATCAGGAGCATCAGCGGATAGTCGGGCGACTGCGGGATCCGCCGCAGCACCCTCCCCTCGCAGCCGATCACCGTCTCGCCGTCACCCCAGACGACTGTCCAGGTGTGCTGCTCACTCGCGTCGAACGGGAGCACCACCTCGGCCATGTCGGTCTGCAGACGCGGATCACCGTGCGCCTTGATGCCGGTCCGCGCTGGAGTCGTATTCGAGACCGCATCCGCGTCGATCTCGAAGATGCAGATCTCGCCGGCATCCCTCTCCGAGAGGTGTTCGATCCCGACGAGCCAGGCGGCGAGCATGCATCCTTCGTCGGTGCTCGCGGCGACGGTCACATCGATGCGTCCGCGGGCGGGAGCGAACAGCAAGTGCAGAGGCGTCTCCGTTCGCACCTCCAGACCGTCCGGACGATGTCGGTGCGTGCCTCGCGCCGACCCGACGGATCCGGAGAACACCGCGGTCTGCACATTCGACACACGGAGCGGGGCATCCTCCTTCCGCCAATCGAGCTGATCGCTGTCGATACGCAGGCGCAGCACCAAGTCGACGATCTCATATCGCGCCGCCGACCTCTCGGGAACCGTCCAATGCGGGAGGTAGTGGGCGACCCATTTCTCGTCGTCGAGCCCCGTCGAGAAGTCGTCGGCGAAGCTCGGGGCCTCTGACGGCGGAGGCGGGAGAACCTCGCTCATCGTTCAGTCGGTCCAGGGTAGCGGCCGGTCAGGCAGGCGCGCACTGTCATCGGGAAGATGCGGCAGCTCCTGGCCTCCGGCCCGGATGCACAGCCAGCGGAGCTCCCCCGCACTGCCAGGGTGAGACCGCCAGGTGCGGGCGACCCCCTGACCGACTCTGATCACGGTGCCGGGGCCGACCTCGACGATCTCGTCGTCGAGACCCATCTGCCCGCGCCCCTCGAGGAAGACGTAGAGCTCCTCGATGCGTGAATGAACGTGCCAGTACCCCGCCTCCTCACCCGGAGCGAGGGCGTTCGCGGTGAGTCCGATGAACTGCATCGTCAGCTCGTGGTCGACGACGCGGCGACCGTCGCGGGAGCGCGCGGCATCGAAGCCGCCGTGGTGCTCACGCCACTCGTCCAGCGCACCGATCTCGATGACCTGGAAGTCGCTCATGCGCGAGCCTCCTCCTCGATGCGGTCAGCGGCGCGACCGGAGAGCGCCCGGCTCCAGCCGTCCGCGGATGCCTCGTACACGAGACGGGTGTGGTTCCGATCGGTCTCCCCCTGCCAGAACTCGATGCGGCTCGGGACGATGCGCCAGAGCACCCAGTCCCCGTCGGCGATGCCTGCCTGTGCGGCCGCCGAGCGAGCAGCGAGGTCGGCGGCGCTCTCCTCGGGCGTCGCCTCCTCCACGCGGCCGCGCACGCGGACTGCACGGACCTGCGGCTGCCACCAGAAGTTCAGGGCCGCTGCCGGCACTGCGCCGAGCTGCGCGCCCTTACGGGACGACCGCGTGCTCGCGAAGGCCCACCCTCGTTCGTCGATCCTCTTCAGGATGAGCGTGCGCGCATCGGGGATCCCGTCCTCGTCGACCGTCGCCAGCGTCACCGTGTGCGGTTCCGCCACCCCGGCTGCGGCGGCGGCGCGCAACCACTCGGCGAACAGGACCGCCGGGTCATCCGGCAGGTCGCGGATGTCCCAGTCCGGAGCGACGCCGGTGAGAGCGTGGCGTCCTCTGAGCCAGTCGTTGAGCGGATCGAGGGCGAGGTCGGAGTCGTCATGGGTCACCCTGTCGACTATGCCACTCCCGTCGGACGTGGCCCACCCCGGACGCGTTAGGCGAGCTCGATGAGGTCCTGGTACTCCTGGCTCCAGAGGTCCTCGACACCGTCGGGAAGGATCAGCACGCGCTCCGGGTTGAGCGACTGCACCGCACCGGGGTCGTGCGAGACGAGGACCACTGCACCCTCGTAGTGCGCGAGAGCACCGAGGATCTCCTCGCGAGACGCGGGATCGAGGTTGTTGGTGGGCTCATCGAGCAGCAGCAGGTTGGCGGAGGAGACCACGAGGGTCGCCAGCGAGAGACGCGTCTTCTCGCCGCCCGAGAGAACCCCGGCGGGCTTGAGCACATCGTCGCCGGTGAAGAGGAAGGATCCGAGCACCTTGCGCGCTTCCATCTCGGTGATGTGCGGAGCGGCCGAGACCATGTTCTCGAGCACCGAGCGGTTCACGTCGAGGTTCTCGTGCTCCTGCGCGTAATAGCCGACCTTGAGCCCGTGGCCCGGCTCGAGCTGACCCGTGTCCGGCTCGTCGACTCCGGCGAGCATCCTCAGCAGCGTGGTCTTGCCCGCACCGTTGAGTCCGAGCACGACGACCTTCGATCCGCGGTCGATCGCGAGGTCGACATCCGTGAAGATCTCGAGCGATCCGTACGACTTCGACAGCCCCGTCGCCATCATCGGGGTCTTGCCGCAGGCGGCGGGCTTGGGGAAGCGGAGCTTCGCCACCCGGTCTTCCTGGCGGACCTCGTCGAGACCCGCGAGGAGCTTCTCGGCACGCGCGATCATCTGGTGAGCGGCAGCGGCCTTCGACGCCTTCGCACCGAAGCGGGCCGCCTGCTGCTGCAGCGTGGTGGCCTTCTTCTCGGCGTTGGCTCGCTCCTTCTTGCGGCGCTCCTCGTCGGCCACCCGCTGGCGCAGATAGTTCTTCCAGTTCATGTTGTAGGTGTCGATGATCTGGCGGTTCGCGTCGAGGTAGAAGACGCGGTTGACGGTCTCGCCGACGAGCTCGACGTCGTGGCTGATCACGATCAGCCCGCCCTTGTAGTTCTTGAGGAACTCGCGCAGCCACACGACGCTGTCGGCGTCGAGGTGGTTGGTCGGCTCGTCGAGGATCATCGTCTCCGCATCCGAGAACAGGATGCGCGCGAGCTCGATGCGACGACGCTGTCCGCCCGAGAGCGTCGAGAGCGGCTGATCGAGGATGCGGTCGGGCAGCGAGAGGTTGTTGGCGATGGATGCCGCCTCGGCTTCTGCGGCGTATCCGCCCTGTGCCTCGAACTGCTCGGTGAGGCGCGCATAGCGCTTCATCGCCTTCTCGGCCACGGCGGGGTCTTCCGAGCCCATGGCCAGCGAGGCCTCGGTCATGCCGAGATTCAGCTGTCCGAGTCCGCGGGCATCGAGGATCCTCGTGCGCGCCAGATCCTCCGGGTTGCCCGAACGGGGATCCTGGGGCAGGTAGCCGAGCTCTCCGGAGCGCGTCACCGTGCCCCCAGAGGGAAGGACGTCGCCGGCGAGCACCTTGGTGAGCGTGGTCTTGCCTGCACCGTTGCGGCCGACGAGACCGATCTTGTCTCCGTCGCTCACACGGAACGACACGTTCTCCATCAGGAGGCGTGCGCCCACGCGGATCTCGAGTTCGTGCACGGCAAGCACAGGCGGGATGTCCGTTCTTTCAAGGGGGTTCAGGCCGAGGGGCCAAACTCCCAGTATAGATCGCTCGGCTGGGTGTTCAGTCGACGTACGGATCGTGGTGCAGTCGTCGGCCTGTGCACAGATCTACCTCTGCGGGTGGATGCGATCGATACCTCAGGGTGATGCCCTGCGTGCCCTCCGCTTTCTAGCCTGCTGAGGTGGACGTCATCAACGAGCTCATCCTGCAGACCGTCGCCTCCCCCTGGCTGTATGCCGTGCTGCTCGCGGTGACGATCATCGACGGCTTCTTCCCGCCTGTTCCGAGTGAGACCGTGCTCGTGGCGGCAGCCGCCGTGCTGGCATCCTCAGGAGAGCCATGGGCGCTGATCCCGCTCGGGCTCGTCGCCGCCGTCGGCGCGACCATCGGCGACAACATCGCATTCGTGCTCGGTCGTCGACTCGGCACGACCCGCTGGGCGTGGATGCGTCGACCGCGGATCGCCTCGGCCTTCGCCCACGCGGAACGCGCCCTCGACCAGCGCAGTGCGGCTCTGATCCTCGGCGCTCGATACATCCCTGTCGGCCGTGTCGCTGTGAACATGTCGGCGGGCGCGCTGCGATTCCCCTGGAGGCGTTTCCTTCCCCTGAGCGTCGTGGCCGGTCTCAGCTGGAGCGCGCTGAGCCTGGCGATCGGGCTGCTCGCCGGATCATGGATCGAAGATCAGCCCCTCGCCAGCGCCGGGATCGGCATCGGGGTCGCTCTCATCATCGGACTGGTCATCGACCGCGTCACCGCTGCCCGGCGTCGACGCGCCCCCGTCCCGCAACTGGCAGGATGACACTCATGGCACGTCGCCTGCCCCGCACACCCCGCACACCGCGGACTCCCCGCATCAGCCGTCGAACGGCCGCGCTCGCCGCGCTCGCCGTGGCGAGCCTGGCGCTCTTCGCGGTGCTCGTGTCGCTGCAGACCGTGCTGTACGGCACCGCGTTGCCGCTGACGTTCATCCTCGGCGCCGCACTCTGCTCGGCACCGCTGCTCTCCCTGCGGTATCCGCGGTGGGCGATCGCGATGTTCTGCTCTGCGGCGTTCGCGCTCCCGCTGCTGGTCGTGCCCGATCAGGCGACCGAGGCGCCGTGGCCGTGGTCGGTGCCCGCGCTCGTCACCTTCGTCCTCTTCGTGGGCGTCGTGACCTTCGTCCACGGCGCGCGCCTGGGCGTCGTCCCGCTCGGCGTCGGCGCGCTGCTCTCCCTCACGGCCCCGCTGCTGCGCCCCGAGATCGTCGCCACTCCGGCGACGGCAGGCAGCGCCACGGCAGATCTCATCGTGACCACGTCTGTGGCCGCAGCCGTGTTCCTGGTCGCCATACTGGTCGCAGGACGCGTGAGGGTATCTGCCGAGCTCACGAAGGAACGGGAGCATTCAGCCCTCGAAGAGTCCCGCCGCGCGCTCGTCGAGGAGCGCACCCGTATCGCCCGCGAACTGCACGACGTCATCGCCCACAGCATGTCGGTCATCCAGGTGCAGGCGTCCACTGCTCGATACCGACTCCCCGAGATCGGCGACGCGGCGACGTCGGAGTTCGAGAGCATCGCGGCCACAGCGCGGGGATCGCTCACCGAGATGCGGCGGATGCTGGGCGTGCTGCGCACCGAGGATCAGGCGGCCGAGCTGGCGCCGCAGCAGAGCATCGACGACATCCCGGCCCTCGTCGACACGATCCGGCGCGCCGGCGTGACGGTGGGGCTCGAGATGACGGGCGCGTTCACCGACGCCCCGCAGGCCGTGCAGATCGCCGCCTTCCGCATCGCGCAGGAGGCGCTCAGCAACGCGGTACGGCACGCGTCCGGCGCCGCCGTCACGGTGCGCCTGCAGGCGGATCTCCACGCCATCGGCATCCGCGTCCGCAACGGCCGCGCCACCACCCCACCGGCTCACCCCAGCGGAGGCTATGGACTTCGCGGCATGCGTGAGCGCGTCGAACTGCTCGGCGGGTCCTTCACCGCCGGCCCCACCACCGAGGGCGGGTGGGAGGTCATCGCCTCCCTCCCGCTGCACGAGCGTCCATCGAGCGAGACCACCGCTCCGATCACCCAGGAGAACCCGTGACGATCAGCGTCCTCATCGCCGACGACCAGGCGATGGTGCGCGCCGGATTCGCCGCTCTGCTCGATGCGCACGAGGGAATCCGTGTCGCGGGCCAGGCGGCCGACGGAGCCGAAGCCATCACCCTCGCTGCCCGCCTCGATCCGGACGTCATCCTGATGGACGTGCGGATGCCGCAGGTCGACGGCATCGAGGCCACTCGGCGCATCCTCGGACCCGGCTACCCTGCGGCTCATGTGCCGAGGATCCTCATGCTCACGACCTTCGACATCGACGACTACGTCTACGACGCGCTCGAGGCCGGCGCGAGCGGATTCCTGTTGAAGGACGCTCTTCCCGAGGAGCTCGTGCACGCCGTGCGCGTCGTCGCCGGCGGCGATGCCCTGCTCGCCCCCAGTGTGACGCGGCGCATGATCGAGCAGTTCGCCGGACGTCGGCCCCGCACTGCGAAGGCGGCGACCTCGCTCGCGGACCTGACCGATCGGGAGCGGGAGGTGCTGGTGCTCATCGGTCGCGGACGGTCGAACAGCGAGATCGCGTCCGACCTCTTCATCGCCGAGCAGACCGTGAAGACGCATGTCGGCAAGGTGCTCGCCAAGCTCCGACTCCGCGACCGCGTGCACGCCGTGATCCTCGCCTACGACACGGGTCTCGTCGAGCCCTCCTGAGCCGCTGCTCCGGGTCACACCGCAGTAGGGGTGCGAACCAGCCCGGAGAGTGATCCCCCGACCGGCACCGCGTCCATACGCTCCTCGGACACCCATCCGAGGAGGACTCCATGGCCATCGTCGAAGCGCCGCCCCGCATCGCTCCCCGCCCCCCGCTGCCGGCCGGTCGTGATGCCGCGATCGACCTGCTGCGAGCGATCTGCGTCGCAGGAGTCGTGCTGCTTCACGCCATCATGGTGGGCGTCACGATCGCCGACGGCAGCCCGGTCTTCGCGAACGCGAGCGAGGGCACCTCGTGGATCATCCCCGTGAGCTGGGTCCTCCAGGTCATGCCGCTGTTCTTCATCATCGGAGGCTTCGCCGGTCACATCGCCTTCCGGCGGTCGCAGGCGCGCGGCGGCACCGCATCCGACTTCATCGCAGCCCGCGTGCATCGCCTGCTCCGGCCCGCACTGTTCGCCATCGCCGTCGTCGGCGTCGCGCTCGCGGCTCTCCGCGTCGCAGGTGTTCCCGCCGACATCATCGTCACCGCCGGCTTCCGCTACAGCCAGCCGCTGTGGTTCCTCGGTGTCTTCCTGGGCTGTCAGGCGCTCCTCCCGGCACTCTCGAGAGCCCACGCACGCAGGCCCCTGGTCACCGTCGCAGCCCTCGTGTGGGCATCGGTCTGCGTCGATGTGGTCCGGGCGAGCACCGGGGTCGAGGGACTGGGGTTTCTGAATCTCGCCTTCGTGTGGCTCGCACTCCAGCAGATCGGGTTCTTCCTCGCCGACGGCACGATCGACCGGCTGCCTCGAGCGACGCGGGCCCTAGTGGGAGCAGCGGCTCTGACCGCCCTCATCGCAGCGTTCGCGACCGGGATCTACTCCCCCGACCTCATCGCGAACATCAATCCCCCGACCGCCGCGCTGCTGCTCGTCGGCGTCGTGCACCTGAGCGCCGTCTCGCTTCTGCGCGATCGCATCGACGCGCTCAGCCACCGGCCGGTCCCCGCCGCGTTCGGCGCCTTCGTCAATCGCCGCACCATGACGATCTACCTGTGGCACATGCCGGTACTGCTCGCCATGGCGGGGATCTCGGCCGTCGCCTCACTCGTCAGCGGAATCGCGCTGCCGGATCCGAGTTCCGTCTCGTGGTGGGTGTCGCGTCCGATCTGGCTCGCCGTCGCCCTGACTCTGACAGCGGCGATCGCGATCTCCCTCACCCGCATCGAGACGCAGCCGTCGCCGCGATCCGCTGACAGGACGCACCGGGTCGTGATCGCCGCCGTCCTGGGCATCACCTCCGTCGTCCTGCTCCTCGTCGTGGGGACGACCGTGCTCACTGCCGCGGTCGCCGCCGGCGGGATGCTGCTGTCCCTGCGCATCGCCCGCCGATCACACGAGACCGCGAGCGGCGAGAGCGTCGCCGACGTCGTCCGCGTGGCGTAGTGTCCTGACCATGAGCGGCACCGCGCCTCGCACGCCGCGACGGATGCCGCGTGCGAGGTGGGCCTCGGTGACCGCATGGGCGAAGCCTGCGACCACCGGAATCATCGTGAGGGTCAGTGAGATCGTCATCGCGACGGCATCCGCATCGATGCCCAGTCGGCGCAGCGGTCTCAGCATCCGATGCAGCACCGCGAGCAGATCGCCCATCCGGGTGGTGATCGTGAGAAGCGACGCCAGCAGCAGCAGTGATGCCACCCTGGCCGTGCTGACCCATGCCGTGAGCGGTGTGGCGAAGATCCACAGGGCGGCCCCGAGAACCAGTACGAGCCACCGCAGCCGCCACGCCTCGACGAGCAGGGCCGTCACCGGAAGGCCGGCGGCGAGATAGAGCAGGCAGACGACGAGAAGCGCGGCTGTGACGCTCCATCGATCGTGCGGATAGCCGGACGAGACGAGCGCGAGCACGGCGAAGACGGCGAGCTTGGGGCCCGCCGGCATCCGGTGGACGATACTCGCCCCCGGCCGATAGGACTGGATCACGCGGCCAGCTCGCGATACTCGGCGACCACGTCCGGCGGGGCGCCCGACGCGATGATCGAGCCCGCCTCGAAGAGGACCGCGTGGTCGCACCTCGCTGCGAGCTCGAGGTCGTGGGTGACGATGACGACCTGGGCGGGAAGCGCCAGCAGCAGATCCGAGATCCGTCGGGAGTTGCGCAGGTCCAGCAGGGTCGTCGGCTCGTCGGCGACGATCAGCTGCGGTTCGGTGATCAGGACAGACGCGAGAGCCAGCATCTGCTTCTGACCGCCGGACAGCGCCGACGCCGGCACGTCCGCCCGATCGGTCAAGCCGTGCTCGGCGAGTGCCGCGGCCACACGTCTGTCGACGTCCGCACGAGAGGATCCGCGAAGCGACAGCGCGAGGTCCTCGGCAGGCGTAGGCATGAGGATCTGCGCCTGCGGATCGGTGAAGACGAAACCCACCCGCCGCCGCAGAGCCTTCACATCCCTACGAGAATCGAGACCGTGGACCGTCACGCGCCCTGCATCCGGGAGCACGAGGCCGTTCAGCAGACGCGCGAAAGTGGACTTTCCTGAACCGTTCGCGCCGATGACCGCGATCCTCGCCGTCGTGAGCTCGATGCTCACATCGCGCAGGATCGGCTGCCCCTCCCGCTCCACGGTGACATCGTCGACCGAGATCGATCCGGTCGAGGTCTCAGACCGCACGGACGGATGCCGGCACGGATGGGGCACTCGTGCCGAAAGCTCGAGGGTACGCGCGCCGTAGCGCGAGGACCAGCGCTGTGGCCGCTGCCGCCTTGAGCAGATCGCCGGGGAGGAAGACGAGACTCGCCAGTGCGGTGGGTCCCAGGTCGAGCCCGAGTACGAGCGCGGTGACGGGCACCCCGCAGACGTACACGACCACGATGCCGCCGACGACGACCCCGAGGGCGATCCGCCACCAGCTGGGCCGACCGCTGCGCACGATCAGTCCGATGACGATGACGCCCAGGAGCCACCCGAGCAGGTAGCCGGCTGTCGGACCGACGAAGACGCCGAGACCGCCACGGCCACCGGCGAGGACGGGGAGCCCGACCGCTGCCAGCACCAACACGAGGAGCACCGAGAGCGGGGCCGACCGCGGGCCGAGTACAGCGCCGGCGAGCATCACCCCCAGGGTCTGCGCGGTGATGGGCACCCCGCCGGGGATCGGGATCGTCACCATTCCGAGGACGATGATGAGCGCGGCGAAGATCGCCACCCTCGCGAGTTCGCGACCGAGGTCGTCTGTGTGCCGAGCCATCATCCATCACCTTCCTGAACACCGTTCACTTGAACGGTGTTCACTATACTGACGGTATGACCCCGGAGCACAACTCGACCCGTCACGACCGCGACGGCGTCGCGCGCGCTGCACTCGCGCTCCTCGACGAGGTCGGCCTCGCCGACCTCTCGATGCGGCGGATCGCCGGCACGCTCGATGTGCAGCCGAGTGCTCTCTACTGGCACTTCTCGAGCAAGCAGGAGCTGCTGGCGGAGTTGGCCGATCGCATCACCGCGGGCATCCCGCGCGACGATGCGGACGTGTTGACCACCGCCCGCAGCATCCGCGACGCGCTCTTCACCTATCGCGACGGGGCCGAGCTCGTGCTCAGCACGTATGCCCTGCGTCTCGGCTCGTCGTATGCGCACACCGCACTGGAAGCCGCGCTGACGCGCCACGGCCTGTCGGACGCACCGGAGCGAGCAGCCGCACTCCTGCACTTCGTGCTCGGCCATGCGACTCTCGTTCAGCAGCGGATGCACGCCGACAGCCACGGAGCAGCGCTCGACGACCACACGATCGACGTCACAGCGGGACTCGACCGCGTCTTCGACCTCGGCGTGGCCGCGCTCGCCGGAGAGTCGTCCGGCGCCGGCCTCACCGCTCGCGCGACTCCGCATCCGTCAGCTCCGCGGCGTGCCCCAGCCTGAGTCCTGGCACGAACGCCAGGAGCACCAGACCGAGACAGAACGCGAAGACGACGCCGAAGGCGCTCGCACCACCGCCGAGGCTGGCGACGGCGAGACCCGCGAGAGCGATGACGACCGCGGCGCCCGTGGAGTCCGAGATCGACAGAGCTGACGAGTTGAAGCCCTGGTTGCCGGCATCCGAGTACGCGAGCGTGAGCACGGTGAGGCGGGGATAGAGCAGACCCATGCCGCCGCCGGCGAAGGCCCATCCCACCACCACGACGAGCGGCGAGAACCCCCAGAGCGCTGCGAGGAGCACGAACACCAGAGCACAGACCAGCAGCGAGAGGCTGATGACGGTGATCCTCGTGTTGCCGAGACGTTCACCGAACCTCCCCTGCAGCGCGGACGCACCGGCCCAGGCGAACGCGGCGAACATCAAGGCGATGCCCGCCCACGTCGCCGTGAACCCGAACCTCTCCATGAGCAGGTACGGGATGTACGCTTCCGCGGCGAAGAACGCGCCGGCGACGACGCCCCGCATGAGCACGACGCTCGGCAGGCCCCGGCCGGCGCGCAGAGTGCGTCGAGGGAGCAGCGGCAGCACGGCCATGGCGATGACGGCCACCGAGCCCAGTGCGACCGACCATCCGATCTGCGCGGTCATCTCGGCCGTGAAACCGATCAGCACGGCGAACACCGCGACGACGACGGCGAGCATCAGACGAGTCACGAGAGCTCGACGGTCCTGTGGTTCGCCATGCCCGAGGTCGACGCCGCGCAACCGGATCGCGATCATGAGAAAGGCGGCCGTCGTCAGCACGGCCACCCCGAGGAATGCCCACCGCCAGTCGAGGTACTCGGCGACGGCACCCGCGAGGAACGGGCCGATCATCGACGGCACCACCCAGGCCGCGGCGAACGCCGCGAAGACCCTTCCGTGCAGGTGGGGCGGATAGAGGCGGGCCACCACGACGTACAGGGCCACCGTCTGTCCGCCCGCACCGAGCCCCTGCACCAGGCGGCCGATGAGGAACTGATCCATCGTCACCGCGAACCCCGACAGCAGAAGGCCGGCGATGAACAGCGACACGGCGGCGTACAGCGCACCCCGGGGCCCGCGAGCGTCCGACCAGGCACCCGCTGCGACCATCCCGATCACGCTCGTCGCCAGTGTCCCCGCGAAGGCCACCGCATACAGCGCCTGGCCGTCGAGCGCCTCGCTGACGATCGGCATGACGGTCGTCACCGCCAGAGCCTCGATCGCCGCGAGGAAGATCAGCGCGACTGCGCCGGCGGTGACCCAGAGGCGTTCTCGGTCCCAGATCGATGATGTCGCGCGATCGACCGTCATCGATCCACGAGCGTCGCGATGCGCTCGATGGCCTCGGTGATGATCTCCGGACTCGTCCCGAAGTTCAACCGCACGAATCCCCTGCCCTGCTCGCCGAAGGCGGGGCCGAAGTGCAGGGCCACCTTCGCCTCCTTGAGGATCCGACGCGCGGGGTTGTCGCCCCATCCGAGAGCCGAGAGATCGATCCAGGCGAGGTAGCCAGCATCGGGCATCCGGTAGCGGGCACCGGGGAGCTTCGATGCGAGCAGGTCCTCGAGGAGTACGCGGTTCGCGTCGAGTGTCGCGAGCAGCCCGTCCAGCCACTCATCGCTCTCCTCCGAGAAGGCGGCGACAGCCGCGAGCAGACCGAACTGACCGGTGCGCCACTCGACCTCGATCGGCAACCCGCGCACGACCGCGCTCGTCGATTCGGAAGCGGTCACCATGAGGGCGCACTTGAGGCCGGCCAGATTGAAGGCCTTGCTCGCGCTGACGACCGCATACCCCACGCGCTCGGCGGCCTCGCCCGTGTGGAGGAACGGCGTGAAGCCGGTTCCCGGCTGGGCGAGCGGTGCGTGGATCTCGTCGGAGACCACCGCCGCGCCGAACTCGTCGGCGATCTCGGCCAGCGCCGCGAGCGCGTCGCGACTGTGGACGGTGCCCGTCGGGTTGTGCGGATTGCAGAGCAGGATCGCGGTCGCGCCGTCCTCGAACGCTGCACGGACGCCGTCGAGATCGAGTTCCCACCCCATCCCCGTGTCGATGAGAGGCACCCGTTCCACCTCGGCGCCGGCCTCGGACACCAGGTCGAAGAACGGCGGGTACACGGGAGGGGTGACGACCACGCGCTCTCCCGGCTGCGTCACGCGGCGGAGTATCTCGACGATGCCCATGCTCACATCGGCCGTGGTGCGCATCCGCGTCGGATCCACCTCCCAGCCGAAGCGACGGCGTGCGAACGCCGCGTAGGTGTCGGGCAATGGTGTCCGCGAGGCGATGTACCCCGTGTCTCCGAGCTCGACGGCGCGACGCAACGCGTTCGAGACCTCCGGTGCGAGCGGGAAATCGGTCTCCGCGACGAAGAGCGGAAGCACGTCGGCGGGATACTCCCGCCACTTCTCGCTGCTACGTCGTCTGAGCTCCGCCAGAGGCAGAGCCGTGACTTCGAGCATTCTCAGATCGCGAAGCCGAGGGCGCGCATCATGTCGCGCCCGTCGTCTGTGATCTTCTCCGGACCCCACGGCGGCATCCACACCCAGTTGATGCGGAAGCGGTCGACGACGTTGTCCAGAGCCTGCGCGGTCTGGTCCTCGAGCACGTCCGTCAGGGGGCAGCCGGCGCTGGTCAGCGTCATGTGGATGACGAGAGCATCGTTCTCGTCATCCCAGGCGAGGTCGTAGATGAGGCCGAGGTCGACGACGTTGATCCCGAGTTCCGGGTCCATGACGTCTTTGAGCGCCTCGGTGACCTCGTCGTACTTCGCGTCCGTGAGGGTGGCTGTCATGCGAATCAGCCTACGCCTCGATGGGGGCTGCGGGGTCGAGGAAACGGTCGTATCCCTCTTCCTCGAGCCGGTCTGCGAGCTCAGGGCCGCCCTCTTCGACGATCTTGCCCGCGACGACCACATGCACGAAGTCCGGACGGATGTAGCGGAGGATACGGGTGTAGTGCGTGATCAGCAGCACGCCGAGTCCGGTCGACTCCTTGGCGCGATTGACGCCTTCCGAGACGATCTTCAGCGCGTCGACGTCGAGGCCCGAGTCGGTCTCGTCGAGAATCGCGAACTGCGGCTTGAGGACCTCGAGCTGCAGGATCTCGTGACGCTTCTTCTCGCCACCGGAGAAGCCTTCGTTGACGTTGCGCTGAGCGAACTTCGGGTCCATGCGGAGGTTCGCCATGGCCGCCTTGACGTCCTTGGTCCAGCCGCGGATCGCCGGAGCTTCGCCGTCGAGTGCCGTCTTGGCGGTGCGGAGGAAGTTCGTCACCGTCACGCCGGGGATCTCGACCGGGTACTGCATCGCGAGGAACAGGCCGGCGCGCGCGCGCTCGTCGACGCTCATCGCGAGCACATCCTGGCCGTCGAAGGTGATCGAGCCGGAGGTCACGGTGTACTTCGGGTGACCGGCGATCGTGTACGCGAGCGTCGACTTGCCCGAGCCGTTGGGGCCCATGATCGCGTGCGTCTCACCGGTGTTCATGGTGAGGGTGATTCCGTTGAGGATCGGGGTGGTACCCGCCTCGGTCTCGACCGTCACGTGCAGGTCGCGGATTTCGAGAACAGACATTCAGACTTCCTTCGTCACAGTCGGGTCGATGAGCACGTCGTCGCCGTCGATCTCGACGACGTAGACCGGAACGGGCTCATAAGCAGGGAGGTTCTGGGGCTTGCCGGTGAGCAGCGAGAACGCGGAGCCGTGGGCCCAGCACTCCACCGTGTCACCTTCGACGAAGCCTTCGGCGAGAGAGATGTCGCCATGCGTGCAGGTGTCCCCGATGGCGTGGATCACGCCTTCGGAGTCCTTGATCACGGTGATCGGGACGCCGTTCGGCTCGACGCGGATCGGCATGTCCTGCTCGAGTTCCGCGACGCCGCACACGCGCTCGGCGCTCATGCGTTCACCTCGGCGAGCTCCGTCTCGATCGCGTCGAGCAGCTCGGTCTCCAGTGCCGGGATCCCCAGGCGCTGAACGATGTCGGTGAGGAATCCGAGCACGACGAGTCGGCGCGCTTCCTCTTCGCTGATGCCGCGGGCCTGCAGGTAGAACAGCTGCTCGTCATCGAAGCGCCCCGTGGCGCTGGCGTGGCCGGCGCCGAGGATGTCCCCGGTCTCGATCTCGAGGTTCGGGATCGAGTCGGCGCGTGCACCCTCGGTGAGCACCAGGTTGCGGTTCGCCTCGTAGGAGTCGGTGCCCGTCGCGTCGGCGCCGATGAGCACGTCGCCGATCCAGACGCTGTGCGCTCCCTGCCCCTGGAGCGCACCCTTGTAGAGCACGTCGCCCTTGGTGTGCGGGCCCTTGTGGTGCAGGTAGACCTGGCTCTCGAGGTGCTGCCCGGCATCGGCGTAGGACAGTCCGTAGAGGTACCCCTCGGATCCGCCGCCGGCGAGCTCGACGCTCGGGTTCACGCGCACGACTCCGCCGCCGAAGCTGATCACGAAGTGCTTGAGCGTGGCATCCGCATCGACCCTGGCCTGATGCGCAGAGGTGTGCACGGCCTCGTCCTGCCACTGCTGCAGGCTGATGACAGTGAGCTTCGCGCCATCGCGGACGATGATCTCGACGTTCTGCGAGTACTGCGCGGCTCCGGTGTGCTGGAGCACGACGGTGGCCGAGCTGTGCTCGAGTGCCTCGATCACGATGTGGGCATCGGCGCGCAGTTCGGCGCCGAGGCCCTCGATCGAGACGAGGATCGGCTCAGCGACCTCTTCTTCACGCGGGATGCGGATGTGCAGCGCTTCGGACGAGCCCTGCCAGGCGACGGCCGCCGTGATGTCCTCGGCCAGGAAGACCTCTCCGCGCGGGGCATCACCCGCGGCGAGCGGTGCCGCCACGTACTTCTCGCCGTCACCGAACGAGTAGCGCACGCCCTCGGTCGGACCTGCCACCTCGAAGAGGGCGGAGAGCTTGGCCACCGGAGTGTGCTTCCAGTTGACCTCGCGGCCGGTCGGCGAACCGAAGTCGGCTGGTTCGAAGGAGTGCGGACGCTCCGAGCGGGTCTGCACCGGGACGAATCCGGCATCCGAGACCTGAGCTGCGGGGTCGATGTGCGCGTTCGTGTGCTGCGCCTCGCTGGGCGCTGTCGTCGAGGCCGCCATTTAGCCGACCGATCCTTCCATGCCCATTTCGATGAGCTTGTTCAATTCCATCGCGTACTCCATGGGCAGTTCGCGCGCGATCGGCTCGATGAAGCCGCGCACGATCATCGCCATCGCCTCGTCCTCGGGCATGCCGCGGGACTGCAGGTAGAAGAGCTGCTCCTCGCTGACCTTCGAGACGGTGGCCTCGTGGCCCAGCTGCACGTCGTCGACCCGGATGTCGATGGCCGGGTACGTGTCGGAGCGCGATTTCGTGTCCACCAGCAGCGCGTCGCAGCGCACGGTGTTCGCGGAGTGGTGCGCGTTCGCGTCCACCCTCACCTCGCCGCGGTATCCCGCACGTCCGCCGCCACGGGCGATCGACTTGGAGACGATCGACGACTGCGTGTACGGAGCCATGTGGATCATCTTCGCGCCGGCATCCTGGTGCTGGCCGGGACCCGCGAAGGCGACCGAGAGGGTCTCGCCCTTGGCGTGCTCGCCCATCAGGTAGATCGACGGGTACTTCATCGTCACCTTGGAGCCGATGTTGCCGTCGACCCACTCCATCGTCGCGCCCTCATGGGCGACGGCGCGCTTGGTGACGAGGTTGTAGACGTTGTTCGACCAGTTCTGGATCGTCGTGTACCGAACGCGGGCGTTCTTCTTCACGATGATCTCGACGACGGCCGAGTGCAGCGAGTCCGACTTGTAGATCGGAGCGGTGCAGCCCTCGATGTAGTGGACGTAGCTGTCCTCGTCGGCGATGATCAGGGTCCGCTCGAACTGGCCCATGTTCTCGGTGTTGATGCGGAAGTACGCCTGCAGCGGGATCTCGACGTGCACGCCCTTGGGGACGTAGACGAACGAACCTCCCGACCACACGGCGGTGTTGAGCGCGGCGAACTTGTTGTCGCCGGCCGGGATCACGGTGCCGAAGTACTCCTCGAAGAACTCGGGGTGCTCGCGGAGCGCGGTGTCGGTGTCCATGAAGATGACGCCCTGCTCCTCCAGATCCTCGCGGATCTGATGGTAGACGACCTCTGACTCGTACTGCGCTGCGACGCCGGCGACGAGGCGCTGACGCTCGGCCTCGGGGATGCCGAGGCGCTCGTACGTCTCGCGGATCTCAGCCGGGAGATCCTCCCAGGACTGGGCCTGCTTCTCGGTCGAGCGCACGAAGTACTTGATGTTGTCGAAGTCGATCTCGCTGAGGTCTGCACCCCAGGTCGGCATCGGCTTGCGACCGAAGAGCTGATAGCCCTTGAGTCGGGTCTTCAGCATCCATTCGGGCTCGTGCTTGAGCGCCGAGATCCCGCGGACCACCTCTTCGGAGATACCGCGCTTGGCGATGGCTCCGGCGGCATCTTCGTCATGCCACCCGAATTCGTACACCCCCAGGCCGTCAAGCTCCGGGCGGTCGATCAGCACATCCGACATCACACACTCTCCTCACAGGTCCCAAACGGTGTCATCCGCCCCGACACACCTGATCCCCGTCGAGTCTGCGGGAGCGGGTGCCGTTGGTGGGCCCTCATCACCGGCGCATCCATCGCGCCTAAACTGTTAGCGATGCTTCAGCGCGGTCAGCGCTCATCACAACAATCCGATTCTACAGGTTCCGCCTGAAGACAGGGCCGCTCGCCGTGTCCGGCGCGGTTCGGAGAGACTTATGCCCGAGACGACGATCTCCTCCCCCACGAACGCGGCAGCGTCGACGCATGCGATCCTCTGGGGACGAGCGCTTCGCGTCTTCGCCTGGCTCTCATTCCTCGCGCAGACCATCATCATCGGCACCGGCGGTGCCGTGCGGCTGACCGGATCAGGCCTCGGATGCTCCGAGTGGCCGCTCTGCACGCCGGAGTCGCTCGTCCCGATCTATGCCGATCAGGGAATCCACGGCATCATCGAGTTCGGCAACCGCGTCATGACGGGTGTGGTCGGCGTCATCGCCCTCGCCGTCCTGCTGCTCGTGCTGGCGCGCACCGGGGGGAAGGCCACGGTGTTCTCGGCCCTCCGCTTCGCCGCCGCCGGAATCGTGGCGGCCGGGGTCGTGTTCTTCGTCTTCACGCTCGTCGACCTCCCCGCCACGCCCTTCGCGATGGCGGCTCTGCTCGTGACGGTCATCGCCGCCACGGTCAGATCGGTCAGGGTGACGACCGAAAGGCGGGATCTCGTCATCCTCGCCTGGGTCGTGCTGATCGGCGTCGTCGCGCAGGCTCTTGTGGGCGGCATCACGGTGCTCACGGGACTGAACCCCTTCATCGTCGGATTCCACTACGTGTCGTCCCTCCTCCTTGTGTGCGTGACCGCGGCCTTCCTGGTCAGGCTCTACGCCGCGCCCGGACCGCGTGAGCGCGCGGTGCCGACCTGGTTCGCGGCACTGAGCCACATCACCGGTCTCGCCCTCGCCGTGACGATCCTGTTCGGCGTGCTGACCACCGGTTCCGGGCCGCACTCCGGCGACGCGGCCGTCGAGCGCCAGGGATTCGACGCCACGGTGCTCGCCCACGTGCACTCCTGGCCGGGATACATCCTCGCCGCGCTCGTCGTCACCTTGACGATCGCCGCGTGGGTCCTGCACCTACGACCGCGCAGATGGCTGCTCGTGCTCGTGCTGGCGATCCTGGTGCAGGTCGGCGTGGGCGTGTGGCAGGCGCGCGAAGGCCTCCCGCCGGTGCTCGTGGGCATCCACATGGTGCTCGCCTCGCTGTCGGCGGCTGCGTACACCGTGGTGGTGCTGAACCTGAAGAAGCCGGCCGCTGCGGAGGCCTGACCCCGGCTGCGCACAGGGGATGCATAGCCCGGGCATCAGCGGCTCATCAGTTCGTCTTGCACCGTTGCGGACATGAACAAGTCATTGACACGCAGCATCGGCTTCTGGCTCCTCCTCGTGCTCTCGCTCGCTTCAGCGGGAGTGGGCGGGTGGCTGATCGCCGGCCAGGTCGGCACCATGACGAGCACTCTGCTCGACGGCACGGCGACCGGCATCGAGGTCTACGTGGGGCAGTCGCTCGTCGTCGTCGGAGCCGCGCTTCTGGGCGCCGGCGTCATCGGCGTGCTGATCGCCGTCGGTCTGAGTGCGGTGCAGGCGCTCCTGTCTTCTCCTGCGCCCGCAGTCGTCGGGCCGATCGACGGGACGAACGAGTCAGCTGAGGCCGATGAAGCCGACACCATCGACTCCGAGATCCCCGCGACAGTGGCGGACGACGAGCTGGTCGGCGACGCCGAGCAGGATCAGAACGGCAGCAGCGGGTCGACCGCGACGGCCACGAAGATCAGCGTCAGATAAGTGATCGAGGCGTGGAAGACTCGCATCGGCCGCGCCTCGTTGCCTCGCACCGCCTGGTTGTACAGGCGGTGCGACTCATAGATGAACCAGCCGCCGAACACCGCGGCGGAGACGCCGTAGACGAGGCCCATGTTCGCGATCGGGATCAGCAGCAGCGAGCAGGCGACGGTCGCCCAGGCATAGAGGATGACCTGGAGGCCGACCTGTGAGGCGTTGCGGGTGACACCGAGCATGGGCACGTCGACGTCGTCGTAGTCGTCCTTGTACTTCATCGACAGCGGCCAGTAATGCGGCGGCGTCCAGAGGAAGATGAGCGCGAACAGGATGAACGCGGGCCAGTCGAGCGAGCCGGTGACGGCAGCCCAGCCGATGAGCACCGGGAAGCACCCGGCGATGCCGCCCCAGATGATGTTCTGCTCGGTGCGTCGCTTGAGGATCATCGTGTAGATGACGACGTAGAAGAAGATGGCGGATGCCGACAGCGTGGCCGCCAGCCAGTTCGTGGTGAACCACAGCCATACGGTCGAGACGACGGCGAGCGTCCAGGAGAAGATCAGCGCGCCTCGCGGGCTGATCTCGCCGGTCACCAGCGGACGGTTCTCCGTGCGATGCATGTGGGCATCGATGTCGCGGTCGAGGTACATGTTGAACGCCGCGGCCGAGCCGGCGCTCAGCGAGCCGCCGATCACGGTGGCCAGCACGAGCCACATATCGGGAAGACCGCCTTGAGCGAGGAACATCACCGGGACGGTCGACACCAGCAGCAGTTCGAGGACGCGCGGCTTGGTGAGGGCGACGTACGCCTTCACGGTGCGACCGATGGACTTCTTCACAACGGTCTGATCAGACATCGTCGAGATCTCGATCGCCTCCTCCACACGCGTCACGACAGCGTTTCCCAGTCTAGGGCACGCCGGGCGCAGGGCTCGCCCGCCCCGATGATCAGCGCTCCACCGACCCTCGCATCCGGGCTCCCGGGACGCGACGGGATCGCGTTCCAGGACTCCTGATCCGCAGTTCCACCGCTCATCGCAAGCCTCGACGAAGGCATGGAATTACTGGACGGGCGGAGCGTTGTAAAGGGGGGTAACGAGTCGAACCTCGGCGCTATGCTGAAATGACTCGCGCGTCCGGCGCACATCACAAACCCCTCCGTATCGTTGCGGACTGCGATCGTGCAATCCGGCGCTCTCGAACAGTTGCAGAAGGGCTTCACAGTGTCGGAATTGCAGTGGGATGAGATCGACCGACGCGCGGTGGACACCGCGCGTCTTCTGGCTGCGGATGCCGTGGAGAAGGTCGGCAACGGCCACCCCGGCACCGCGATGAGCCTGGCTCCGGCCGCGTATCTCCTCTATCAGCGGGTGCTTCGTCACGACCCGACCGACACCGACTGGCTGGGTCGTGACCGTTTCATCCTCTCGGTCGGACACTCCTCTCTCACCCAGTACGTGCAGCTCTACCTCGGCGGCTTCGGCCTCGAGCTCGACGACCTCAAGGCGCTCCGCACCTGGGGCTCGCTCACCCCGGGTCACCCCGAATACGGTCACACCAAGGGCGTCGAGATCACCACCGGCCCGCTGGGCCAGGGACTCGCTTCCGCCGTCGGCTTCGCGTACGCCGCTCGCTACGAGCGCGGCCTGTTCGACCCCGAGGCAGAGGCGGGCACCAGCCCGTTCGATCACTTCGTCTACGTGATCGCCGGTGACGGCGACCTCCAGGAAGGCGTCACCAGCGAGGCCTCCTCGCTCGCGGGCCACCAGGAGCTCGGCAACCTCATCGCGATCTACGACTCCAACCAGATCTCGATCGAGGACGACACGAACGTCGCCTTCACCGAAGACGTCGCCAAGCGCTACGAGGCCTACGGCTGGCAGGTCCAGCTCGTCGACTGGAAGAAGACCGGCGAGTACGTCGAGGACGTCGCCGAGCTCAACGCGGCGATCGAGGCCGCGAAGGGCGAGACCTCGAAGCCGTCGCTCATCATCCTGAAGACGATCATCGGCTGGCCCTCGCCCGGCAAGCAGAACTCCGGCAAGATCCACGGCTCCGCGCTCGGTGGCGACGAGCTCGCCGCAACGAAGAAGGTCCTGGGCTTCGACCCCGAAGAGCACTTCTCCATCGCCGACGACATCATCGCCCACACCCGCGCACTCGCGGATCGCGCCGCGGAGACCCGCGCCGAGTGGCAGAAGTCGTTCGACGCGTGGGCCGCGGCCAACCCTGAGCGCAAGGCGCTGCTCGACCGCCTCGAGGCGAAGGAGCTGCCGGCCGACATCACCTCGGCGCTCCCCGTCTTCGAAGGCGGCAAGGACGTCTCCACGCGTGCGGCCTCCGGTCAGGTCATCAACGCACTCGCCGCCGAGCTCCCCGAGCTCTGGGGCGGATCGGCCGACCTCGCCGAGTCGAACCTCACCACGATCAAGGACTCGAAGTCCTTCATCCCCGCCGAGTGGTCGACCCACGAGTGGTCGGGCGACCCCTACGGCCGCGTGCTGCACTTCGGCATCCGCGAGCACGCCATGGGCGCCATCGTCAACGGCATCGTGCTGCACGGCCCGACGCGCGCCTTCGGCGGCACCTTCCTCATCTTCAGCGACTACATGCGCCCGCCGGTGCGTCTGGCCGCGCTGATGAACGTCCCCAGCATCTTCGTCTGGACCCACGACTCCGTCGCCCTCGGAGAGGACGGCCCGACGCACCAGCCCGTCGAGCAGATCGCGACGCTCCGCGCCATCCCGAACTTCACCCTGGTGCGTCCGGCTGACGCCAACGAGACCTCGGCCGCCTGGCTCGAGATCCTCCGACGCCACGAGGGCCCCACCGGCATCGCGCTGACCCGTCAGAACATCCCGGTGTTCGAGCGCGGCCAGGGTGCAGCCGACGGCGACCTCTTCGCCTCGACAGACGGTGTCTCGAAGGGTGCATATGTGCTCGCCGAGGCGCCGAACGGCACCCCCGACGTGATCATCATCGCGACCGGGTCCGAGGTCCAGCTGGCGGTCGACGCCCGGGCGGCCCTGGCCGAAGAGGGCGTCAACGTCCGCGTCGTGTCGGCTCCCTCGCTCGAGTGGTTCGACGAGCAGGACGAGGCGTACCGCGAGTCGGTCCTGCCGAAGGCCGTCACCGCCCGCGTCTCGGTCGAGGCCGGCTCCGTCCTCAGCTGGCGCGGCATCGTGGGCGACCGCGGCCGTTCGGTCGGCATCGACCACTTCGGCGCCTCCGCCGACTACAAGACCCTGTTCCAGAAGTTCGGCATCACCACCGAGGCCGTCATCGCGGCCGCACGCGAGACCATCAAGGAGAACGCATGAGCACCCCCACCGCAGACCTCGCAGCAGCCGGTGTCAGCATCTGGCTCGACGACCTGTCCCGCACCCGCATCTCGTCCGGCAACCTCGCCGAGCTGATCGAGTCGCGCAACGTGGTCGGCGTGACCACCAACCCGACGATCTTCGCGAACGCGATCACCGACAAGAACAACACCTCGTACGACGCTCAGGTCACCGAGCTCGCAGCGTCGGGCGCCACGGCGGAAGAGGCCGTGTTCGCCGCGACCACGCAGGACGTCGCCGCCGCTCTCGACGTCTTCCGCCCCGTGTGGGAGAAGTCGGGCCACGTCGACGGCCGCGTCTCCATCGAGGTCTCCCCCGACCTCGCGCATGACACCGAGGGCACCGTCGCACAGGCCAAGCAGCTGTGGGCAAAGGTCGACCGTCCGAACCTGCTCGTGAAGATCCCCGCGACGAAGGCGGGCCTGCCTGCCATCACCGAGGCGATCGCATCGGGCATCAGCGTCAACGTCACCCTGATCTTCAGCCTCGAGCGCTACGCCGAGGTCATCGACGCCTACCTCACCGGTCTCGAGCGCGCGCACAGCGCCGACTTCGATCTGTCGAGCATCCACTCCGTGGCCTCGTTCTTCGTGTCGCGCGTCGACACGGAGACCGACAAGCGCCTCTCGGCGATCGGCACCGACGAGGCCGAGGCGCTCAAGAGCAAGGCAGGCCTCGCGAACGCGCGTCTCGCCTACGAGCTCTACGAGCAGAAGTTCGCCGAGAAGCGTGCGCAGGACCTCATCAAGCTGGGCGCCAACCCGCAGCGTCCGCTGTGGGCGTCGACCGGCGTCAAGGACCCGGCCCTGCCCGACACGCTCTACGTCACCGAGCTCGTGGCGAAGGACGTCGTCAACACGATGCCGGAGAAGACGCTCGAGGCCACCTTCGACCACGGCGTCGTCACCGGTGACACGATCACGGGCGGCTACGACGAGGCTCGCGCCGTGTTCGCCGGTCTCGCCGACCTCGGCATCGACTTCACCGACGTCACCCAGGTGCTTGAGGACGAGGGCGTCGCCAAGTTCATCGACTCCTGGCACGATCTGCTGACGCAGGTGGCTGAGGGCCTCGAGGCGCAGCGATGACCTTTGCGATCCACGCCTCGGGCGCGGCTCGGGTCGCGATCGACGAGACGGTTCCCGCTCTCGTCCACGACCTGGTCGCCTCGCGGGTGACCGGCGGCGACGCAGCCCTGTGGGGTCCCGCCGCCGAGTCCGAGGCGTCGATCCGCCTGGGCTGGGTCGAGGCGGTATCCGTCTCGCGCCCCCTCGTCGCCGAGATCGTCGCCCTCCGCGCCGATCTGCACGCGAAGGGTGTGAACCGCGTGGTGCTCGCCGGCATGGGCGGCTCATCGCTCGCCCCCGAGGTGATCGCCCAGACCGCCGGTGTCCCGCTGACGATTCTCGACTCGACCGCGCCGAGCCAGGTGCTCGCCGCGCTCGACGAGGGCCTGGAGAACACCGTGCTGGTCGTCTCCTCGAAGTCCGGCTCGACCGTCGAGACCGACTCGCAGCGTCGCACTTTCGAGGCCGCGTTCCGCGACGTGGGCATCGACCCGCTCGAGCGCATCATCGTCGTGACCGACCCGGGCTCGCCGCTCGACGTCTCCGCTCGTGAAGCCGGCTACCGCGTGTTCAACGCCGACCCGCACGTCGGCGGGCGGTACTCGGCCCTCACCGCCTTCGGCCTCGTACCGTCGGGGCTCGCGGGCGCTGACATCGCCGAGCTCCTCGACGAGGCCGAGGCCTCGCTCCTCGAGGTCGCCATCGACTCGGCCGACAACCCGGCACTCCGGCTGGCCGCGGCAATCTCAGCCACCACGCCGCGACGCGACAAGCTCGGTCTCATCACCGACGGCACGCACATCAACGGGCTCCCCGACTGGATCGAGCAGCTCATCGCGGAGTCCACCGGCAAGGACGGCACCGGCATCCTTCCCGTCGTCCTGCTGCCCGTGTCGCCGGAGCTCGACTCCCGACCCGCCGATCTCCAGATCGTGCGGCTCGTCGACGACGCGAACGAGTTCCACCTGCGCGAACGTCACGAGGGCGAGATCCTCGTCAGCGGTTCGCTGGGTGCGCAGCTCATCGTGTGGGAGTACGCGACCGCCATCGCCGGGTATCTGCTCGGCATCAACCCGTTCGACCAGCCCGACGTCGAGTCGGCGAAGGTCGCCGCCCGTGGACTGCTGGATGCACGTCCCGCTCCGACGACACCGGCGTTCGTCGAGAACGGCGTCGAGGTCCGCGTCTCCGACCCCGCTCTCGCGGTGTCGGGAACCGTCGAGGGCGTGCTCGACGCGCTGTGGGCTGTGCTGCCGGAAGACGGCTACGTGTCGATCCAGGCATACGTCAACAGGCTCGACGTCCCGCAGCTGCAGGGTCTCCGCGAGCTCGTCGCCGCCGACTCCGGTCGGCCGACGACGTTCGGATGGGGACCCCGGTTCCTGCACTCCACCGGCCAGTACCACAAGGGCGGGCCGGCGCAGGGCGTGTTCCTGCAGATCCTGGAGCGCACGGATGTCGACCTCGAGATCCCCGAGCGCCCGTTCACGTTCGGACAGCTCATCGAGGCACAGGCCGCCGGCGATGCCGGTGTCCTCGCCGAGCACGGCCGTCCGGTCGTCTCCCTGACGATCACCGATTCGTCGGCCGACGTCCTCACCCTCTTCGAAGCCGCACAGAAGTAACAGCCAGGAGAATCCCCCACCGATGTCTGTTCCCATCTCGCGCGGGCACAACCCGCTGCGTGACCCCGATGATCGCCGCCTCAACCGGATCGCCGGGCCCAGCGCCCTCGTGATCTTCGGTGTGACCGGAGATCTGTCACGCAAGAAGCTCATGCCCGCCGTCTACGATCTCGCCAACCGCGGACTCCTGCCTCCCGGATTCGCTCTCGTGGGCTTCGCCCGTCGAGACTGGGAGGACCAGGACTTCGCCCAGGTCGTGTACGACGCCGTGAAGCAGCATGCACGCACGCCCTTCCGCGAAGAGACGTGGGCGCAGCTGCTGCAGGGCATCCGCTTCGTCTCGGGCGAGTTCGACAACCCCGAGTCCTTCCGCAAGCTGCGCGACACGGTCGATCAGCTCGACGTCGAACGCGGCACGATGGGCAACCACGCGTTCTACCTGTCGATCCCGCCGAAGGATTTCCCCCTCGTCGCGAAGCAGCTCAAGGACTCCGGCCTCGTCGGAGCGAATGACGACGACGATGAGCGCTGGCGACGTGTCGTGATCGAGAAGCCGTTCGGCCACGACCTCGAGTCGGCGCGCGAACTCAATGCCGCCCTCGAGGTGGCGTTCTCCGCCGACTCGATCTTCCGCATCGACCACTACCTCGGCAAGGAGACGGTCCAGAACATCCTGGCCCTGCGCTTCGCGAACGAGCTGTACGAACCGATCTGGAACCGCAACTACGTCGACCACGTGCAGATCACGATGGCCGAGGACATCGGCGTCGGTGGCCGTGCGGGCTACTACGACGGCGTCGGTGCGGCGCGCGATGTCATCCAGAACCACCTGCTGCAGCTGCTCGCGCTCACCGCCATGGAAGAGCCGATCAGCCTGTCCGCCGAGCACCTGCGTGCCGAGAAGGAGAAGGTTCTCGCTGCGGTCCACGTGCCGGAGGATCTCTCGCTCGCGACCGCCCGCGGGCAGTACGCGGGCGGCTGGCAGGGTGGCGAGCAGGTGACCGGATTCCTCGACGAGGACGGGATGAACCCCGAGTCCGCGACCGAGACCTATGCCGCGATCAAGCTGGAGATCGACACCCGACGCTGGTCCGGCGTCCCGTTCTACCTTCGCACCGGAAAGCGTCTGGGGCGTCGTGTGACCGAGGTCGCCGTCGTGTTCAAGAAGGCACCGGAGCACCTCTTCGGCCGCTCGAACACGGCAGAGCTCGGCCAGAACGCACTCGTCATCCGCGTCCAGCCCGATGAGGGCGTCACGATCCGCTTCGGATCGAAGGTGCCCGGAAACGGCACCAACGTGCGCGATGTCACCATGGACTTCGGTTACGGCCACGCGTTCACCGAGGCGAGCCCCGAGGCGTACGAACGTCTGATCCTCGACGTGCTCCTGGGCGACCCGCCGCTGTTCCCGCGCCATGAGGAGGTCGAGCTCTCCTGGAAGATCCTCGACCCCGTGGAGAAGTACTGGGCAGCCGAGGGCGGCCCGGTCGACCAGTACGCACCCGGTTCGTGGGGTCCGGCATCCGCCGACGACCTCCTTGCCCGTGATGGACGAGTGTGGAGACGCCCATGATCATCGACCTTCCCGACACGACCGTCAGCCAGGTCGCCAAGCAGCTCGTCAAGGTGCGCGAAGAGGGCGGCGCCGTCGCACTCGGCCGTGTGCTCACGCTGATCATCTCTGCACGCAACGGCGTCGCAGAGGCAGCGATCGACGCGGCAAACGACGCGTCCCGCGAGCACCCCATGCGTGTCATCGTTCTCACCACGGGTGAGGGCGAGTCGCGTCTCGACGCTCAGATCCGCGTCGGCGGTGACGCCGGCGCCTCCGAGGTCGTCGTCCTCCGGGCCTACGGCGACGCCGCCAGCAACGAGGAGAGCCTGGTCACAGGTCTGCTCCTGCCCGACGCCCCCGTCGTCGCCTGGTGGCCCGAAGAGGCGCCGACATCGCCGGCCTCGTCTCCCCTCGGCAAGATCGCGCAGCGCCGCATCACGGATGCCGCGACCGCACCCGATGTTCGCGACCGCCTGGGACTGCTCGGCGAGACCCACGCGCCGGGCGACACCGACCTCGCGTGGACCCGTCTCACGCACTGGCGCGAGCAGCTCGCCGCCGTGCTCGATCAGCCGCCGTTCGAAGAGGTCACCGCTGTCGAGGTGCGCGGTGGATCGGCCTCGCCGTCGACCGCGCTGCTCGCCGCATGGCTGCAGATGGCCCTCAACGTCCCGGTGACCTGGTCGTACGAAGACCCCGAGCACTGGCAGGAGGGCATCAAGTCGGTGCGTCTGCACCGCTCGTCGGGCGACATCCTGCTCGAGCGCCCCACGCCCGGCGTGGCCGTGCTCACGCAGCCCGACCAGCCCGACCACGACCTGCACCTGCCGCGCCGCACGCTGCGGGAGTGCCTCGCCGAGGAGCTGCGTCGCCTCGACCCCGACGTCCTGTACGGTCGAGTGATCACCGAGGGCTGGGAGAAACTGGGTCCGCCCCAGACAGGAGAATGATGTCGACGAAGACAGCGCCCGCAGAGAAGCGGGTCGTGGTCGAAGCCACGCCCGCAGCACTTGCCGCGAGCGTGGCCGACAGATTCCTGACGCGCCTTCGTGCGCGCACGCGCAACGGCCGCATCGCCCACATCGCCCTCACCGGCGGTTCGATGGGCGGTGCGGTTCTGCGTGCGACGCGCGACGACCCCAGGTCGGGTCAGATCGACTGGTCGCTGGTTCACTTCTGGTGGGGCGATGAGCGGTTCGTCGCTCGCGACGACGCCGATCGCAATGCGGTGCAGTCGCGTGAGGCCCTGCTCGACCACATTCCCGTCCCCGCCGAGAACATCCACGAGGTCGCTGCTGCGGACGAGGGGCTGACCCTCGACGAGGCGGCTTCGGGGTACGCGGCGGATCTCGCGCGCTACGGGACCGACGAGCACCCGTGGCCCTCGTTCGCGGTCTGCTTCCTCGGCGTGGGGCCCGACGGCCACATCGCCTCACTCTTCCCCGATCGCCCCGAGGTCACCGTGACGGACGCCGCCGCGCTGCCAGTTCGCGACTCTCCCAAGCCTCCGCCGGAGCGTGTCACGCTGACGCGCCCGGTGCTCAACGCGTCGAAGCGTGTCTGGCTGGTCCTCACCGGCGCGGACAAGGCGTCGGCGCTCGGACTCGCCCTCGCGGGAGCGAGCTACACCAACGTTCCAGCCGCGGGCGCCAAGGGCCGCAAGCGCACCGTCTTCTTCGTCGACGAGGCCGCTGCGTCAGAGGTCTCGCCCGACCTCATCGACCCGGCGTACTGAAGTCGAGAGAACTCAGGCCTCGGGGTCTTTTGTCGCGTCGTCACTGCCGCGCGTGATCCCGAGGTCCTGGCTGTCGCTCAGCACCTGCGGGTGGTACCGCGCGAGGTTGACGACGCCCCAGATCGCGATGGCACCGGCCACGGCGAAGATCACGAGGACCCACGGCGGTGACGCCGCGGCCTCTCCGAGCACGACCATGCCGATGAGCACGGCGACCATGGGGTCGACGACCGTCAGTCCGGCGATGACGAGATCCGGCGGCCCCGAGCTGTAGGCGGACTGGACGAAGTACGCTCCGACGGCGCCGGCCGCGATCAGCGCGATGACGCACACGAGGGTGATCCACTCGAAGTTGCCGGCGCTGATCCGGCTGATGACGGCTTTGGCGAGAGTGGCGACGAAACCGTAGAGGATGCCGGCGCCGATGACGTAGAACAGAGCGCGCATGCGGTGGCGGAGCACCAGCCAGCAGGCGCCGAGCACGATGATGACGACCAGCAGGATCGCCAGGATCGTGAAGAGCTCGGTGTCGGTGATCTCCTTCTCCGTGGCGTAGATCGCTGCGAAGAAGACGAACAGGAAGATGCCGCCCACACAGCAGACGATCGCGATGATCGACTTCCTGGTCGGCGAATGACCCGAGATCCGTGCGTTGAGCAGCGTGGTGATGACGAGCGCGATGGCGCCGAGCGGCTGCACGACCATCAGCGGCGCTTGAGAGAGCGCCGCGAGCTGACACACGATCGCCAGGCCGAGCATCAGCGTTCCGGCTATCCAGGAGGGCCGGGTGAGCAGGCCCTTCATCTGGCTCATGCTCAGACCGCTGGCTCCGTCGGATCCGCTGAGCCGCTCCACCTTCTCGACGCCACGATGCTGATACTGCGCGCCGAGAGACATGAAGACGGCACCCGCAAGCGCGAGGGGGATGCCGAGGAGCAGTTTCGGGTTCTGGAAGACACCGACCAGCTGCTCGGTGACGTCTTCCGCCCCAGTCATCCATACGGAGATGCTCACCCTTCGACCCTACCCGGCGATGTGCGCCGAGTAGGGTTATGGCGTGGCTGTTCTTCCTATTCGCATCATGGGCGACCCCGTCCTGCACTCCCCCGCTTCCGTCGTCGAGGAGATCTCCGACGACATCCGCACGCTCGTCGCCGACATGTTCGAGACGATGGACAGGGCCCCGGGCGTCGGTCTCGCCGCACCCCAGGTCGGCGTGCCGCTGCGCATCTACACGTACGCGTACGTCGACGATGACGAGCAGCCGTGGCGTGGCGTGATCATCAACCCGGAGCTCTGGATGGTGCCGCTGGAGCCCGGCGAGCCGGACGACGAGCTGGAGTCCGAAGGCTGCCTCTCGTTCCCGGGTGAGCGATTCCCGCTACGGCGCTCGGAGCGGGTGCGGGTCTCAGGCGTCGATCTCGACGGGGCGCCTGTGGAGATCGCGGTCGACGGCTGGCGCGCCCGCATCATGCAGCACGAGTTCGACCACCTCGACGGCATCCTCTACATCGACCGCCTCTCGGACGGCGACTGGAAGACCGTCCAGAAGATCGCGAAGAAGCGCGGGTGGGGCAAGCCCGGCGCGAGCTGGGTCCCCGGCATCGACGATCTGGAAGCCTGACCTTCCCTCCCAGCCCGCTCACAGTCTTCTCGGAGTTGCATCACAGACTCCGGCCCGGATACCGTGCTTGAGGTGGTATTTCAATATGCCACTCACCAAGAGGCTCTGGAGGGGACGAAATGATGAAGATGCGCACGCGACGCGCACTGGCGCTGGCAGGTTCTGCTGTGGCGCTGTCGGTCGCACTGACCGGCTGCAGCGCGCTGAACGGCATCCTGGGGGGCGGCTCGGGCGACGCCGACCGCGACGAGGACACCGGACAGGTGACCGAGAGCTCGAACATCGACATCTTCTCGCTGAAGCTCGGCGACTGCAAGATGGCGAGTGCAAGCGGTCTCATCGAGGACGCCGACGTCGTCCCGTGCGACCAGCCGCACGATGAAGAGGTCTACTACGAGATCACGATGGACGACGGCGAGTTCTCCGAGGAGAACATCGACGCCGCGTCGCAGGAGTGCATCGGCGACGCCTACACGAGCTTCGTCGGTGTCGCCTTCGAGGCCTCGGTGCTCGAGGTCTACCCGATCACGCCGACCCAGCAGACCTGGGACGAGCTGAACGACCGCGTCGTGCAGTGCGTGATCTCCGACCCCGCCGGCCAGACCACCGGGTCACTCAAGGGCGCAGCGCGCTGATCTCGCTCTGATCACCGAACGAGGCTCCGTCATCCGACGGGGCCTCGTTCGCATATCCGGAGGTCACCATCGAATGACCTCGAAGAGACAATAGCGGGGACTCGCACCGCAGAAAGGGAAAAGCCCCTCCGAAGAGGGGCTTTTCATTGGCTCCCCGGCTTGGACTCGAACCAAGAACCTGCCGGTTAACAGCCGGCTGCTCTGCCAATTGAGCTACCGAGGAATGTGCTCCGCTGTGCGGGCAACTCGTCAATCCTAGCAAACTCCGGAGCGTGCTCGTGACACGGGCCGCAGGTCGGGCGTGTCGTCGGCACCCCTGTCAGTGGCCCGAATCCGCCTCGGCGTTGGGCGCCCACAGCAGGTCCTTGCCGACACCGCGGGCGACCACGTGACCCCCGCGCAGCATCAGCGTCTCCGCATTCAGCTCACGGATGAAGTCGGCGTCGTTCGTCACCAGCAGCGCGCCCATCCCCTGCTCCTTGCGCCGACGGGTGATCGCGTCGAACACCACGGGCCGCACCTCGAGATCGAGGTTGGCGAGGATCTCGTCGGCGATGAGCACCCAGGGCTCGAGCACGAACGATCGCGCAATCGCCACGCGCTGACGCATGCCTGCGCTCAACTCGTACGGGAACCTCGCGGCTGTTCCGAGAGGCAGGTGCAACTCGTCGAGCAGCGTCGCGACGCGGATGGAGAGCGCCTGGGTATTGACCCGCTTCTCGCGGATCAGGATCGGCTCTGAGATGATCTCGCTCACCGTGAGCTGGGGAGGGAGGTCGGCACCGGCGCCCTGCGGAACGAATCCCGTGCGGTAGGTCAGCAGGCGATGCTTGCGTCCCGGCCGGCGGATGTCGACTCCGCACACCTGAGCGCTGCCTCCGACGACCCGGACCGACGGATCCGTGGATCCTGCCAGCGCCGCGACGAGCGTCGACTTGCCCGAGCCGGTCGGGCCGGCGACGCAGATGAGCTCGCCCGGTGCGAGAGCGAAGCTCACCCCGTCGATCGCGCGGGTGGGGCCGCTGTGCCCGATTCGATCGATGACCAGATCAGAGCTGTCGATCGCGTTGGTCGATTCGGGCCGGGAGAACATTCCTCCATCCTGCCTTGCCGCGCCTGACAGCCGGCGTTACGACTCGGCGAACCGCTGACGCTCGACGTCGATGTCGCGAAGACGCATCCGCAGGGCGCGCCCGCCGTCCGAGTCCGCGGGAACCCGCTGCACGGCACCGAGGAGCTCCTGCTTCTCGTGCTCGAGGATGCGCATGATGAGCCGCTTGGCGAGATCGGTCGTCGAGGCGACGGCGCCGTCTTCGTTGCGAGCCGGGAACGGCGTCATCAGCAGCTCGCCCGCGAGCGATCGGTAGGGTTCGCGCACCGAGTTCACGGCATCCGTCACCCAACCGGCGCGGGTGCGGTCAGCCGCGGCCGCGACGGCCTCGCGCACGGCGTCGAGCCCCGGGGTGCGGAACGGAGCGCTGAGGGCGCGGGTGAGCAGCGCCTGATCGATCTGGTGACCGTACTGCAGGGCGCCCATCAGCGCGTCGCGTTCGACCGCGACATCCGCGGTTCGCGGCAGGCTCGCAAGAGTGACCGGAGCCATGCCCGGCGCCACTGTGGCGGGGTCGATCGTGGTCTCGTGCCTGGCCGCCTCGTGCCGCGCGGACTGCGCTCCCCCACGTGCGGCACGTTCGACCTCGTTGCGCACCTCGGTCGGGTCCATGCCCAGCCTTCGCGCGAGCACCCGCTCGTATCCGGGTCGCAGCAGACGATCGCGAATCTCCGCCACGATCGGCGCTGCCGCGCGCAGCGCGCCCACCCGGCCCTCGACCGTCGAGAGGTCGAAGCCGCTGAGCTTCCTGTCGATCGCGAACTCGAACATCGGCTGCTTGGTCTCCATGAGGGAGCGCACGGCGGCATCACCGCGCTGCAGCCTGAGGTCGCACGGGTCGAGGCCGTCGGGCGCCACCGCCACGAACGTCTGCGCGTTGAAGCGATCGTCCTCGGTGAAGGCGCGAAGCGCGGCCTTCTGACCTGCCTCGTCGCCGTCGAAGGTGAAGACCACCTCTCCGGAGGCGTTGTCGTCGCCCATCACCCGGCGGAGCACCTTGATGTGATCGGTTCCGAACGCCGTGCCGCACGTCGCGATCGCGGTCGTGAGGCCGGCGAGGTGACACGCCATGACATCGGTGTATCCCTCGACCACCACGACCCGGCGGGGATCGCCCCGCGAGATGTCGCGCTTGGCGAGATCGAGGCCGTACAGGACCTGGGCCTTCTTGTAGATCGGCGTCTCAGGCGTGTTCAGGTACTTCGGCCCCTGGTCGTCGTCGAAGAGCTTGCGCGCACCAAACCCGATCGTCTGACCGGAGACGTCGCGGATCGGCCAGACGAGGCGGCCTCGGAAGCGGTCGTAGACGCCGCGCTGACCTGTCGACACCAGACCGGCAGCACTCAGTTCCTCGCGCGTGAACCCCTGAGCCGTGAGGGCTTTCAACATCTTGTCCCACCCGCGCGGCGCGAAGCCCACGCCGAAGTGCGCGGCAGCACCGGCGTCGAAGCCGCGCTCCCCGAGGAACCGGCGTCCCGCCTCCGCATCGGCGGTGAGCAACTGGCCGCGGAAGTACTCGGCGGCGGCGGTGTTGGCCGCATAGAGACGACTGCGTCCGCTCGTCTCCGGTGCCGACCCGCCGTCTTCATAGTGCAGCGCGTAGCCGAGGCGGCCGGCCAGTCGCTCTACGGCCTCGGTGAAGCTGACGTGGTCCATCTCGCGCAGGAACGAGTAGACGTCACCCGATTCACCGCATCCGAAGCAGTGGTAGTAGCCGACCTGGGGCCGCACGTGGAAGCTGGGGCTCTTCTCGTCATGGAACGGGCACAGGCCCTTCAGCGAGCCGACTCCGGCGGACTTGAGTGCGACGCGCTCCCCGACGATGTCGGCGATGTTCGTGCGGGCCTTGACCTCGTCGACATCGGCCTGGCGGATGCGGGGCATCAGCCGACCCCTTCGATGACCGCCTGACGCGGCGTGTGCTGACGAGCACCCGGTCGCGCATGTCTCGGAGTCCAGATCCCGACCTCCGCAGGGTCGATCTCGCCGACGAGCCTGTTGTGCCAGTCGATCGCGCTCTGATCGGTGAGGCTCGCGATCTGATCGACGATCACGCGGGCGCGCTCGGCGTCGCTCGTCGCCGCGAGGAAGTCCGCCGAGAAGGCGGGCTCGAGCACGTCCGCGCCGGCAGACCACAGCGCGTCGGTCGACCAGAGCGCATCGGCCAGACGCTTCAGCACCCGCCGCTGCTCTTTGTACACGCCTTTGCGGGCATCGATCGTGACGATCGCCTGCCCCATGATGCCCTTGAGCACGGCGATCTCAGCCTCGATCACCCGCGGCACCACGACGTGAGCGTTGTAGCGCACGAGAGCGGGGCCGGAGTATGCCTCACGCGTCGCCGAGACGGCTGCTCTCGCGAAGCGGCCGATGAAGTCGCTCGTCAGGTTCTTGAGCCGGGCGAGGTCATGCCGTGATCGGTCGAAGGACTGCAGCCACATCGGCTGGGAGGCGAGTCGATACAGGGCATCGGCGAGGTCGTCGCGGGTGAAGTCGTACCCGACCCACTGCTGGATGCGGTCGATGAGCGCCTCATGCTGACGCGGATCGGACAGCTGCGCGACATCGACGTAGCCGTTGACGATCGCATCCTCGAAGTCGTGCACCGAATAGGCGATGTCATCGGACAGATCCATGATCTCCGCCTCGATGCAGCGTCGGCGTCCGGGGACTCCCTCGCGCAGCCACCGGAAGACCGCCTCGTCCTCGGGATACACGCCGAACTTGAGTCGACCTCCTGGGTCGGGCACGGGGCTGTCGGCGGTCCACGGGTACTTGCAGGTCGCGTCGAGGCTGGCTCGCGTCAGGTTGAGTCCGACAGAGCGCCCGTCGTCGTCGATCGCCTTGGCCTCGAGACGGCTCAGGATGCGCAGCGACTGCGCATTGCCTTCGAACCCGCCGATGGGTTCGGCCCACTCGTTGAGCGCACGCTCGCCGTTGTGCCCGAAGGGAGGGTGTCCGAGATCGTGACTGAGGCACGCGGTGTCGACCACATCGGCCGAGACTCCGAGTGCGGTGGCGAGTTCGCGTCCGACCTGGGCGACCTCGAGCGAGTGGGTCAGACGATTGCGGGCGAAATCGGCTGTGCTGGCCGGGCTGAGCACCTGGGTCTTCGCGGCCAGTCGACGCAGAGCCGCCGAGTGCAACACGCGCGCACGGTCGCGGGCGAAGTCGTCTCGTTCGGATCGATGGGTCTCGGCGAAGAATCGCTCGGCATCGCGCGGGTCGTATCCGTCCGAGCGTCCGCGAGCCGGGTATGCCTGAGGATCAGCCGCCACTGTTCTCGATCTCCGCCCCTCGCATCATCTCTGAGGCCGACGCCGCGAGTTCCCGCGACTCCAGCCACTTGTCCGGCAGCGCCGGGCGTTTCGGGCGACCGGACCGACCGCGCTGTCCTTCGGCATCGGCGCCGGGGTACGGCGCCGAATGATCGAGCTGGCCGAGCAGCTCGTCGATCTCGGCGAGGCTGGATGCTGTCGCGAGCCCCGTCCGGATGTCGCCGCCGACCGGATAGCCCTTGAAGTACCACGCGACATGCTTGCGGACATCGCGGCATCCGCGGTCCTCATCCTCGAAGAACTCGACCAGCAGCTCGGCGTGGCGACGGAAGGCATCGGCCACGAACCCGAGGGTCGCGTCGACCGGATGCGATTCCGCGCCGAAGGCCGCCGCGAGCTCGCCGAAGAGCCAGGGACGACCGAGGCATCCACGTCCGACGACGACTCCGTCGCAGTCGGTCTGCTGCATCATGCGCACGGCGTCGTCGGCCGACCAGATGTCGCCGTTGCCGAGCACGGGGACGCTGGTGACGGCCTGCTTGAGCTCGCCGATCGCGTTCCAGTCCGCGAAGCCGGAGTAGAACTCGCTCGCCGTCCGCGCATGCAGCGCGATGGCCGAGACACCGGCGTCTTCGGCAGCGCGCCCGGCGTCGAGGAACGTGAGGTGGTCGGGATCGATGCCCTTGCGCATCTTGATGGTCAGGGGCACGTCGCCCGCCGCCTTGACCGCCTGGGTGACGATCTGCGAGAAGAGAGAGCTCTTCCACGGCAGCGCCGCTCCCCCGCCCTTGCGCGTGACCTTGGGGACCGGGCATCCGAAGTTCAGGTCGATGTGGTCGGCGTGGTCTTCGGCGACGATGATGCGGACGGCCTCGGAGATCGTGTGCGGGTCGACGCCGTAGAGCTGGATCGACCGCGGAGTCTCGGACTCGTGGTGGCGGATGAGTCGCATCGTGGTCTCGTTGCGCTCGACCAGCGCGCGCGAGGTGATCATCTCGCTCACGTAGAGCCCCGCACCGTATTCGCGGCACAGCCTGCGGAACGCGGTGTTCGTGATACCCGCCATGGGTGCGAGGACGACCGGCACGTCGAGGGCGATCGGACCGATGTTGAGGGTGCGAGCTGAGGCGGTGGCGAGAGTCATGTCCCCTCCATTCTCCCAGACACGGAGCCGGTCTTGGCGCATCGACCTAAGCTGTGAATATGACCGATCCCGCAGTCCGTTCCATCCCCTTCACAGACGCCGACGGCAACGAGAAGACACTCGATGATCTGGGTGCCGATGTCGTCCTCGTGGTGAACGTCGCCTCGAAGTGCGGCCTCACTCCGCAGTACGAGCAGCTCGAGGAGCTGCAGCGCCTGTATGGCGACCGCGGGTTCAGCGTCGTCGGGTTCCCCTGCAACCAGTTCTTCGGGCAGGAGCCGGGATCGGTCGATCAGATCCTCGAGTTCTGCTCGACCACGTACGGTGTGACCTTCCCGATCAACGACAAGGTGAAGGTCAACGGCAAGAACGCCACCGATCTCTACAAGACGCTCAAGGAGACCCCGGATGCCGGCGGCAAGGCAGGTCGCGTCGAGTGGAACTTCGAGAAGTTCCTGGTGCTTCCCGACGGAGAGGTCGTCCGCTTCCGCCCGAAGCAGAAGCCGAACGACCCCGAGATCGTCGGCGCGATCGAAGCCGCGCTGACCCGCTAGACCGCGGCCTTCTCGGCTTCGGCTTCCGGCTCGGTCTCACCGCGCTTGGCCCAGAGGTCACGCAGGACGTTCTCGAACGCTGCGGGCGGCTGCGCTCCGCTGATGCCGTACTGACCGTCGATCACGAAGAACGGCACGCCCTGGATCCCATAGGCCTGGGCCTGCGCCTGGTCCTGGCGGACGTCGGCGAGGTGACGAGCGGACACCAGTGCTTCTCTCGTGTCATCCGGGTTGAGTCCGACCTCGACCGCGAGTTCGACCAGGTCGTCGATACGGCCGACGTGCTTGCCCTCGGTGAAGTACGCGGACATCAGCCGCTCCTCCATCGCGTGCTGCACACCCTGCGCCTTCGCGAAGTGAAGGAGCTCGTGCGCCTTCACGGTGTTGGTGTGCTGAAGGAGGTCGAAGCGGTACGCGAGCCCGGCGTTCTCGGCAACTCCGGTGACGTGCGACAGCATCTGCTCGACCTGGTCGCGCGGCATCCCCTTGTGACCGGCGAGGAAGTCGATCTCATCCCCGTCGAAGTCGACCGGGGTGTCGGGCGAGAGCTCGAACGAATGGAAGGTGATGTTCACCTGCGGCGCGTCGTCGTCGCCGGAGACGGCTTCGAGACCCTTCTCGAGGTTGCGCTTGCCGATGTAGCACCACGGGCAGGCGATGTCGGACCAGATGTCGATCGAGATGGCTTCACTCACATTGACATCCAACCGTATGCACCTATGGGCTATTCCGTCGTTAGGATTCTCAGATGCTCTCCGCCGACGATCCGCTGCCGCTTCGGCCGGAGAGAGTGCTGATCGCCGGTGTCACTGGATCCGGCAAGACGACGCTCGCACGACGCATCGCCGACCTCTGGGATCTGCGTCACGTCGAGATCGACGGACTCTTCCACGGTGAGAACTGGACTCCACGGCCGTCCTTCCTCGACGACGTCCGCGCCTTCGCTGCGGAGGACCGCTGGGTCACCGAGTGGCAGTACACGAGCAAGGGAACCGATGAGATCCTCGCTCCTCGTGCGAAGGTCGTGATCTGGCTGGACTACCCGTATCGCGTGGTCCGGGCACGTCTGCTGCGGCGCACGCTCGGGCGCAGCATCCTGCGCACCCGCATGTGGAACGGCAACGTCGAGAAGCCGATCTGGCGGATGTTCTCGGGAGATCCCGAGGAGAACATCATCGCCTGGCAGACGCTAACGCTGCACAAGTGGACCGAGCGGATGCCCGACGTCGTGAGCGAGCAGCCCCATCTTCTCATCGTCCGGCTGCGCCACCCGCGAGAGACGGAACGGTGGCTGCGGGCTCAGGCGGAAACGTCGGGGGTGTCGATCGCCCCGCCGAAACGACGATCGCGGGACAGGTAGACCCCGATCCCGCGCCAGAGCTCCTCGCGAGAGAAATCGGGCCAGAGCGTGTCGAGGAACACCATCTCGGCATACGCCGCCTGCCAGAGCAGGAAGTTCGAGGTGCGCTGCTCGCCGGAGCTGCGCAGGAACAGGTCGACGTCGGGCATGTCCGGCACGTAGAGGTTGCGACGGATCATCTTCTCGGTGATCGCGTTCGGTTTCACCCGTCCCGCCGCGACATCGGCGGCGATCGCGCGCATCGCGTCGACCAACTCGATACGCCCGCCGTAGTTCACGCACATGGTGAGGGTGAGCACGTCATTGCTCTTCGTGAGCTGCTCCGCGTACTGCAGCTCTTTGATCACGCTGCCCCACAGCCGGGGCTTGCGTCCAGCCCATCGCACGCGCACGCCCCACTCGTTGAGCTGATCACGTCGACGGTGCAGCACGTCGCGGTTGTACCCCATGAGAAAGCGCACCTCCTCGGGAGACCGGGCCCAGTTCTCAGTCGAGAACGCGTAGACGGAGAGATGCTTGACCCCTGCCTGGATCGCACCGGCGACGACGTCGAGGAGCACTTCCTCCCCCGCCTTGTGCCCCTCGACGCGGTTCAGTCCGCGGCGGTTCGCCCAGCGGCCGTTGCCGTCCATGACGATGGCGACGTGCTCGGGCACCGCTCGGAACGCCGGCGGGTGGACGCCCGTCCAGTCGAGCGGACGATAGGCGACGGCATCCTTGTGGGTGTAGGGCTTGGGGCTCACCGTGCTCCTTCTCGAGGGATGTCGGCCACGAGGTGGGCCAGCGAGCGGATGCCGCGCTCCAGGTGCCACTGCGCATAGGCAGCGACGAGGCCTGATGCCGCGGCGTTGTCCGCGTGAGGCGCGGCATCGATCGCCTCCCACTCTCCGGTCATGAGGGATCGCAGCAGCGACAGGGTCTTCTCTGCCACCTTCGGACTTCCGGCCGGCGCGCAGTTCACGCATACGGCGCCTCCGAGCTGACCGACGAAGTGCGCGTGCGGGCCGGGGGCGGCGCATCGTGCGCAGTCGCCGAGAGACGGCGCCCATCCCGACAGCGCCATCACGCGCAGAAGGTAGGAGTCGAGGATGCTCCTGGGGGAATGCTCGCCCCGCGAGAGCGCACGCAGCCCGCCCACCAGCAGCAGGTACTGCTCGGGCGTCGCCTCGGAGTCGCTCAGCCGATCGGCGGTCTCGACCATCGCGTTCGCCGATGTGAACCGGTCGTAGTGGGCCGCGATGTCGGAACCGTAGGAGCCGAGCGACTCCGCCTGCTGCACGATGTCGAGCGAACGTCCCTGATACAGCTGCACGTCGGCCACCATGAACGGCTCGAGGCGCGACCCGAACTTCGACGACGTGCGCCGGACGCCCTTGGCCACCGCACGGATCTTGCCGTGCTGACGCGACAGCATGGTGACGATGCGATCCGCCTCACCCAGCTTGTGGGTGCGCAGGATCACCGCTTCGTCTCGGTAGGTGGGCACCGTTCGATTATCCTCCGTGCGGGAGAATAGAGGCGTGACCGAACCGCTCTTCACCATTCCGCTCTGGGCGGACCTCCTCGGCGTCGGCCTCGGCGGCGTGCAGGGCGCGATGTTCGCGTCGGGGTTCCAGGGGCAGCGACGACTCGACTGGCTCGGCGTCGCGATCATCGGCATCATGATCGGTATGGGCGGCGGTCTCATCCGCGACATCCTGCTCGGTCAGACTCCGGCCACGCTGCAGAGCAACTGGTACCTGCTCACGGCCACCGGCGCCTCGCTGCTCGGGATGCTGCTCGCGGGACTCTTCAACCGTCTCAACACCGTCATCGTGGTGCTCGACGCCGTGGTGATCGGCATGTTCGGCGCGTTCGGCACGAGCAAGGCGATCGCCTTCGGCATCCCTCCCGTTCCCGCGGTGTTCATCGGCGTCTGCGCAGCGGTCGGCGGCGGCGTGCTGCGCGACATGCTGATGGGCCTGCCGACCTCGATCATGCATGTCGGCTCGCTCTACGCCGTCGCCGCCGGTGCCGGCTGCGTCTTCATCGCCACCGCGAACGGACTCGGGATGTCGATCACGCTCGCCGCCGTGCTCGGCATCGTCGTCACCGCGGTGATCCGAGTGCTCGCCGTGAGCTTCGACGTCTCGCTTCCGGAGCAACGTCGCCTGTATCGCCGCAAGGTCGCCGCAGAGACCGGAGTGATCCAGGTCGTCACGCCGAGCCCTGAGTGACCGATCCTCGGCACGGGGCAGACGTAACGCCCCCGCGGTCGATGACCGCGGGGGCGTTCTCGTCGACCGTCAGACCGCTGCCAGCTCCAGCTGGCGCGTGCGGATCGAGCGGTTGACGCCCGAGACGATCGCCTTGAGGGATGCCGTCGAGATGTCTCCGTCGATGCCGACGCCCCACAGGCGCTGATCGCCGACCTGCAGCTCGACATACGCCGCAGCCTGTGCGTCGCCACCTGCACTGAGTGCGTGCTCGACGTAGTCGTAGAGAGTGATGTCGAAGCCCTGACCGCGCAGCACCTCGATGAACGCGGCGATCGGTCCGTTGCCGTTACCGGCGACGGACACCTGCTGATCGTCGTCGCGCAGTGTCACGTCGAGCACCACGTCACCCGACATGTCGCTGCGGGTCTGCGTCGAGAGCAGCTCGAACCGCCCCCACTTTGCCTCGGTGTCAGTGGCGGGCAGGTACTCGTCGTTGAAGATCGACCAGATCTGCTCGCTCGTGACCTCGCCGCCCTCGGCGTCGGTCTTGTTCTGGACGACGCCCGAGAACTCGATCTGCAGCTTGCGCGGCAGGTCGATCGCGTGGTCCGCCTTGAGCAGATAGGCGACGCCGCCCTTGCCGGACTGCGAGTTCACACGGATCACGGCCTCATAGGAGCGTCCGAGATCCTTCGGGTCGACCGGCAGGTAGGGGACGGCCCATTCGATGTCGTCGACCGTGACGCCTTCAGCCTCGGCACGGGCAGCCATCGCCTCGAAGCCCTTCTTGATCGCATCCTGGTGCGACCCGCTGAACGCGGTGAAGACCAGGTCGCCCGCCCACGGCGACCGCTCGGGCACCGGCAGCTGGTTGCAGTACTCGACGGTGCGCTTGACCTGGTCGATGTCGCTGAAGTCGATCTGCGGATCGATGCCCTGCGTGAAGAGGTTGATGCCCAGCGCCACGATGTCGACGTTTCCGGTGCGCTCGCCGTTGCCGAACAGGCAGCCCTCGATGCGGTCGGCCCCGGCCATGTAGCCGAGCTCGGCCGCCGCGATCGCCGTGCCACGGTCGTTGTGCGGGTGCAGCGACAGGATCACGTTCTCGCGGTGCGCCAGGTTGCGGCTCATCCACTCGATCGAGTCGGCGTAGACGTTCGGCGAGGCCATCTCGACGGTCGCCGGCAGGTTGACGATGACCTTACGGTCGGGGGTGGGCTCGAAGACCTCGATCACCTGGTTGCAGACGTCGACGGCGAACTCGAGCTCGGTTCCCGTGTAGCTCTCGGGCGAGTACTCGTAGTAGACCTTCGTGTCGGGGATGGTCTTCTCGTACTGACGGCAGAGCCGAGCACCCTCGAGCGCGATGTCGATGATGCCCTGCTTGTCAGTGCGGAAGACGACCTCGCGCTGCAGCACGCTGGTCGAGTTGTAGAGGTGCACGATCGCCTGCTTGGCCCCGGAGATCGACTCGTACGTGCGGGCGATCAGATGCTCGCGCGCCTGGGTCAGCACCTGGATGGTGACGTCATCCGGGATCAGGTTCTCTTCGATGAGCTGACGGACGAAGTCGAAATCGGTCTGGCTCGCCGAGGGGAATCCGACCTCGATCTCCTTGTACCCCATGCTGACGAGGAGTTCGAACATGACGCGCTTGCGCTCGGGCGACATCGGGTCGATGAGCGCCTGATTGCCGTCGCGGAGGTCGACTGCGCACCAACGGGGCGCCTCGGTGATGCGGGCGTCCGGCCAGGTGCGGTCGGGCAGGTTGACCGTGATCTGCTCGTGGTACGGCCGATACTTGTGGATCGGCATCGCAGACGGGCGCTGAGTGTTCTGCATGATGGGGCTTCTTCTCTTCGTCAGAATTGTGAACGGGCCAACACAAGCGCCGCGACGAGGAAGGCCCTAGCTTTAGGACTCGTCGCGGCAGCTAAGAAGAAGCAGACCGCCGAAAGGCATGCGGCCATGGTAGCAGGGATGCCGATCCGCTCCGAGCCGCCGTGAGACGATCACCCGTCACGAGATACTGTCAGGCATGAGCACATCGCACAGCCGCATGCTTCTCGCCGCCGTCGCCGTCATCGGGATGTGCGGCCTCGCCGCCTGCTCGTCCGGTTCCGGAGCTGCATCCGCGCCGACGAGTTCGGCCTCACCGACCTGGGATGCCGCGAGCGTCCCACCGCCGGAAGGACGGGTGATCGGCACCGGCACGGTGCTCGATGTGGACGGTGAGCCTCGGCTCTGCCTCGGAATCGTCGCCGAGTCGTATCCACCGCAGTGCTCGGGCCTTCCCCTCGACGGCTGGACCTGGGACGGGGTAGACGGGAGCGAATCCAGCGGCGACACCACGTGGGGAACCTACGCGGTGTACGGAACCTTCGACGGCGAGCGATACGCGGTCACCGATCCTCCGATCATGCTCGCCCTGTACGACCCTGTCCGACCGGAGGATCCCACGGGCGGTGTCCCAGGCGCGAGCTCCGAGGCTGAGCTGGCGCAGGTGTCAGACGAGCTGTCGAATGCCGTGGGACGCGATGCGCTCACCCTGTGGACCGAACGCGGCTATGTCTGGATGCAGGTCGTGTGGGACGACGGGTCGGTGCAGAACGCGATGGATGCGGCCTACGGCGATGGGGTGGTGGTCGTGACCTCGGCGCTGCGCGAGATCGATTAGGACGACGGGATCAGAGCGAGCTTTCCGCCGGGGTGCCCTTCGGCGAGCAGAGCGAGTGCCGCCGGAGCCTCCTCCAGGGCGAACGTCCGCGCCACGGGAACGATCAGATCTCCGTTCTGAGCGAGAGCGATCAGTTCCCCGCGCACCTCGTCCCGGAATCGGGCGCTGACGGGCATCGAACCGGCGATCACCCGGATGCCGTCGGAGGCGGCCCTGCCCATCGCTGCGATCGTGACGATGCGCTGGCGGTCTGCGACCAGCTCGAGGGACACGTCCACGGCCTCGTCCGTGCCCACCGCGTCGAGGGCTGCCGAGACGCCCGCCTCGCCCGCGGCCCCCCGGACCCGATCCGCCAGGCCGGCCCCGTATCGCACGGGGACTCCCCCGAGACGACGGACGACGTCGAACCGCTCGGCGCTCGCGGTGCCGATCACTCGGATCCCCCGCAGCGCGGCCTGCTGCAGCACGCTCACTCCCACCGCTCCCGACGCGCCGTGCAGGAGGATCGTCTCCCCCGGTGCCGCGCCAGTCACCCAGAGCATCTCAGCGGCCGTGGTGCCGGCGAGCAGCAGATTCGCGGCTTCCGCGTGCGTGAGTGTGGTCGGCTTCGCGAAGGCCTTCTCGGCAGGCACGGTCAGCTCGGTCGCGTATCCCCCGCGCACGCGGAAGGCGACGACCTCGTCCCCTTCTTTCGCCTCCCCCGAGCCGATCCGCGTGTCGGGTCCGATCGCGCTGATCGTGCCCGAGACCTCGTAGCCGATCGGCACAGGCAGCTGCACGCCCTGGTGAGCAGACGCGACGTGCTTGGCGTCCGCGGGATTCACCCCGGCGGCCTCCACGCGGATCGTCACCTCACCGCGGCCGGGAGACGGCACCTCGTAGTCGACGAACTCCCATGTCTCAGGGGCGCCCCACGACGATGCGATCCAGTGCTGTGCGAGTGTCATATCGCGACCCTACCCCTGCGGGAGAGTCCTGCGGCCGTACCGCTGGAGCGCCGGATCCTCGCCGCCTCTCGTGTCGAGGGTCAGAAGCCGAGGCGGCCGAGCTGCTTCGGGTCGCGCTGCCATTCCTTCGCGACCTTCACATGGAGGCCCAGGAACACCCTCGTGCCGAGAAGCTCTTCGATCCCGACACGGGCCCGGCGTCCGACATCGGCCAGACGCTTGCCCTTGTGGCCGATGATGATCGCCTTCTGGCTGTCACGCTCCACCACGATGGATGCGTGCACATCGGTCAGGTCGGTTCCCTCACGCGGGGCGATGTCGTCGATCACGACCGCGATCGAGTGGGGAAGCTCGTCGCGGACCCCGTCGAGCGCGGCCTCGCGGATCATCTCGGCGATCCGGTCCTCCTCCGACTCGTCGGTCGTGACACCCTCGCCGTACAGAGCCGGCCCCTCGGGCATCAGTGCGAGCACCTCGTCGGCGAGCACCTCCAGCTGGTCGTTCGTGAGCGCGGAGATCGGGATCACCGCGTCCCAGTCCTCGCGCAGCGCGTCGACCTCCATCAGTCGCTCGGTGATCTGGTCGCGACTGGCCGCGTCCGTCTTCGTGACGATGGCGATCTTCTTGGCACGACGGTATCCGTCGAGGGACGTCGCGATGCGGCGGTCGCCGGGCCCGACCTTCTCGGTCGCCGGCACGCAGAAGCCGATCACGTCGACGTCGCCGAGCACCTGTTCGACGAGGTCGTTCAGGCGCTCGCCGAGGAGCGTACGGGGCTTGTGGATGCCGGGGGTGTCGACGATGACGAGCTGCCCCTGCGGACGGTTCACGATCCCGCGGATCGCCCGTCGCGTCGTCTGCGGCTTCTCACTGGTGATCGCGATCTTCTCGCCCACCAGCGCATTCGTGAGAGTGGACTTCCCGACGTTCGGTCGTCCCACGAAGGTCACGAACCCGCTCCGCGTCTGCTCAGTCATCGTTTCCGTCTCTCTCCTCTGCGGCATGACCCGCGTCGTCTGCCGCTCGTTCCACGAAGACGGTCGCGATTCCGCGCCCTCGTCCTCGAGACGCGCCGCCGGTGAGGGTCAATCCCTCGACCGTCGCTGTGGATCCCGGTTGCGGGACCTGTCCGAGTGCCTTGCCCAGCAGACCGCCGATGGAATCGACGTCCTCGTCCTCGAGCTCGAGGCCGAACAGATCGCCGACGTCCTCCAGCGAGAGTCGGGAGCTCACGCGATAGCGTCCGTCGCCGAGTTCGACGACCTCTGCCGATACCTGATCGTACTCGTCGGAGATCTCGCCCACGAGTTCCTCGATGAGGTCCTCCAGGGTCACGAGCCCCGAGATGCCGCCGTGCTCGTCGATCACGAGGCACACGTGCACGGCATCCCGCTTCATCTGCTGCAGGAGGGTCTCGGCGCGCATGGACTCCGGCACGAAGGTCGCGGGTCGCGAGATCGGACGGATGGATGCGGTTCGCCAGGCGTTCTCGTCGCGGAAGGCGAACAGCACCAGGTCCTTCAGATAGAGCACTCCGACCACGTCATCGGCGTCGTCGTCGACCACCGGCATCCTCGAGACTCCCCGCTGCAGGAACAGCGTCATCGCCTCGCTCGTGGTCGCCGTCGCATCGACCGTCACCATCTCGGTGCGCGGCACCATCACCGCACGCACGAACTGGTCGGTGAAGTCGAATACGGAGTGGATGAGGTCGCGGTCGTCAGCCTCGATCAGATCGTTCGAGGCGGCCTCGTCGACCATGCTCAGCAGCTGCTCCTCAGACGTGAACGAGCTGCGTCCCCGCCCGGGGGTCACCCGGTTGCCGAGCACCACGAGTCCGTGAGCGAGTGGCCCCAGGATGATGCGCAGCCCGCGGACGATGCGTGCGTTGGCCCGGAGCATGCCCTCGGCGTGGTGCCGCCCGAAGGATCGAGGGCTCGCCCCCACCAGCACGAAGCTGATACCCGTCATGAGCAGCGCTGCGGCCAGCATCGCCCACCAGATGTTGTCGAACAGGATGCTGAACGCCACCGTGACGAGCACCGCGGCCGCCGTCTCGGCGAGCACGCGGATGAATGCGACGGCGTTGACGTGTGCGTCAGGGTCGGCGGCGATGCGCACCAGCTGGGGGCCGTTGCGCCCCTCCGCGCCCATCTCCTCGATGTCCGACCGGGACGTGACGCCGAAGGCGGCGTCGATCGCCGCCATCAGGCCGCCGAAGGCGACGAGCAGGACAGCGCCTGCGAGCAGGAGGGCCGCGGTCATCGTCGACGTTCAGCCGCGGCGAAGCCCTGGATGAGCTCCTTCTGCAGTCCGAACATCTCGCGCTCCTCGTCGGGCTCGGCGTGATCGAAGCCGAGGAGGTGCAGCAGACCGTGGGTGGTGAGCAGGATCAGCTCGTCCATCAGGGTGTGGCCGGCGGCCTGGGCCTGAGCCTCGGCGACCTGAGGACACAGCACGATGTCTCCCAGCAGCCCCGGGGCCGTGGGGCGATCCTCGGTGCCCGGGCGCAGCTCGTCCATCGGGAAGCTGAGCACGTCGGTCGGACCGGGCTCATCCATCCACTGCACGTGGAGGGCCTCCATGGCAGCCTCGTCGACGAGCACGATCGCGACCTCGGCGTCCGGGCTGACATGCATCTGCGCGAGGTTGAAGTCTGTCAGGCGCTGCAGCACGGTCTCGTCGACGTCGATGGCCGACTCGTTGTTGATCTCGATCATGGCTGTGCTCGTTTCATCAGGAGAGGCCTCGTTTCGGCATCCGGTCTCGGGGTCCTGGTCGCTGTGCGCCCCGCCGGTCGGCACGGTTGGCGAACTCCGCCGCCTGCTCGCGCTCGTAGCGCTGGGCGGTGCGCCGCTCGTCATACTCGCTGTAGGCGTCGACGATCCGTCCGACCAGCGAGTGACGCACCACGTCGTCGCTCGTGAGCCGCGCGAAATGGATGTCGTCGATGCCGTCGAGCACGCGGGTGACGAGCCGGAGTCCCGAGGATCCCTGCGGGAGATCGACCTGGGTGATGTCACCGGTGACGACCATCTTCGACCCGAAGCCGAGACGCGTGAGGAACATCTTCATCTGCTCGGGAGTCGTGTTCTGCGCTTCGTCGAGCACCACGAACGAGTCGTTGAGCGTGCGGCCGCGCATGTAGGCGAGAGGGGCGACCTCGATCGTGCCCGTCGCCATCAGACGAGGGACGATCTCGGGGTCCATCATCTCGTTCAGCGCGTCATAGAGCGGGCGGAGGTACGGGTCGATCTTGTCGGTGAGCGTGCCGGGCAGGAATCCGAGCCGCTCTCCAGCCTCGACCGCGGGGCGGGTGAGGATGATGCGGGTGACCTCTTTGCGCTGCAGGGCCTGGACGGCCTTGGCCATCGCGAGGTAGGTCTTTCCGGTACCGGCCGGGCCGATGCCGAAGACGATCGTGTTCTCCTCGATCGCGTCGACGTACTCCTTCTGCCCCAGCGTCTTGGGACGGATGACCTTGCCCCTGGTCGACAGGATCGCCTCTCCGAGTACCTCGCTCGGGCGAGGGCCGCCGTCGTTGCGCAGCAGGCGGGCCGAGCTCGTCACGTCGCTCGGGGCGAGGTCGTGGCCTGCCTTGGTCATGGTCATCAGCTCGTCGACCAGGGTCTTCGCCTTCGCGACTGCCTCCGGCGCGCCGGTGAGCGTGATCTCGTTGCCGCGCACGAGCACCTGGACGTCGCGGTGCTCCTTCTCGAGCATCCGGAGCAGTCGATCCTGCGGACCGAGGAGCTGCACCATGGCGACGCCGTCGGCGTAGATCTTCTCGACGGCGGTGTCGGATGCGGTCAGGTCGTTTTCGTCAGAAGCCAACGAGCTTGCTCTCCTCGATGTTGCCGAGCACATGGGCGTGCACGTGGAAGACGGACTGGGCGGCGCTGGCGCCGTTGTTGAAGATGAGGCGGTATTCGCCGTTCGCATGCTCGGAGGCGAGCTGCTTCGCAGCCGCGACGATCTCCGCGAGCAGACCGGGGTCGCCCTCGGCGAGCTCCGTGACGTCGCGGTAGTCCTCGGTCTTGGGGATCACGAGCGCGTGCAGCGGTGCCTGCGGGTTGATGTCCCGGATCGCGAACACGCGGCCGGTGTCGAGCAGGATCTCACCCGGGATGTCGCCGTTGAGGATGCGCGTGAAGATCGAGGGCTCGGACATGCTCCCAGTCTACTGACCGCAGCACTGCCGGGTCCGTAGCCTGATCACCAGCGGCTGAGTGCGACCGACAGCACGGCGATCGCAGCCGGGCCCGCCGTGGACGTGCGCAGCACGGTGTCTCCGAGCAGCACACGCTCGGCGCCGGCATCCGACAGCTTCGAGAGCTCGTCGTCGGAGATACCGCCCTCGGGCCCGACGACGAGGACGATGTCCCTGCCGTCCGGCTCGAGCTCGGACAACCGCACGGGGGCGGTCGGGTCGAGAAGCAGCACCCGCTGAGATGCGGCGCGTCTCGCGAGGTCGGCGGTCGACGCCGGAGGCGCCACCTCCGGGACCCACGCCCGGTGAGCCTGCTTCGCCGCCTCGCGGACGATCGTCGCCCACCGCTCGCGCCCCTTGACGGCCTTGGGACCATCCCATCGGGACACGCTTCGGCTCGCCTGCCACGGCACGATCTCATCGACGCCGAGCTCGCATGCCGCCTGCACGGCGAGCTCGTCGCGATCGCCCTTCGCGAGAGCCTGCACGAGCACGATGCGAGGGCTGGGCGCGGGGTCGACCGATCGCTCGGCCACGCGCACGTCGACGCGGGACGGAGACACCTCTTCGGCGACGCCGGTCAGCCACACCCCCGAGCCGTCGCCGACCGTCACCGCCTCACCGACGCGGAGCCGTCGGACGACGGCGGCGTGCTTCGCCTCGGCGCCGGTGAGCGACACGAGGTCGCCGACCGCCGCATCCGAGGAGTTCTCGACGAGGAAGTGGAGTGCCATGAGCGCCGTCCGGATCAGTGCGAACGGAAGCGGTCGCGGAGCTTCGAGAACAGCCCCTGCTGGAACTGCGCCAGCTGCGGGCCCGGTGCCTTGGTCTTCTTCGCGAAGTCCTCGATGAGCGCGCGCTGCGCGGAGTCGAGCCGGGTCGGAGTGACCACCTGCACGCCGACGCGGAGGTCGCCGCGCTGGTTGCCCCGCAGCGGCGTGATGCCGCGGCCCTTGATCGTCAACACGTCGCCGGACTGGACGCCCGAGCGGATCTCGAGATCGACCTCGCCGTCGAGACCCTGGATCGTGGTCTCGGTGCCGAGGATCGCATCCGGCATCGACACCTCCAGCGTCGCCAGCAGGTCGTCGCCGTCGCGGCTGAAAGACGGGTGCGGGTTCACGGTGACCTCGACGTACAGGTCGCCGTTCGGGCCACCCGCCTTGCCGACCTCGCCAGAGCCCGGCAGCTGCAGGCGCAGCCCGGTCTCGACGCCGGCGGGGATGTCGAGCGAGACGGTGCGACGCGAGCGCACCCGCCCCTGGCCGCCGCAGGTGCCGCACGGATACGGGATCGTCGTGCCGTAGCCCTCGCAGGTGCCGCAGGGCTGAGAGGTCACGACGTTGCCGAGCAGGCTCCGCACCTGACGCTGAACGTGTCCGGAGCCGCCGCAGATGTCACAGGTGACGGGCGACGTGCCCTCCTGGCAGCACGAGCCGTTGCACGTCTCGCACAGCACGGCCGTGTCGACCTCGATGTCGCGGTGCGCACCGAAGACGACGTCGCCGAGATCGAGGGTCACCCGGACGAGGGCGTCCTGTCCCCGTTCGCGGCGTGACCGCGGACGCGCGCCCCTGCCACCGCCTTGGCCCGCGCCGAAGAAGGTCTCGAAGATGTCCCCGAAGCCGCCGAAGCCCTGGAAGTTGCCGGCGGCGCCGTCTCCGCCGCCCATGTCGTAGCGGCGACGGGAATCGTCGTCGCTCAGGACGTCGTATGCATGCGTGACGAGCTTGAACTGCTCGGCCGCGTCCTCACCCGGATTCACATCGGGGTGGAGCTGACGAGCGAGGCGTCGGTACGCCTTCTTGATCTCGTCGGTGGAGGCGTCACGAGAGACGCCGAGTACCTCGTAGTGGTCTGCCACAATGGCCCTTCTGCGTGTGCTGTTCTCTGGGCGGCCGCGTCAGCGGGCCGCCTCGTCTTCGTCGAGCATCCGAGACAGATAGCGGGCCACGGCCCGCGCCGCCGCGAGATTGCTCGGATAGTCCATGCGCGTCGGCCCCATCACGCCGACTCGCGCCGTGCCGCTGGGGGCGGCGTAGTTGCTGGCCACGATCGATGCCTCGCCGAGGCCGAAGGACGCGTTCTCGGTGCCGATGCTGGCGGCGAGACCGTGGGAGTCCGCCTCCATCTCGCTCATCAGCCGCAGCAGCGTCACCTGCTCCTCGATCGCCTCGAGCAGAGGGTGGATGCTGCCGCGGAAGTCCTGCTCGCGGCGAGCCAGAGTCGCTGCTCCGGCCATCACCAGGCGCTCCTGACGGAAGGCGCCGAGCTCGTCGATGACGATCGTCGCGAGAGCGCGCAGTACGACGTCATGACTGTGTGCGTCGTCCGCGAGAAGCGCCTGCAGCCGCTCAGCGGCGTCGCTCACCGCCCGGCCCGTGATCAGGGCGGAGAGACGAGCACGCAGCAGCGCCATGTCGGCGTCGTCGACGTCGACGGGCAGCGGGGCGATGCGCTGCGAGACGCCGCCCGCGTCGGTGACGAGCACGATGAGCAGACGATTCGGCGCCAGCGCCACGAGTTCGAGATGCGTGAGATGCGCGCGCGCGAATGACGGGTACTGCGCCAGCGCGACCTGCCCCGTGAGCTGCGTCAGCACTCGGACCGTGCGCACCATCAGGTCGTCGAGGTCGGAGGGAGCGGTGAGGAAGGACTCGATGGCCGTGCGCTGCGCGACCGACAGTGGCCGCAGCTGGGCGAGATGATCCACGAACACGCGGTAGCCCTTGTCGGTGGGGACGCGACCGGAGGAGGTGTGCGGGGCGGCGATCAGCTCTTCGTCTTCGAGCAGTGCCATGTCGTTGCGGATCGTCGCCGCGGACACGCCGAAGGAGTATCGGTCGACGATCGATCGGCTGCCGACGGGTTCATGGGTCTCGACGTAGTCCTGCACGATCGCGCGGAGAACCTGGAGGCCTCTTTCGCTGACCATCGCAACTCCCTCCCTCTTGGCACTCACTGGCTACGAGTGCCAATTCTACCCGCCGACGCCGACCACGTGCTGATCCGGCACGATGTCCGGACTCAGCGGTCGCCGATCAGTCGGTGAGCTCACGCACGACGGCATCGGCGAGCAGGCGCCCCCGCAGTGTGAGCTGCACGCGTCCGCGAACGGCAGCGGCCGGGTCGACGAGCCCATCCGCGATCAGACCCGCGACGCGTGTCCTCTTGTCCGCGGCGAGGTCGCTGACGGCGATGCCCTCGCGGATGCGACTCAGCAGCAGGATGCGCTCGAGCGTCGTCGACTGCTCGTCCGGCCGCTCCGTGCCGGCGGCGGGAGACTCCGCTGCGGCGAGCCGCTGTGCATACGCGGCCGGATGCTTGACGTTCCACCACCGCAGGCCGGCGACGTGACTGTGCGCGCCGGGACCGAATCCCCACCAGTCGCTCCCCCGCCAGTAGGCGAGATTGTGCCGCGAACGCTGCTCGGGCGAGCGAGACCAGTTGCTGATCTCGTACCAGTCGAAGCCCGCCGCTGCGAGACGCGCATCGGCGAGCTCGTACATGTCGGCCTGCAGGTCGTCGTCCGGCGCCGGCACCTCGCCTCGGCGGATCTGTCGCGCGAGCTTCGTGCCGTCCTCGATGATCAGCGCGTACGCCGAGATGTGGTCCGACTCGAGTGCGAGCGCCGCATCGAGCGACGCCTCCCAATCACCGATCGACTCACCGGGGGCGCCGTAGATGAGGTCCACGCTCACGGCGAGGCCAGCGTCCTTCGCCGCGGCGACCGCTGTCGTCACGTTCTCGGGGCGATGAGTGCGGTCGAGAGCGGCGAGCACATGCGGCACTGCCGACTGCATGCCGATCGACAGCCGCGTGACGCCGGCATCCGCGAGGGTCCGCGCGACCTCGGACGTCACCGTGTCGGGGTTCGCCTCGACCGTGACCTCGGCGCCGTCGACGAGGCCGAACGCGTCGGTCGCCGCACCGAGCATCCGCGCCAGGTCGCCCGGCGGCAGCAGCGTCGGCGTGCCGCCTCCGAAGAATACGGTGTCCATCGGGCGCAGCGCGCCCGCATCCGCGAGAACGCGCCTCGCCAGGGCGATCTCGGTGATGAGCGTCGAGGCGTAGTCCTCCTGCTTCGCGCCGCGGAGCTCTCCCGAGGTGTAGGTGTTGAAGTCGCAATAGCCGCACCGTACCCGGCAGAAGGGGACGTGCAGGTATGCGGAGAAGGGCACGGAGGAATCGATCGGCAGATCGGAGGGCAGATGTCCGTCTGCCGGTGCCGGATCGCCGAGTGGAAGCGGACCGGCCATCAGAGAGGTGCGACCATCAGACCGGAGTCGCGTACAGCGGCGAGATCGCCCGCAGATAGCGTGCGAACAGTTCCCGGCGACGGCGCTTCACCAGCGGCGGGACGACGCGGTAGAGCAGGGAGTTCGGCGCGTCGAAGGCACGGACGGAGAACCACACCTCGTCGTTGTCCTCACGCCAGTCGATGTCGAAAGACTCCTCACCGCGCACCACCGAGCCTCCGACCGTGCCCAGCACGAATCCGATCCGGCGCTTCTCCTCGGTCACGGAGATCACGCGCAGCTCGGCATCCGCCCGCATGCCGGCAACCCGCCCATGCAGACGCAACGTCATGCCCGGGCCGGCGAACGGGGTGCCTTCCGCGTCGAAGCGCTGTTCGACGTCGTTCTTGCTCGGTGCGATCGGAGTGCCCTCGGCGTCGAAGCTGACACCGGCGTAGGCGGGACCGGGCGCGGGACGCACATCCTCGATGCTGAGGCCCGCCGCGCGCTGCGCGGTCCAGGTCAGCAGCGCTTCGCCCGCGGACTGGAAGCGGTCATGACCGCTGCCGATCCGCCAGGAGTTCTCCGCCGGGATGCTGCGCTCCGGCGGGTACTGCATCAGATCGGGCGCGTGGGTCGCACCCACGGCCGCATAGTCAACCGTGTCGTCTCGGAAAGTCCCGCGCCGCATGCGTTCCAGCCTACTTCCCGTTCCCTGGACGATCACCCTCCACGCCGGGAACAGCCCGGCCCGAAGGTCCTACTTCTTGTCCTTGCCCTCGACGTCGCCGGAGAGCGCTGCGATGAACGCCTCCTGCGGCACCTCGACACGACCGACCATCTTCATGCGCTTCTTGCCCTCTTTCTGCTTCTCGAGGAGCTTGCGCTTGCGGCTGATGTCACCGCCGTAGCATTTGGCGAGCACGTCCTTGCGCAGCGCCCTGATCGTCTCGCGGGCGATGATCCTGGCGCCGATGGCGGCCTGGATCGGCACCTCGAAGTTCTGGCGAGGGATCAGCTTGCGCAGTCGCTCCGTCATCAGCGTGCCGTAGGCGTAGGCCTTGTCGCGGTGCACGATCGAGCTGAACGCGTCGACCTTGTCACCCTGCAGCAGGATGTCGACCTTGACCAGGTCCGCCTCCTGCTGTCCGGCGGGTTCGTAGTCGAGCGAGGCATAGCCCTGGGTCTTGGACTTGAGCTGGTCGAAGAAGTCGAAGACGATCTCACCGAGCGGCATCATGTAGCGGAGCTCCACGCGCTCCTCGGAGAAGTACTCCATGCCCAGCAGCGCTCCGCGACGAGACTGGCAGAGCTCCATGACCGTGCCCACGTAGTCCTTGGGCAGCAGGATCGCGGTCTTCACCATCGGCTCCGACACCGAGCCGATGCGACCGTCGGGGTACTCGCTCGGGTTCGTCACCGTCACGGTCTCGCCCGTGTCGCTCGTGAGCACCTCGTAGATCACGCTGGGTGCGGTGGTGATGAGGTCGAGGCCGAATTCTCGCTCGAGACGCTCGGTGATGATCTCGAGATGCAGGAGTCCCAGGAACCCGCAGCGGAAGCCGAAACCGAGGGCGACCGAGGTCTCAGGCTCGTACTGCAGCGAGGCGTCGGAGAGCTTGAGCTTGTCGAGCGCCTCCCGGAGCTCCGCGTAGTCGCTGCCGTCGATCGGGTAGATCCCCGAGAAGACCATGGGCTTCGGGTCGGTGTAGCCCGGCAGAGCCTGGGTCGAGGGCCTGCGTGCCGTCGTGATCGTGTCACCGACCTTCGACAGACGGACGTCCTTCACTCCGGTGATGAGGTAGCCGACCTCGCCGACGCCGAGCCCCTTGGACGGCACCGGTTCGGGGCTCGACACGCCGACCTCGAGCGCCTCGTGGTTGGCACCCGTCGACATCATCTGAATGCGCTCGCGGGGCGACAGGCTGCCGTCCACCATGCGGACGTAGGTGACGACCCCGCGGTAGGCGTCGTAGACGGAGTCGAAGATCATGGCGCGGGCCGGAGCATCGGCGTCTCCGACGGGTGCGGGGATCTCCTTGACCAGGCGGTCGAGCAGCTCCTCGACGCCGACACCGGTCTTGCCCGAGACGCGGAGCACGTCCTCGGGCTTGCCGCCGATGAGCGATGCCAGCTCCTTGGCGTACTTGTCGGGGTCGGCCGCCGGCAGGTCGATCTTGTTCAGCACCGGGATGATGTGCAGGTCGTTCTCTAGCGCGAGGTAGAGGTTCGCCAGAGTCTGGGCCTCGATGCCCTGGGCGGCATCGACGAGCAGGATCGCGCCCTCGCAGGCGGCGAGAGACCGGGACACCTCGTAGGTGAAGTCGACGTGCCCCGGGGTGTCGATCATGTTGAGCGCGAATGTCTCGCCGTCGATCTCCCACGGCATCCGCACGGCCTGGCTCTTGATGGTGATGCCGCGCTCACGCTCGATGTCCATGCGGTCGAGGTACTGCGCGCGCATGTCGCGATCCGAGACCACGCCGGTGATCTGGAGCATGCGGTCGGCGAGGGTCGACTTGCCGTGGTCGATGTGCGCGATGATGCAGAAGTTGCGGATCTGCGCCGAAGGCGTCGCGGCAGGCTGAAGCGGAGTGAGAGCGCGTGGTGACATGTCCTGACGATTCTACGGTGAGGTGAGGCTTATGCCCGCTTCGTGCGATCCGGTGATATTCTGCCGAGGTTGCCCGGGAGCCATCCGTGACACCGGATCCCGTGAGCGATAAGACTCCGTCACAGACCAAGTGCAGGCGTCGTGTCGCGCAGATCGGCTGATGGTGATTGACTGTCTTCCCGGCTCAGCGTTGCGTCGGCGGATCCCGCGCGCGTCTGTAAAAGAGAAAGAATCATCACCTTGATCAAGTATCTGTTGCGCCGCCTGCTGGGATGGGTGCTGATGATCGTCATCGCGACGAACATCACCTACTTCCTCGCGTGGCTGTATCTCGATCCCGAGAACAACTACGTCGGACGTCGACCTCCGCTTTCGCCCGATCAGATCGATGCGCTGCTGAAGCCTCGCAACCTCAGCGAATCGGTCCCCCTGATCGAACGATGGTGGACCTGGTTCTCGAGCATCCTCTTCCGCTGGGACTGGGGAGTCGGCCCCACAGGCGAGTCCGTCAACGAGCAGGTCGCATATCGGGTCTGGATCAGCGCCGAGCTCGTGCTCGGGGCGACGATCATCACGACCATCCTGGGCATCGCCCTCGGTGTCTACACGGCATCCCGTCAGTACAAACTGGCCGACCGCATCGGTCAGGGCACGAGCATCATCACGATGAACATCCCCACGGTCGTTGCGGGATTCGCTCTGGTTCTGCTCGCGATCAACTTCAACAACGCGGTCGGCACGACCGTCTTCTACGTCGTCGGATCCTCCAGTCAGGGGGTCGAGGGATTCTTCCCCGTCCTCATAGACGTCCTCCAACATCTGACGCTCCCCACACTCGGCCTGGTGCTCACGGGCTACGCGTCCATCCACTTCCTGCAGCGCTCGCTGCTGCTCGACAACATCAAGGCGGACTACGTTCGCACCGCCCGTGCCAAGGGACTCACCAAGCAGCAGGCCATCCGCAAGCACGCGCTGCGGACGTCGCTGATCCCCGTCACGACGCAGGTCGCGTTCACGATCCCCGCGGTCTTCACCGGAGCGGTGCTGACCGAGACGATCTTCAACTGGAACGGAATGGGTCGGTACTTCATCCAGACCCTGAACAACAACGACATTCACGGCGTGGTCGCAGTCGCGGCGTTCGGCGCCCTGATGACGGCGATCGGCGCGATCCTCGCTGACGTCGCCGTGGTCGTCCTCGATCCGAGAGTGCGGGTGAGCTGATGTCCCTGGAAGCCATCGGGGTGTCCCCCGAGATCGCCGAGCCGGAGAAGCCGAAGAACCGCAAGCGCACCTCGATGCTGACGCTGTACACGCGTCGGTTCCTGCGCAACCGCGGTGCCTTGATCGGCGTCGTCATCCTCGCGCTTCTGGTGGTGTTCGCGATCGTGGGACCGCTCATCGCGCCGTACTCGCACACCGACCTCGACTTCCTCGCGCTGCGCCAGGCTCCCTCGGCCGAGCATTGGTTCGGGACGAACGGTTCGGGCAACGACAACTTCGCCCAGGTCGCCGTCGGTCTTCAGCGCTCCATGATGATCGCTGCCCTCGTGGCCATCGGCACCACGGTCGTCTCTGCACTCATCGGTGCCACCGCCGCCTACTTCGGCGGCCGGTACGAGCGGATCATGCTCGCGATCATCCACTTCATGATGGTGGTCCCGAACTTCCTGATCCTCGCGATGATCTCGAACGACGCCGGCGGGAACTGGCTGGTGATCTCGCTCGTCATGATCTTCGTCGTCGGCTGGTTCTTCCCTGCCCGGATCATCTGGACCCTGTCGCTGTCGATCCGCGAGCGCGAGTACGTGCATGCCGCTCGCTACGCCGGGCTCTCGGGGATGCGGATCGTCCTGCGTCACATGCTCCCGAACATCGGGTCGCTGCTGGTGATCAACTTCACGCTCGGCGTCGTGTCGGCCGTCCTCACCGAGACCGCGCTCTCGTTCCTCGGCTTCGGTGTGAAGCTGCCCGACGTCTCGCTCGGCGCCCTGATCGGCTACGGCTCCAGCACTCTGGTGAGCGCACCGTGGCTCTTCTACTTCCCTGCAGCGGCGCTCACCCTGCTCACCGTCTCGATGGCTCTCATCGCCGACGGTCTGCGCGACGCCCTGGATCCGACCTCTGCGGCTGGAGGTCGCGCATGAGTACTGTCCTTTCCGTCCGAGACCTCAAGGTCAGCTTCCCGTCGGAAGCCGGTCGAGTCGATGCCGTGCGCGGCGTCTCGTTCGACCTCGAAGAGGGTCGCACCCTCGGCATCGTCGGCGAATCCGGTTCGGGCAAGTCCGTCACCTCGCTCGCGATCATGGGCCTGCTCGATGACAACGCCAAGGTCACCGGGTCGATCATCTATGACGGCCAGGAACTGCTCGGCAAGTCCGACAAGCAGCTCTCGGTGATCCGCGGCAACGGGATGGCCATGGTCTTCCAGGACCCGCTGACCTCGCTCACGCCCGTGTTCACGATCGGTGACCAGCTGATCGAGGCTCTCACGGTGCATCGTCGGCTGTCGAAGAAGGACGCCTGGGACCGCTCCGTCGAGCTGCTGAAGCTCGTCGGGATCCCCGAGGCGGAGCGCCGCATGAAGGCCTTCCCGCACGAGTTCTCCGGCGGCATGCGTCAGCGTGTCGTGATCGCGATCGCGATGGCCAACAATCCCAAGCTCATCATCGCGGACGAGCCGACGACCGCGCTGGACGTCACCATCCAGGCGCAGATCCTCGAGCTCATGGAGAAGGCGCAGCAGGAGACCGGCGCCGCGATGATCATCATCACGCACGACATGGGGGTGGTCGCCAAGACCGCCGACGACGTGCTGGTGATGTACGCCGGCAAGCCCGTCGAGCAGGCCCCGGTGCGCGAGCTGTTCTACCGCACCCGGATGCCGTACTCGATCGGCCTTCTGGGTGCCATCCCGCGGGTCGACAAGACCGAGAAGGTGCCGCTGATCCCGATCAAGGGCAACCCCCCGCTCCTGATCAATCTGCCGGATGCGTGCCCGTTCGCGGCGCGATGCCCCATCGCGATCGACGCGTGCCTGCAGCGCGAGCCCGATCTGCTCCGCATCTCCACCGAGGGTCACTCCGACCACTCCGTCGCCTGCATCCGCGCGAACGACATCGACGACGACGGACGCATCGGCGGACTCCCCGTCTTCCCCGTCCCGGAGATCCCCGAGAGCGGGCTGGCGAAGGTGCCCCGCGAGGACCGTCCCATCACCCTCGAGGCGGTCAACCTCAACAAGACCTTCCCCCTCATGAAGGGTGCGCTCTTCAAGCGCAAGGTCGGCGAGGTGCACGCCGTCAAGGGGATCAGCTTCGACATCCGCCAGGGTGAGACCCTCGCGATCGTCGGCGAGTCGGGCAGCGGGAAGACGACGACGCTCCTCCAGATCATGGATCTCGTCGCCCAGGAGGACGGCGACATCCGCATCGGCGGCACGAGCGTCGCTGACATCAAGAACCGAGCGGAGGAGCGAAAGCTCCGTCGTGATCTTCAGATCGTCTTCCAGGACCCGATGGGGGCGCTCGACCCTCGCATGACGGTCTGGGACATCATCGCCGAGCCGATGCTCGCGATCGGCATGAGCAAGGACGACGTGTTCGATCGCGTCGAGGAGCTCATGGGTCTCGTGGGTCTCGACCCGGCGCACAGCGACCGCTTCCCCCAGGCGTTCTCGGGTGGTCAGCGTCAGCGCATCGGCATCGCACGAGCGCTGTCGACCAACCCGAAGATCGTGGTGCTCGACGAGCCCGTCTCGGCTCTCGACGTCTCGATCCAGGCCGGCGTGATCAACCTGCTCGACGAGCTGAAGGCCAAGCTCGGGCTGTCCTACCTGTTCGTGGCGCACGACCTCGCCGTCGTACGCCACATCGCCGACCGGGTCGCAGTGATGTACAAGGGCTCGTTCGTCGAGCACGGAGACGTCGATCAGGTGTTCGACGATCCGCAGCACCCCTACACGAAGGCGCTGCTCTCGGCGATCCCGATCCCCGACCCCGACATCGAGCGCACGCGCGAGCGGATCATCCTTCCCGTCGAGGGTTTCGACGCAGAGGCCATCGCCGTCAGCTGACCTGTGTACCGATGTGCACAGTCCGATAACGGTTCCGTGTCACTGGGGTTTCGCCCGAGAGTTGCGGGGTTAGTCTGCCCCTATCCCAAGTAAGGCCGACAGGCACTAAGGAGTACCATGAAACGGCATCAGAAGCTGATGGGCATCGCTGCTCTCGGCGCCGCCTTCGCCCTCGTCATGAGCGGGTGCGCACCGGCAGGCAACGGCGGCGGCAACAGCGGTGAAGGCGAAGCTCAGACGGTCGAGGGCGCGGACTACAACCCGCAGCCCCGCGAGAACCTCGCAGAGGGCGGCGAACTCCGCATCCCCGTCTCGAACATCGCCGAGCAGCTGAACTACTTCCACAGCGACGGTGACGCCCGCGTCACCCAGATCGGGACGTGGTTCCGCCCCCAGATCCTGCTGATGGATCCTGACGGCACCGTCAAGAAGAACGACGCATACCTCGACGACTACTCCTTCGGTGTCGAGGACGGCAAGACCGTCCTGCACTTCAAGGTCAACGAGAAGGCTGTCTGGAACGACGGCACGCCCATCGACGTCACCGCGTTCAAGGCCACCTGGGAAGCCCAGAGCGGCGAGAACGAGGAGTACCAGCCCAACGCGACCGACGGCTGGAAGGAGATCGAGTCCGTCGAGGCCGGCGAGAACGACCGCGACGTCATCGTGACCTTCAAGGGCGAGTTCGCCTGGCCCGAGATGGTCTACTCGCAGCTGCTGCACCCGGCCGTCAACACGCCTGAGCTGTTCAACACGGCGTTCCTCGGCGACTGGCACCCGGAATGGGCCGCAGGCCCCTACACGGTCGACAACTTCGACAAGACCGGCGGCGTCGTCACGCTCGTCCCGAACGAGAAGTGGTGGGGCAACGCTCCGCTGCTCGACAAGGTCTCCTTCATCCAGATGGAGCCGACCGCGGCGGTCAACGCACTGCGCAACGGCGAGGTCGACATGGCCGAGACCGGCAGCGCCGAGCTGCTCGCACAGGTCGAGGGTCTCGAAGGCGTCAAGACCTACAAGGGTCAGGCGACCGCGAACGCGATCTTCACGCTGAACTCGACCAACCCGGTGCTGTCCGACCTCGAGGTCCGCAAGGCCGTGTTCGAGGCGATCAGCATCGAGCAGGTCAAGGACATCGTCTTCAACGGCCTGAACTACACCGAGGAGCCCGCCGGGTCCCTGACCCTCTTCTCGTTCCAGCCTGACTATGTCAACGCGCTGGAGGAGGCCGGCCGCAAGGACGGCGACACCGAGGGTGCCAACAAGCTCCTCGATGAGGCCGGCTGGGTCGCCGGTGCCGACGGCATCCGCGAGAAGGACGGCCAGCGCCTGTCGCTCGTCTTCCCCGTGCACTCCGACACCGAGACCGCGCGCGCGCGTTCGCTCGCCGTTCAGGCGCAGCTGAAGGAGGTCGGCGTCGAGGTGACGATCGACACCCGCCCGTCCGCCGACTTCGCCGAGGACTACACCACGCAGAACGGTGACATCTTCTTCCTCAACTTCACGTCGTCCGACCCGTTCGGTGCCGCCTGGTTCTGCCAGCTGTACTGCTCGGACAGCGGCCTGAACCTGTCGGGCACCGGCACCGAGGAGATCGACACGATGATCCACGAGGAGCTCGAGACGATCTCCGACCCGGTCGAGCAGACCAAGAAGGCCATGGAGATGGAGTCCGAGATCTTCGCGAAGACCTGGGGCATCATCCCGGTCCTCAACGGCCCGGAGATCTGGACCGTCAAGGAAGGTCTCGCCAACCTCACGCCCGAGCCCTACGTGGGTCTCGACCTCTTCGGCATCACGCCGGTGGAGAACGTGGGATACGAGAAGTAATCCATTCGGAGCCTGACTCGTCAGAGCTTCGCAGCGGGGTCGGTGGTCCATCCACCGGCCCCGCTTTTCTCTATGCTGAACGCGTGAGCGTCCAGATCGTCTTCGTGCACGGCATCCGAACGTCCGCGACGATGTGGCGGTCGCAACTCGCCTTCCTCGAGGAGCAGGGCATCGGGGCCGTCGCTGTCGACCTTCCCGGGCATGGCACCCGGATGGAGGAGGACTTCACCCTGCACGAGGCGCTCCACACCATCGACGTCGCGGTGCGCGACGCAGCGACGCGAGGTCCCGTGCTGCTCGTCGGGCACTCGATGGGCGGCCTGCTGACACTCGCCTACGTCGGCGGAGCGGAGGCACCGAGGGTCGCGGGGCTCGTCGCCGCGTCGTGCACGTCGCTCCCCCGAGGCGCCGGTCTCGCGGCGTATCGCGCGATCGCGCGCGCCGTCGATCGGCTGCCCGATCGCGGGATGTGGATCACGAAACGCATCCTCGAAGCGACGATCCCCGAAGAGACGCGCTCCGATTTCGCCGCCGGCGGCTATGCGCTGGACACCCAGGACACGGCACTGCGAAATCTCGCCACGCTCGATCTCGCGACAGCGGTCGCCCGCATCCGCGTGCCGCTGTGGTTCGTGAACGGACAGTGGGATCAGCTGCGAGTCAACGAGGCCCTCTTCCGACGGCTCGCGCCTCACGCAGAGCTCATCGTCGTGCCGCGCACCACGCACCTCGTCACGGCGATGCGTCCGCAGATCTTCAACGCCGTCCTGCGGTTGGCCGTCGCGACCATCGAATCCGAGGCTACGGGTGAGGCCGCGGCTCCCGCGCCGGCTGCCTCGCCAGAGCCGTGAGCGCACCGCCCACGAGCGACAGCACGGCGGCTGCTGCGAACACCAGCCAGAATCCCCCGACGAGCGCGACGAGCCCCGCCCCGAGCACCGGGCCGATCAGCTGGCCGAGCGCCGCCGTGACGTAGACGATGCCGAGGTCACGGGCGTGGTCCCTCTCGCCGGGCAGCAGGTCGGCGGCGAAGGCGAGCCCGACGGTCGAGAACGCGCCGTAGCCGAGCCCCATGAGCGCGGCGGCGACCATCGTCGCCTCGAAGGTCGGCACGATGGCGATCACGACGCCGGAGGCCGCCTGCACCAGGGTCGCCAGGATCGTGAGGGAACGCCGGTTGCCCGTGCGATCGGAGAACACACCGGTGAACACCGATGCGAGCACCACGAACAGCGTGTAGACCACGATCAGGAGCAGCAGGTTGTCCTGCGCCACCGTCGTCTCCTGGTGCAGACCATGGAGCAGGAAGAAGAGGAACAGTGCGGTGCCGAGCGCGTTGCCGATGTTGGTCACGAGCCGGCCCGACAGCATCCAGGCGAAATCCCGATCGCGCAGCGATGCCAGCAGATGACGATCACGCGTCACCGGAGTCGCGTCGACGGCCGCGGGCGGATCGGGCAGAAGCAGCGCTGCACCGATTCCCACCGTCGCGATGATCCCGGCGAGCAGCAGGTACCCCTCACGGATGCCGAGCCCGAGGAGCACCACGAGCCCGACGCCGAGCACGATGCCCACCGCCTGACTGGAGCCCACGGCGGCGGATGCGGCGCCACGCTGCGTCGGAGGAAGCTGGTCCGCTATCAGTGCGGTGAAGGCGGCCGACGACACCGCGACGCCGATCGACACACCGACCCAGGCTCCTCCCACGGCCCAGGGCCCCTCACTGAAACCGGTCACCACGAGGAACAGCGCGGTGACGAGCACGCCACCGATCGCCCATGGTCGCCGGCGCCGCCGTCCGACGGCCGCGCGATCCGACAGCGCCCCGGCCAGCGGGCCCGCGACGATCCCTGCGAGACCGCCGATGCCGAGCACCAGCCCGGACGAGATGACGCCGGGTATCCAGTCCTTCTCAGACGTGTTCAACTGCAAGGGGAGGAGCAACTGGACCGGAGTGAGCTGCACCGTCCAGATCGCCAGCCAGGCGAGGGTGAAGACGGTCATCCATGGCGGTCCGACTCTCCGCAGAGCGGACACCGGCGATCCGGATGGGAGGGCGGGGCTCATGTCGCTCCTTGACGTCGGGGTCGCGACGCGAGTGTCGGGATACTGATGATTGTGCACCCACACGCACCGACACCGCATCAGTGACGAGGACACCTCGCTCGTTTAGGGTGAACCGCCCGGATGCTGGTAGAGTTGGTTCTTGGCTTGCGTGTGGGTTCTTCCCTCACGACCGCCGAGTGGAAGCCCTCTTCTTCTGCCGGCACTTCCTAACAACTCCGTACAGAAAGCGTCCACACGTGGCAAACATCAAGTCGCAGATCAAGCGCAACAAGACCAACGACAAGGCTCACGAGCGCAACAAGGCCGTGAAGAGCGAGCTGAAGACGCACATCCGCGCGACCCGCGCCGCTGTCGTCTCCGGTGACAAGGCTGCAGCCGAGGCTGCTCTGAAGGCTGCCTCCCGCAAGCTCGACAAGGCCGTCAGCAAGGGTGTCATCCACCAGAACCAGGCTGCGAACCGCAAGTCCTCCATCGCCAAGCAGGTCTCCGCTCTCTGAGCCGATTCCACGCCTGACGGTGTGACAAGAGCCCGTCCCGTTCGCGGGGCGGGCTCTTTCGCGTGCTCGGAACCGTATGTGCCAGCGATCTCGACGGACGAGGCAGCTGCCGCGCGTCAGACCGCGCTCACTCGCCGAACGGCTGGCGGGTGGCGATGACGGTGAGCATCCGCTCGAGAGCGAAGATCGGGTCGCGGGCGGCACCCTTGACTTCGGCATCGGCGCGCGCCGTCGCCTGGATGGCCATTCCCAGCGAACGCTCGTTCCATCCGGCGAGGTCGCGTCGCGCACGGTCGACCTGCCAGTCCTTCATTCCCAGTCGCTGCGCGAGCTGACGGCTCGGCTCGCGGTTTCCGGCGACGCGCGCCATGGTGCGCAGCTTCATGGCGAATGCCGCGACCATCGGCACGGGGTCGGCGCCGGAGGCGAGGGCATGGCGCAGGGCCACGAGAGCCTCGCCATAGCGTCCGGCGATCGCCGTGTCAGCGACGACGAAGGCAGAGACTTCGACCCGCCCGCCGTAGTACTTGGTGACGACTTCTTCGGTGACATCGCCCTCGACGTCGCCGATCAGCTGCTGGCATGCCGCCGCGAGCTCGGTGAGGTCATCGGCGAAGGCCGAGACCAGAGCGCGCAACGCAGGCGGGGCGATCCGCTTCTTCGCCGCAGAGAACTCGCCGGCAGCGAAGTCGACGCGGTCGCCGTCGCGCTTGATCGCAGGGCACGGGATCTCGATGCCGTCGCCCGTCCCGGCGCGCACCGCATCGAGCAGCTTCTTGCCGCGGACGCTGGCCCCGGTGTGGCGCAGGATCACTGTCGCACCCTCCTGCGGGTGGTCGAGGTAGGACACAGCCTCCTGCAAGAAGGCATCCGAGCACTTCTCCACCCCCGACACGCGCACCAGCCGGGGTTCCCCGAACAACGACGGCGAGGTCAGCGCGAGGAGAGTCCCGGGCGCGTAGTCATCAGCGCGGACATCGGTCACCTCGAGCGCGGGGTCTTCGGTGCGGAGGTAGTCGCGGACTCCGGCGATCGCGCGCTCTGCGCAGACCTCCTCCGGGCCGAACACGAGCACCACCGGCGCCGGACGCGGATCGCGCCACGACACCTGCGGGACCTTGGCTGCCTTGGTCCCACCGCGGGAAGGAGTACGAGAAGCAGCCATGCCTCCAGACTACCGGGGGCCACAGACGTCGACCCCGTCGTCAGGGTGGCTGCTTCTCGGCCCACAGCTGAAGCTCCTCTCCCGCGAGGCCGACGAGGAGACGGCCCTGCTGGTCGGTCCGCAGCACTCGCGCACCGGCAGCTTCGAGCGATGCCAGAGTCTCCGCTCGCGGATGCCCGTAGTCGTTGTCGACGCCTGCGCTGAACAGCGCGACACTCGGGTGCAGGTCCTGATAGAGCGGGAAGTCCTGGTCGGCGCTGCCGTGATGGGCGACTTTGACCACCGCGTAGTCGCCTCGGAGATGCGCGGTGCGTTCCAGCATCCGCTGCGCCCCCCCCGACAGGTCGCCCAGGAAAAGCGAGCGGGGTACGCCGCCGCCACCTATCTCCAGAACCACGCTCTGGTCGTTGCCCGGCGGGAACGCCTCCGACCCACGTTGCGGCCACAGCACCTGCCAGGACGCCGCGCCCAGGTCACCCCGCATGCCCGCTGCCGCCTGACCGACCGTCGCACCGCCGTCGGCGAGGTGCTGCAGCATCCGCTCGTCACCGCTCTCCCCCGGTGGCCCGTGCAGCACCGCGCCGACTCTCCCCTGAACAGCCTCGACCCCGCCGATGTGATCCAGATCGAAGTGCGTGAGCACGAGCAGATCCACGCGTTCGACACCGAGTTCGCGCAGACACGAGGCGAGCAGCTCTGGTTCCGGCCCGGTATCGATCAGGGCGATCGCCCCCTTCGAGCGCACGACGAGTGCGTCTCCCTGGCCCACATCGCAGGCGGCGACCGACCATTCGTCGGGAGTGGTCGCGCTCGCCAGCGGACCGTTGAGCACCACATGCGCACCGCCCAGTCCGAGCGCGACTGCCAGCACGGCGGCTGCGACACCCCTGACGACCGGCACCGCGCGGTACCCATCGGCGAGAATCACCCCGATCGCCGCGCTCACGACGCTGACCAGCACGGCGCTGGCGATGCCGGGCACCATGGCGATCTGAGCGAACGGCAGCCTGGCCGTGATGCTGGCCGTTTGCGTGATCCACGCGGCGGGCAACCATGCCGACGCCGCCAGAAGGTCGGCGAGAACGCCCACCGGAGCGGCGAGACACGCGAGGAGGCCGATGACAGTGGCGATCGGCGCCGCGGGCGCAGCCAGCAGGTTCGCCACGAGCCCCACGAGAGACTGCTGCTCTGCGAAGAGGGCGATGACGGGGCCGCACACGAGCTGTGCGGACGTCGGCACGGCGATCGCGAGAGCGAGAGGTTGCGGCATGAATCGCGCGAGTCCGCGGGTGAGCGACGGCGAGAGCAGGATCAGCGCACCCGATGCGGAGACCGAGAGCGCGAATCCCGCAGTCGAGGCCAGCCACGGGTCGGCGATCAGGATGCCGCTCGCGCTGAGCGCCAGCATCCCCGCACCCGCGCTCGGCCGCCCGAGAAGCAGTGACAGCATCGCGACACCCGCCATGACCGCCGCCCTGACCACGCTGGGTTCCGGCGTCACGAGGACGACGAAGCCCGCGAGACCGAGAGCGGCCGCGACGACTCGAGTCCCCCGTCCGGCGCCGCACAGCGCAGCCAACCAGAACACCGCCCCGACGACGATGGCGCAGTTCGCCCCGGAGACCGCCGTCAGGTGGCTGAGACCGCTGGTGCGCATGTCATCGTTCAGCTCGGTCGACACCGCGCGGGTGTCGCCGACGGCGAGTCCGGGAAGCAGACCCGCTCCGGGCTCGGGAAGTCGCTGCGCCCGGTCGATGAAAGCGCTGCGCAATCCGGCCGCGACCGCGAAGACCCCGGATGCCGGCTCCTCGACCGACGCCTCGCTCGCGAACACGACGAGCGCTGCCCTCTCCCCCGGATCCGTCGCCGCCGCCTCGCCCTTCACCCGGACTGTGGCGCCGAGATCGAATCCGCCGGCCGGGTCGATGCCGATCCGCACCGGAGCCGATGCCGCCCGCACCGACCCCGGCGACCCGATGCCCGTGAGCTGCACCTCCATCCACAGGCGCCCATCCCGACCGACCGACGCCGAGGTGCTGACCTCCCCCGTCGCCTCGACCACACGTCCGTCCCACGACGCGGCGCCCTCGCGCGCCGGTGTCGCGACCATGACTGTGATCGACACCGCCGCCGCAGCTGCGAGCACGACGAGCCCCACGCCCGCCGCCGATGCTCGAACGGCACGGCGCCGCAGCATCGCACCCAGCACCACGCATGCCCCGACGACCCCGACGAGCACGCACCACCCCGCCGAGGGGGGTACGAACACGCCGAGCAGCGCGACCACCCATACCGCCCCGGCGATGGGGAGAAGACGCGGATCGCGCCTCACCCGCGTGCCCTGTCACGACTGCCTGTCAGCATCTTCTCGCTCAGATCCTTGGTCTCGGCTGGCTCGGACATCGAAACACCATACGAGTGCGCCATCAGTACGCTTTGCCGCCGTCCCAACGACCGTGGAGAACGCCGGAAAGCTGCTCCATGTGCAGACCGGTCGAGGTGCAATCAGTTCCGGGCCACCTCGTCCCTAACCGGAAGAGCAGAACCGGCACGGCACACGCACAACGACCTTCGGCGTAACGTTGCTCATCAATCGTCTCCGATATGCGTGAGCGCTACTCCAGTTGTCGGACGAGACAGCACAATGGCGGAAGGGACCCGAAAATGCGCATCGACCTCGAAGGCAAGGCCGCCCTGGTCACCGGCTCTACCCAGGGCATTGGGCGAGCGATAGCAGCGACATTGGCGGACGCGGGAGCTCGTGTCGCCATCAACGGACGCTCATCTGAAACAGTTGCGTCCGTCGTCGCTGATCTCGAAAGCGAGGATCCGAGTCGTGACCTGATCCAGGCCCCCGGTGACGTCACGGACACGAATGGTGCAGATGCAGTGCTCGCTGCCGTCGGCCCCGTTGACATCCTCGTCAACAACCTCGGCATCTTCGGCTCTGCGCCCGCCCTCGACATCACTGACGACGAGTGGCGACGCTACTTCGATGTGAACGTGCTCGCAGCCGTTCGGCTGATCCGCTCGTCACTTCCCGAGATGAAGGAGCGCGGCTGGGGTCGGGTACTGAACATCGCCAGCGACTCGGCGGTCGTCATACCGGCGGAGATGATCCACTACGGGATGTCGAAGACGGCGCTTCTCGCCGTATCCCGCGGATTCGCGAAGGACGCCGCGGGCACCGGCGTCACGGTCAACTCTGTGCTCGCCGGCCCGACCCACACTGGCGGCGTGGAGGACTTCGTCTACCAGCTGGTCGACAGGGATCTGCCGTGGGAGGAAGCACAGCGCGAGTTCATGAAGCTGCACCGTCCGCAGTCGCTTCTGCAACGACTCATCGAGCCCGAGGAGATCGCGAACATGGTCGCGTACCTCGCATCCCCACTCGCGTCCGCAACGACCGGTGCCGCGGTACGCGTCGACGGCGGCTACATCGACTCAATCATTCCCTAGGGCCTGCCGGACACGACGAGTCGACACGTCAGAACACGTAAACTCGCGCTCACAGTCGACACTGACCTCGGCAGCGCTGACGAGCTGAGCGAGGCGTCCTCACATTATCCCGACGTGAATCGTCACTCCTTTGTGGGCGGAACCACCGCTTCACGGAAGGAGTATTAAGTCGTGAAGGTGCTAATTGCGGGCGGGCGAGGACGAGTCGGCTCGAAGGTCGCAGATCTGTTGGAGCAGAACGGCGTGGAGGTGGTCTCCGGCGGACTCGACGACGGCGTGGACTACATCCAGGGCACAGGGGTCGCGGAAGTGCTCGAAGGCGTTGACACCATAATTAACGTCCTGAATACCGGGCGTTTCGATAAAGAAGGTGCTGTTGACTTCTTCGAGGGGACGACTAAAGCACTGTCCGCGGCGGGTGAGCGAGCTGGCGTCAAGCATCACATCCTTCTCTCCATCGTCGGTGTCGGAGAAGGTGACGCGTCGGAGATTGGCTACTACCTCGGCAAGGTGGCGCAGGAGCGCGCACTCAAGGAGGGAACGCTGCCCTACACGATCGTGCGTTCTACCCAGTTCCAGAGCTACGTTCCGGTCCTCGCCGACCAGCACACGGTGGAGGGCAAAGTGATGGCGCCTCGCGATCTGATTCAGCCCGTGGAACTCGATGAACTTGTAGCCCTGCTGGGCGAGATCGCTCTGGCTGCAGCACCGCTGGGCGAAGTGGAGATCGCGGGGCCGGAGCGCTTCCATATGGACGACCTGCTGCGCGGAACCCTTGCCGCATCCGGTGACACACGCGAGGTGATCACGGTCGAAAGCGACGGGCCGATCGATGCCATGGTCCCTCGCGGCGAGTATCGAATGGGGAGCGTGCTCTACCCGGTTCGCGACATCCCGACCGCGGACTGATCTCGCGAGTTCCTCGGTACATCGAGTGCACGTCTACCGCGAAAGCACGGTAGACGGGCCTCGAGATCGCGTGCTCTGTTCTCTGCTGCCTTCCTTAATCGCGTATCACCACGAAGCCAAGGAGGGCGCTGAGCAGACAGAACACAGCCAGCACGAGCGGGAACGTCGCGCGTTCTTTACGGCGCAGGTGAGTCCCGATCGCGCCGAGCAGCAAGAACATGAGCGCGAGCGCCGAGATCGGAGCGAGAACTCGCGCGATTCCAGTGACCAACGGGGCAACCAATCCGATCGCCCCACAGATCTCCGCGAACCCGATTGCCTTCTCGGATCCGCGCGGAAAACTGTCTACCCAACCCATACCGGCCGCGCGAAGATCGTCCCTTGACCGACTTAGCTTGAATGAACCAGTCTTGGCGAACACTATCGCCAGCACGCCGTTCAATATCCAGAGCAGTATCACCATGAGTCACAACCTCCGACGCCAGTATCCCGATCGGAACTCGTGCAGCGAGAGAGTCAATCGACTCACAGAGCACGTGAAATCGCTGCCGGCGCTGCGCGCCGACCGATGGGAGTACGGCCTAAGTCGGCCGCGACGAGAGGAGTAGCGATTTACCTGACTCTGGTGGCGGATCCCAGCCAGTCGTCGAAGGTGGTTGCGCTGATGCGCGACACGCTTTCGTCACCATGCAGCGCCCCCGATGCGAGACCAGCGCCGTACGAGCCCGGGAAGCGAATGTCCAGTGCTCGACGAGAGGTGCCGTCGTGGGCATACATACGACGCACCATGCCAACGAGCGTCTCGTTCTGAGGCCCGATCAGGTCTTGCACGCGCCCTGCAGGCGTCGACTCGGCGATCTCGATGAGATGGGCGCCCACCTCGAACGCGGCCACGGGACGCGAAAGAGTTCTCGGAACGAGGGTGACGGGTCCTACTGTCGTCTGAGATGCAATCTGCTGGGCGAACTCGTGAAATTGCGCCGCGCGAGCAATGGTGTGCGGCACATCGGACGCAAGGATGAGGCGCTCTTGAGCCAGTTTTCCCGCATAGTACGAGGTGTCGATCGAATCGATGCCCACAATCGACAGCGCCACGTGATGTGAGACGCTGGCCCGTGCTTCTGCGGCCAGAAGGTTTCGCGTAACGGTGCTGAAGAAGTTCACGGCCTTCTTGGTGGAAAGCGTGGTCGTGTTGAGGACATCGACGACGACATCCACTCCGACGAGCGCTTGATCTAGGCCGGCGCCGTCGATGACATCGACACCGTTCTTGCGCGAGAGAACAACGACCTCGTGGCCGCGCTGCTGCGCCGAGCTCACGGCGTGACGCCCGACCGTGCCGGTTCCACCTGCGATTGCAATCTTCATGGATTTCCCTTCGTGGTGAGGCGATCGAGGTATGCCTCGAAGTATTGACGATGCAGACACCACAGGTGTGAGGTGTGCTCGCCCTCACCCCCACATGAGGCCGATGTGCACGATCAGGCGACGAGCATGTGCTCTCCGTTGTTGGATGAGGGCGCCGGAGGGAGAACGACATCAGTGGTACGCGAGTCGGCTTCACTGTGCAGCAGTCGATTGAGGACGAGGTGCCCGTAGCGTCGACGCGACAACCACGCGATCACGTGCCGAAGGGCGATCTGGCGACGGTTTCTCGGGACGAAGAGATCCTGCTGGGTGACGCCGATCTGCTGATAGTTCTCGATCGTCGGGCGCATCGTTTCTTCCCAGTGAGAGAGGGCTTGGTCGACATCCTCCGGGTGCCGCTCTAGAGCAGATCCCAGGACGTCGGCCCCGATCAGTCCCGCGGACACGCCCATCCCCGCAAACAGAGTCACGCACCACGCGGCATCGCCGACCAGAACCACTCTTCCGCGGTGCCAGCGCGGCATGTGTACTTGCTCGACCGTGTCCCACAGAGGTGAAGGCGCGTGTTCCGCTGCTTCGAGCACATCGCTGAGGGTCTCGCCGAGTGGGCTGTCGCTGAACACCTCGCGTAGCCGTTCAGCAGGCATCTTGGCGCGTTCTCCCGCGGGGTCGTCCGTGCGATAGCTCAGCATCATGGTCGGGTCGTGGTCGGAGAACCCGAACCCCCACAGGGCACGGTCCGGTTCCACGAGGGTGAGGCTCTGACCCGTCCGCATCCCGCGAGGCTGACCCTCGTACTGGAAGGCGTAGATCATGTACCCGAACGATTGCAGAAAATCCTCGTCGGGCCCGAACGCCAGCCGTCGCACGGACGACCTCACGCCGTCAGCTCCGACCACGAGGTCGAACCTCTCGGTTCGCTCCGAACCGTTCGCGAGGTTGCGGAGAGTGACATCGACCCCATCTCCATCAGCGTCCACAGACACCGGAACAGTCGAGTACCGGATCTCGACGTCGTCAGGAAGCGCTTCGAAAGCCGCGTCTTCGACATCGCTGCGCAACAGCATCCAAGGCGAACCGGGAAGGTCTTTGAGTCCGAGCGCACGCTGGGACCGCAGTTTCCGATCCGTGAGAAAAGTGCGTCCCTGCGGATTGCGGTCATGGAGGAACGGAAGGATGCCGAGTCGTTCGGCGGCATACCGTCCCGCTTCGAAGAGACAGATGAAGTACCCGCCACGCCTACGATCCGCGGAGCGTTCGATGAGGACTGGCTCCCAACCGGCGGCAGCCAGGCGCCCCGCGGTAGCAAGTCCGGTCACCCCCATTCCCACCACGAGAGCGCGACGTTGGGGAAGTTGGATGGATTCTGAGTAACTGACTGTTTTGGTCATATGGTCAGTTTACTCTCCTTCCGGCCTACGAGGCGATCTTGCGGAGCACGAGATCCGTACCTTCTTCGAGGTAGCGGATGATCGTTTCACTAGCCGCTGTCACCTCACCGGGAGCCGCACGCTTCTCCCCCAGAACCGCCGCCATACTTCTTCCGAAGATCTCCGGTGTATCAACCTGTGCGTCACCATCGGCCTCAAGTTCGTGACTGAAGAGAAATCCTCGGAACACGGCCAGCACAGCGTAGGCCTGGTCTTCCAATGTCCAGTCGTCGCTCGCGAGAGAGCCTGCGCGCCACGATGGCAGGACGGCCATCATCAACTTCTCCGGGCCGAGCGCATCCGTGATGGCTTTCGACCGTGGGTCGGCAGCCAGAACCCCGAGAAGGTCTTCGTCTTCCAACAGGACGGCACGAACGAAAGGCCGTCCCGGCGCAGTTCTCAGCAACTCCGGGAAAAGACGAGACGGGCGCGCGAGATCAGGATCGGCGCTGAACTTCCGAGTGAACTCCTCAGCTAAAGCCAAGAAGTCGCGAGCGATCAATCCAAAGATCAGGTCCGTTCGACTCGCCCAGTAGAGGTAGACCGTGCCCTTGCCGACTTTCGCGCGCTGGGCGACTTCCGCGATGGTTACGGCACGTTCGCCTCGTCGGAGAAGGAGATCGCTGGCGGCCGCAAGGATGCGCGCCGCAGTGTCGGAGCTGTGCTCGGGTAGGCCTGGCATCAATGCATTCCTCTTCACTCGCTTTGACGGCGCTCGCGCCGCTGTAAGTCCATCCTGATCGCAACGAGCCATGTCCGGAGTGAGCCACTCGCCGATGCGGGCCCACCCGTCGGCCGCACTTACGCGCGCGACTTAGTCCAGACCGACTCTGCCAAGAAGTCCAGCATCCTTGCTCGCTGGGTCACCAGATCCGGGGAGTCAGTGGTCAGGATGATGCCCCCTGTCGACAACAGCAACTCCTCGGCCGTGAGCCTCGGTGTCGCATCGTCTCGCGCGTCAAGGATCATCGCCACAGCCGCGATGTTCTGCTCGCGGCTGTGTGCGTGGGTGCCACTTGCGAAGGCGCTGGATCCTCCGGACGCGATCAGGTTGCTCTTCACTCCGAGGTACGCGGCAAACAGGTCCATCCAGCGTCTCAGGGCTTGCCGCGGTTCCATCTGCAGGAGTAATTGAGGGACGGCATCGGTCAGTGATCGGATCTCGTCCGCGTAAGCGGCATCGATGAGATCCTCTCGCGTCGGGAAATGACGGTAGACCGTGCCGACCCCCACGCCAGCTTCCTTAGCAATATCTGTGAAGCTGGCGTCGCCGCCACGCTGCGCGAACACTCGGAGCGCGGCCTCGAGCACACGGGCTCGGTTTGCACGCGCGTCCGCCCGAAGTGGTCGGCTGGTCGAGCTCATGCGTCCGCTTTCGTCTGGGCAAAGGGTGTAGCCCGTTTATAGCACCGCTCGCCCGCGACTCACTGATCGAGGAGACCGAGTCCCGTCAGTGAATCCGCTGTCGCGACGATGGTATCTCGCACCGGACGCGGCACCCATCCGAGAACCTGCTTCGCCTTGGCGTTGCTGATCAACGGAATCGTTGCGGCATCCGATCCGTCGCTGCTCATGCTGTCTTCCACATCGGGGACGCGAGATGCGCGCTCACCGAGCGACTCCTTGAGCATCATTGCGACGTCCAAGAAGCTCACGGACGGTCCATCGGCGACAGCGAGGAATCGCTCGCCGGCGGCAGCGGGGTGGGTCAACGCGGCCAGATGCAGCGCAGCTGTGTCACGCACATCCACCACACCGAAGTGCTGCCTCGGCACGCTCTTCATGGCGCCATCGAGCATCGCCTTGACGAACCCCACGGACGTCGAGAGCTTCGGCCCGAGCGCAGGCCCGAAGATTCCGACCGGATTGATCACGACGAGATCGAACCCGGGGTTCGTCGTAGCGAAGTCCCATGCCGCGCGTTCCGCAACAACCTTCGATTTGATGTAGGGCTGGAGATCCCCCTCGGGATCAGTCCAATCAGCTTCCGTGTAAGACGCAGACTCCTTCGGTGAGTATCCGACCGCAGCGAACGACGAAGTCATAACCGTCCGCTCTACACCGGCGTCTCGCGCAGCTCGAAGGACACGAATCGCTCCGTCTCGTGCTGGAGCAATGACTTCATCCTCATGAGCTGGCGCGGATGCAGGGAAGGGTGACGCGGCGTGCAGCACGAATCTGGCCCCTTCCATTGCGCCGGCCCACCCCGCGTCTGCATCAAGCTCCGCGAGGACGATCTCCAGGTTCTCGAGCGAGGCCTGTCCTGCGCGTGTCAGATCCTCACGTAGTTCATCGCCGCGCCGATCCTCACGAACCGTTGCGCGCACTCGGTATCCAGCTTCTAGCGCTTGGGCCACAAGGTGGCTTCCCAGATACCCATTCGCACCCGTGATCACAACGATGTCGCGCGGGGACTGGTGGTCGTTGTCGTACATGCTGCTTCTTCCTGTCAGTGGCCGCGTCATGCGGACATGAACTGGAAACGCCAGTTATCCGGAATCTATTCCGGATAACTGGCGTTCGCCTCACAGCGATGTCGAGGACGGGTAGCGGGTCTTGCCGCTGCGATGGTCTCCGAGCGGCACGAGGGAGTCAAGAGCGTCAGCGCCGAGAGCCGTACCCTCTACCGTCACGACCGGACGTTCATCGTTTGCCAGCGAAAGCGACGAGCGCAGGAGCTCGTCGAGAGTGAAAACTTCTGGCCCGGCCAGATCGACGGTGCCATTGAGCGGTGCGCCCTGAGCGATCTCAGCCAGCAGCTCGACCACGTCGTCCACATCAACCGGCTGAAGCTTCATCCGCGGCGCGTTGACCGCTCCGTCGACGGTGAGCCAGTCGGCGATCGTCGGCACGAAGTCATGAAATTGAGTTGCGCGGACGATCGTGAACGGGATGTCGCCGTCGCGGACAGCGTCTTCCTGAGAGACCTTGCCCGCGTAGTATCCGTTCGCGAGCGCGCGGTCGGCGCCCACCACGGAGAGCAGCACGTGGTGGCGTACGCCGGTAGAGTGCTCGGCGGCGAGGACGCGTTCTGTGGTTCCACGGAAGAAAGCAGTCGCTGCCGCGGCATCCATCTCCATCGTGTTGAGGACGTCGACGACGGCGTCAACGTTCTCCATCGCCTCTCCCAGGCCTCGACCGGTGAGAGCGTCGACACCGTTCCCGCGCGAGGCGGCCGTGACTTCGTGTCCGAGTTCGCGGAGGCGCGCAGTGAGGCGTGTGCCGACATGTCCGTTGCCGCCGATGATCAGGATCTTCATTGGATGTTCCCTTCCCGTCCGACACCTGTCGGCTCATCATCATGACGATCCGGGGCGCGGTTTTGTGAGGTCAGTGCCTCGCTCGCCACGCGCTGAGCTTCGCGGGATTGACCTGGAGCCATACGTCGGTAACCAAGCCGCCTCTGACCTTGATGTTCATCACGCCTCTGGGGTGCCCTTGATCTCTCATCACGAGAGCGATGCCGTCACCGGTCCTCTGCTGATCCATGACGAGCGACGGCCGCTTCTGCAGCATCCCAATCATGAAGCGGGCCACGTTCGACACTCCGAGAACCGGCCGGCGGGCAGAGTTCACGATCCCTCCGCCATCTGCCCGGAGGGTGACAGACGGGTCCAGCATCGCCATCAATGGCACCAGGTCCCCGTCCGCGCATGCTGCCGCGAAAGCCACGATGACCTCGTCGTGCTCGCGTGTGCGACCGGGAACGACATCGTGCTCGCGTGCACGTCGACGTGCTGAAGCGGCTAGTTGCCGGACGGCCGGACTGCTGCGTCCGACGATGGTGGCGATCTCATCAAACGGCACGGCGAAGACGTCGTGCAGCACGAAGGCGACCCTCTCCGCGGGAGTCATACTCTCCATGACGATCAACAGCGCCGTGCTGACTTCTTCATCGAGAGACACCTTGTCCAGCGGATCCGCGTTCGCGCTCGATGCCGCAAGCGCGTGGCCCGAGAACAAGTCGGAGGGAACAGGCTCCGGCAGCCATTCGCCGATGTACTTCTCCCGCCGAACGCGTGCGGAACCGAGGACGTCGAGACAGACTCGGCTCATGACCCGTGTCAGCCATCCTTGCTTGTTGGCGACCGCGGCTCGTTCCGCATCAGTCATCCGGTACCAGCGGATGTACGTCTCCTGCACGGCATCTTCTGCCTCGGCGATCGTTCCGAGCATGCGGTAGCCGATCGCTACGAGTCGTCGTCGCTCCGCGAAGACATCGAGCAGACTCTCGTCCTGCCCATCTGGCTCGGACATGCGATGAGGATCCCCACTGGCCGTCACTCGTCCACCTTCCCACCGGTGAGGAAGGCGCGGCGAGGGTCTTTCACAGACGCGAGGGAGGTGATGTCGCGACCCGCGAAGACGGCACTGATCCAGATGAGAAGCACGCGGAACTTCCGCTCCCACGTCGGAACCGCCAACACGTGATAACCGCGGTGCATCACCCATGCCGGAAATCCGGTGATGACGATCTTCTTGTACTGGAAGATTCCCCGCCCCAGCCCGAGGGTGGCGACGACGCCAAGGTTGTGGTGGACGTAGTCAGTCGGCTCTTGCCCTCGGAGCGTCGCGATGAGGTTCTTGGCGAGACGTTTGCCCTGGCGCACAGCGTGCTGAGCGTTCGGGACAGCAAGCGCTCCTGCCCTCGGCGCCACCAGGTCGGGCACAGCCGCATCATCCCCGGCTGCCCACGCGTCCGTGACAACGACACCGTCGGCGTCCTCGACGCGGAGGTCGGCTCGAACGCGTACGAGACCGCGCTCGTTGAGAGGCAGATCGGTGTGAGTCGCGACAACCGGGTTCGCTGCATTGCCTGCGACCCAGACGATGAGTCCGCTGTCGTATTCCTCGCCGGTGGAGAGCACGACGTGCCCACCCACAGCAGACTGCAGTTGAGCGTTCAAGTGGATCCGGCCACCGCGCTTCTCCAAGTGACGCACTACCCAACGCCCCGGGCCTGCGGTCACCTCAGGGAGAATCCGGCCCTGTGCTTCGACGAGATGGAAGGAGATATCGGTGGGGGTGAGCTCAGGGTAAGACTTCAGGAGAGCCGTAGCCAAAGACAGCGTCTCCCCGAAGCCCTCGACGCCGGAGAAGCCGCCGCCAACGAACGTGACGGTGAGGAGTTTGCTGCGTTCTGGTCCCGCCGGCAAAACAGACGCTCGATCGAAGGCAGTCATGATGTGGTCACGGATTGCGACCGCCTCCTCGATCTGCTTCAACCCAATCGCCTCCTCGAGAAGACCGGGGATGGGGAAGGTACGAGTGACGGCACCGGCGGTTACCGCGATGATGTCGTAGCTGATCGGAAACGGTCCGCCGTCTTTGGGAGTGACGGTCACGGTGCGAGACGCATGATCGATTCGCGTGACGGCTCCGGCGATGAGTCGCGTGCGTCGAAGGTGCCGTCGCAGTGGAACTGCGACATGACGCGCTTCCACTGAGCCCGCGGCCACTTCGGGAAGAAAGGGCTGATACGTCATGTACGGCCGAGGGTCGATGACTGTGACGCGTGCTTCGCTCGAGCGGAGCTTCTTCTCCAACTTCCAGGCGGTGTAAAAACCCGCATACCCGCCGCCGACGATCACGATGTCCTTCACGGTGCTACCTTCTCTCTCTCAAATATGTGACGACGCAGCCGCCGCAGATGTGAGCACGGTGCGTCAGAACGGCCAGACGAGCGGAACGTAGAGGACGGCGACAGCGACGTACAGGACCGTCAGCGGCAGCCCTGCCCTCCAGTAGTCGCCGAAGCGGTATCCGCCCGGCTGCATGACCATGAGATTCACGGGCGTAGAAACCGGGGTCAAGAAAGCCGCCGCGCCGCTGACAGTCAACGCCATCATGAACGGAAGGATGCTCAGTTCAAGTGTGGCGGCGACAGCGACGGCCACAGGCGCGACGACAAGTACCGTCGCGACGTTCGACATGAACATCCCCAACAGAACCGTCACGATGCAGATCGCCAGCAACGCGAGCTGTGGGGCGGCGGTCCCGACCAGCGCCAGAAGACCGGTCGCGACGACATCGGCCGCCCCGGTGGCGATGAACGCGGTTGACAAGGGAATCATGCAGGCGATGAGGACGACCGACTCCCATGACGCCGAGCGAAACGCCTGAAGCGGTGTGAGGACTCGAGTGATGATTAGCGCGCCGACGGCGAGTAGTCCGACCATCACGGCCGGAATGAGTCCGGTTGCAAGAAGCACGATCATCGTCACCAGAATGGTCAGCACACGACGAGCGCCATGTCCGAGAGGGACACCACGCTGAAGCGATCGCGGGGACGTCACGGCGATGACATCTGACGATGCCGCGTAGCGGTGCAACGACTCCCAAGGCCCATGGACAAGCACCGAATCACCAGCACGGAGGACGACACCGTCAGTATCAGGATCCGATGCCCTGCCGTCGCCCAACCTGCTGTGGGCCAAGACCACCAAGTTCTCATCCCGGGTGCGCATACCCGGGCTCACGCGGCGTCCGATGAGTGTTGATCGAGGTGCGATCAGGATCTCGATGACACCCTCATCTGGACCGAAATGATGGCCAGGTCTCACCTCCACGTCATACGTTGCGCCCCATGCTCGGGCGCTCTCCTCGGGATCGCTCGCCTGTTCGTCGAGACGTTCTGCCACTCGATGCGGCAGCAGGGTCCCTCCCAGCGCAGCCGTGAAGCCGATCGTCAAAACGACGAGCGGAACACCCACCAGCGCGAACTCGAAGAAGTCGAACTCACGTCCGCCGGATTGTGCCGCGATGTCAGATACGACGACGTTTACGGGAGTGCCGGTAAGTGTGAGAAGGGAGCCGGCGCTCGCGGCGAATGCAAGTGGAATCAGCATCCTCGAGGGCACGATGCCCGCTCGAACCGCGACGACAACCACGATCGGGAGCAACGCAGCGACGGCGCCGTTGATACTGATCAAAGCGGCCAGGCATGCGGCTGCGAAACCAATCACGAGTGTGAGACGACCACGACGTCTCCCCGCCCGCCTCAGAGTCTGCTTCCCGAGCCACGCCGTCACACCGGTGGCAACGAGTGCTTCGCCGACGATGAAAAGGGCAGCGATGAAGATGACGAGCGGATCTCCGAAACCAGCGAACGACTCTTCCAGCGTCAACAGCCCCGTTGCCCACAGCGCGATCGGCACGGCGGCTGCAACGAGGACCGGCGGAAGGCGATTCGTGACGAAAGCGGCCACCACCGCGAGAAGTAGACCGAAAGCGACAACCACCTGATCCATCGGTAGCACCTCTGCTTTCCTCGTTCGCAGCCCGTTAGATCGACCCGTTGCCGTGCGGCTCAGCTCTTCAATCGATCCGGGTGTGGTCTGGGGTGGTGAGCCACTTGTTGAACGTGAGAGCGGACTGTTCCCTATCAGCGGATCCGCGCAAGGAACCAGAGGCAAGCCCGCGCGCATAGCGACCGGGGAGTCTCAGTTCGATGGCTTTTCTTGAAGCGCCATCGAACTCGATCATTCGCCGCACCATACTGATGAGCGTGTCGTCCTTCGGGCCGACAAGATCGGGAAGGCTCTCGCGCGGCCCCGCCTCGGCGGAATTCACGAGTCTGCGAGCGACGTCTCGAGCAGCGACCGGCCGAGTAAGAGTCCTCGGGACGAAGGCAAGACCGGCGAATGATGTCTGCCGGACGACTTGCTCGGCGAACTCATGGAACTGCGCAGTCCGCACGATCGTGTGAGGAGTCCGAGCTGCACGCACGGCATGCTCCTGTGCCAGCTTGCCCGCATAGTACGACGAGTTGATCGCATCGATACCAGCCACGGAGAGCAGTACGTGGTGTCCCACGCCCGCTTCCGTCTCGGCCGTTTCGAGGTTTCCTGTGACGGCAACGAAGAACTGTGTCGCCGTTACAGCGGAAAGCGTCGTGATGTTGGATACGTCGATGACGCAGTCCACTCCTTCGAGGGCTTTCGTCAGCCCCGCGCCCGTCAAGAAGTCCATTCCTCGGCTGCGCGCGAGAACCACGACTTCGTGCCCCCGCTCCGCAGCGATTCGCGACACGTGACTCCCGACTGTGCCTGTTCCTCCGGCTATGGCGATCCTCATCGCTCAGCCACCGGTTTTCGACCGTCGCGCCCGGGGCGGGATGAACAGTCCGACGCCGAGCACCACCGCAACGATGAGAACGATGACCTGGCTGGTCGCGTCTGAGGCTGACATGTGGCCGAGGTGGGTGACGTGGTACGAGAAGTGCAGAACGCCGAAGACGGTCCACGCGATACCCAATACTCGGTAGACAGCCTGCTCGCGCCAGAAGAATCCCGCCACGCTGGCTGCTCCGAGAGCGAGGTACATCGCCCCGTGGTCCCTCACCAAGTGCTCGTTGTACGGGCCGTCTTGCGAGATCCACTCCCCGAGAACGGAAGGGAAATGGTCGTAGAACGACTGCGGGAACGCGAAGGACCAGACTCCCACAACCACGGCGATGATGACGGTTGCGATCAGGGCGGAGTACTGAAGCGCGCCCACTTTCGAAGTCCCGTTCATCGGTCAGCTCTGTCCGCGCAGGTTGAACGAGATCTCACCGATCCGCGCGTCGCCGACCGGCACCAACCCGTCCTCCGGGAGGAAGACGCCGGAGTACAACGCCTCCGGATCCTCAACCACCGTGCGCTCGTCGTCTGCGCGACGAAGCGCCTCTTCGATGAACTCGGACATCCGTGCCCGTTCCGGCCCCGCCACCTCGACGACGGTGGTGCCGGGATCGTGAACCGCGACGTCTGCGACTGTTCGTGCGACGTCGATTGCTGCTGTGGGCTGGAGAAGGATCGGGGGCACTCTCACAACACCGTCGACGGTGCTCATGTCTGCGATCCCCGGGAGGAACTCCTGGAACTGAGTGGCACGGACGATCGTGTATGGGACTCCGCCTTCAGCCACCGTGCGCTCCTGAGCGACCTTGCCGGCCAGGTACGAGGTCGCATTCATGCGATCGACACCGACGATGGAGAGCACGACGTGGCGACCGACGCCAGCCATGATCTCTCCCTGAAGAATGTTGCGGCTGGTCGTCGTGAAGAACGAGACGATCTCTTCTTCGTCGAAGATCATGGCGTTTGTCACATCGACGGCGACATCTGCGCCCGCGAGCGCTGCTGCGATGCCCGTGCCCTTCAGAGCGTCCACCTCTGGAACGGCCGCGACGACAACCTCGTGACCTTCCTCACGGAGCAAATCCACCACTTGCGATCCGATGCGGCCCGTGCCTCCGAAAACGACGATCTTCATTTCATGCTCCTTGCTCTGTGATTGCTCTGCGACAGTCATGGGGTTCCCTTGCCGAGTCCGGAAGGGTCGGCGACATCGCGGATGGCTTCCGCGAAGGTGCGCGGGGATTCTGCCGGGAGGTTATGGCCTGCCCGCGGGACCTGGCGATGCAAGCGGGGCCCAGAGAACAGGTGAGCGGTGGAACTCCCGTCTGTCGCGGGAAAATTCCCGTCTGCCTGCCCGTCGAGGGTGACGGTGGGTACCGTGATCACCGGTCGTTTGCTGAGTTCCGATTCGATTTCCTCGTATTGAGGGTCTCCGGGGGCGAGCCCCAACCGATGCCGGTACGAATGGATGACGACGTCGACGTATGCGGCGTTCTCGAACGACTCTGCGACGAGGTCGAGGTGGTCTCGGGTGAAATGCCATTCCGGAGAGTTCCGCTTCCAGATCACCTCGGCGATCGCCTTTCGGTTCTCTGATAGTCCGGCGCGTCCACGATCTGTGCTGAAGTACCAGAAGTACCACAGCCCCGCCTCGAGGTCCGGACGTATCGGCAACTGAGAAGTCGCGATGTCCTGGATGAGGTACCCGTTGACCGACACGAGGCCGCGCACTCTGTCCGGCCAAAGTGCCGAGACGACGCAGGCCGCGCGTGCGCCCCACTCGTACCCGGCGAGGATCGGCTTTTCGAGCCCCAGGGCGTCCATGAACGCGAGCAGGTCGGCGCCGAGCGCAGCCTGTTGGCCTGAACGAGGGCCGTCCGGTCTCAGGAACGTCGTGGGGCCGTGCCCCCGCAGGTACGGTACGAGAACCCTGAAGCCGGCTTCGACGAGCAGGGGAACGACGTCGTCGTAACTGTGGATGTCGTAGGGGAAACCGTGGAGGAGGACAACCGGCTCCGCGTCATGCCCGCCCTCATCGACGTATGCGATGGAAAGCTCTCCCGCCTGGATGCGGTTTGTCGCATTCAGCGGCGGGTTCACAAGGACGACCTCGTGCGCATGAGTGCGTTCGTCGCTAGGCTCTTGATCTTCATGATTCGATCCACTTTGCAAGTGTGTTGGTCTGCTTAGATCCGGGGTTAGGTCATTCGACTCAGCCGAGTAGCTGACACGCACCGCGCACGGGCGGCGTCGGGCTACCGTGATCGCCATGACCGCCACCTCCGCTGACTCAACCCCACTCTCCTCAGGGCCGCTGACCTCTACTCAGCGGCTTGTTCTCTGGGTTGCAGTACTCGGTTCGTTCGTGGCCTTCCTGGATGGCACGATCGTGAATGTCGCGCTCCCATCAATCAGCGAAGAGCTCGGCGGCGGCCTGCGTACGCAGCAGTGGGTTGTGGACGCCTACCTGATCACTCTGGGCGCGCTCATACTCGTTGCTGGCTCGATCAGTGATGTCTTCGGCCGAGTTCTTGTTCTTCGCGTTGGCCTTCTCGGTTTCGGGGTCGCGTCGATCGGGATCGCGCTTGCGCCGACCGTGGAGTTCCTCATCGTCGCGCGCGCTGTTCAGGGCGCAGCCGGGGCATTTCTCGTTCCGAGTTCTCTGGCGCTCATCACGTCGAACTTCTCCGGGGCGGTCCGAGGGAGGGCTATCGGAATCTGGACTGCGATGACCACTGCCGCCATGATCGTCGGCCCTGTCATCGGAGGCGTCTTCGTGGATGTACTCTCGTGGCGTTGGGCGTTCGTGGTCAACGTTGTTCCCATAGCTGCGACGCTTGCTCTGCTCGCCCACGGTCGCCTGAGAGACTCCCGGCAACGAGGATCCGGAATCGACTGGATCGGCGCCGCCCTTTGCACTCTCGGCCCCGGCGCACTGGTGTTCGCGCTCATCGAGCAACCTACGCTCGGTTGGGACGCGCCCCCCATCTGGATACCACTTACGTGCGGTGCGATCTTGTTCATCGGTTTCATCGTCCGCCAGGCTCACACGCCGCAACCGATCCTTCCGCTGGATATGTTCCGAAAGCGGAACTTCACGGCCGGGAACCTGACAACGGCATTCGTCTACGCGGGGATCTCACTCAATGGATTCGTGGTCGTTGTTTACCTGCAGCAGAACGCAGGCTTTCCGGCAACATTGGCCGGGCTCGCCAGCTTGCCGATGACTCTTCTTCTCGTCTTCCTCAGCTCACGCATCGGCGTCCTCAGCGGGCGCTGGGGTCCACGAATCTTCATGACCGTCGGGCCGGCCGTCATGGGGTTCGGCGCCTTGCTTCTGCTCACCGTGGGTTCGGAGTTCTCGTACTGGTGGCAGATGCTGCCCAGCATGATCCTGACCGGATTCGGACTCGCCCTCACCGTCACACCGCTCACGTCTGCAGTCCTGGGGGCAGCCCGATCGGACCGATCCGGCATCGCATCAGCGGTGAACAACGCCGTCTCCCGCGTGGCGGGACTGATTGTCGTGGCGCTGCTCGCCCTTGTCGTCGGCGGAACGTTGGACCTCGACGGTTTTCATCGCGCTGCGATCGTCACCGCTGCACTGATGTTCGCCGGCGCAGTGACCTCGTACCTAGGCATCCGCTCCGTGCCGAGGATGCGCAGTGGCTGGATGGAACTCTGAGCAGACTCGCCTGAGTCATTCGACTCTCTCATCCAAGACCCCGTGAGGAGCACGATCGCCTCACGCCCTCGTTTCAGAGAGTGATATTCCGACTGAAGGAGTTCTGTCATGAAACCTCATGTCCTTGAGAGTGAAGCGCAAGCCTTCGCCGACGCGACATCGAAACCTCCGTTCCTGTACGAGCTCGGTCCGGAGGGGGCACGCAAAGTCCTCGACGATGTGCAGTCGGCGCCGATCGACAAGCACGAGATCGACGAGGAATGGGTCACCGTTCTCGCGAAGGTCGGTGACGTTCGGGTGCGCCTCGTCCGCCCGAAAGGCGTGACCGGCGAACTCCCCGTCGTGCTTTACATCCATGGTGGCGGGTGGATCCTGGGCAACGCTGGAACGCACGACCGACTCGTACGTGAGCTCGCGGTCGGGGTCCATGCCGCTGTCGCGTTCGTGGAATACGACCGCTCGCCGGAAGCTCGTTACCCCGTCGCCATCGAGCAGGCTTACGCGACGGCCCGGTGGCTCACTGCCGAGGGTCATGCGCACGGAATCGACTCCTCGCGGATGGCGATCGCGGGAGACTCCGTTGGCGGATGCATGGTGGCCGCAGTGACCATCCTCGCCAAACAGCGCGGCGAGGTCTCTTTCGTGCACCAGTCGCTGTACTACCCCGTAACGGATGCCGGACAGGACACCGCCAGCTACGCCGAGTTCGCCGACGGGCCCTTCCTCACCGCCAAGTCGATGGCGTGGTTCTGGGACGCATACGCTCCGGATCTCGAGGTCCGCAACGAGGTGACCGCATCGCCCCTGCGGGCGAGCATCGAGCAACTGAGCGGTCTGCCGGAAGCGCTGGTCATCGTCGATGAGAACGACGTGTTGCGGGACGAAGGTGAGGCGTACTCCCGCCGACTCATCGAGGCAGGCGTCCGCACGACGTCGATTCGATTCAACGGCATCATCCACGACTTCATGATGCTCAACCCGCTGCGCACAAGTGCAGCGTCCACCGCGGCCGTGGGCGTCGCCGTCCACGTACTCCGCAAAGCACTCGGCACCAACCGGAAGGACTGAAACCATGTCTCAGGAAGCAACTGTCGTACTCATCCACGGCGCCTTCGCCGAATCCGCCAGCTGGAACGACGTCATCTCGCTCCTCGCTGCTGAAGGGGTCCACGCGATCGCGGCTGCGAATCCGCTTCGCTCGGTCACCTCCGACGGCGAGTACGTGGCGGATGTGGTCCGCTCGATCGATGGCCCGGTGGTGCTCGTCGGGCACTCGTACGGCGGCGTCGTCGCCACGGAGGCATCGTCGCTCGTAGACAACGTGCGCGCGCTCGTCTACGTCGCAGCCTTCGCGCCTGACACCGGCGAATCCGCGGCCGATCTCGCCGGCAAGTTCCCCGGGAGCACCCTGGGAGAATCACTGCAGCCGAACGTCCTGACGTCAGGGCAGGTGGACCTCACGATCCGCGAGGACGTCTTCCACGCACAGTTCTGTGCTGACGTGGACGATGCCACCGCGCGACTCATGGCCCAGACTCAGAGGCCGATTACCGAAACAGCGCTCAACGAACCGCTGCCCGCAGCGCAGCCCGGGTGGAAGTCCGTGCCGTCGTGGTTCATCTGCGCCGGCGCTGATCGAAACATACCCGCTGAAGCCATCGCCTTCCTCGCCGAGCGTGCGGGGGCGCGCGAGGCGACGGTGATCGATGGCGCATCGCACGCACTCGCCGTGTCTCAGCCCGCGGCTGTGGCGAAGACGATCCTCTCGGCCTTCCACGCCACACGGTGATCTGGGGCGTGCGCCGCGCGTTATTTGTGTGCGGCGCACGCTTCACCTGACATTCGATGCGTCTCACGACTTGACCTCTACCGCACTATAGGTTTCAGGATAGGAACATGCACGCGATCACCTTGCCGACGATCGACGTCGACATCCCCGATGCCGGCTTGACGATCGGCCAGGTTGCGCGGGTGACGGGACTCAGCGTTCAAGCGCTTCGTTTTTACGAGCGCGAAGGGTTGATGCTTGACCCGACTCGCAGAGACCCCTCCGGCCATCGACGCTACGGCCGACACGACATGGAGTGGATCAATGGTCTTCTCATGCTCCGAGAGACAGGCATGTCGATCGGAGATATGCGGGTGCTTGCCGATCTCTCCCGCCGCGAAGGGTCGGAGGCGGAGAGGCTGAGGGTGCTCGAAGAGCATCGCCAAAAGGTGCTCGAGGAGCTCACCCGCACACACCGTCACCTGGCGGCGCTGCAGACGAAGATAGACGCATATCACGCCGTCGTCAACGACCGCCAAAAGGCACGAAAAGAGGAAGAATGAAACAGACGAAACTCGGCGATGGACTGATGGTCTCTGCCATCGGCCTGGGCGCGATGGGAATGAGTGCCTACTATGGCCCAACCGATGAAGCGGAGGCCATCGCGACTCTCCAGCGGGCGGTCGACCTCGGTGTGACACTCATTGACACAGCGGAGGCATACGGACCCTTCGAGAACGAGAAACTCATCGGACGAGCGCTCGGCCATCGTCGAGACGAGATCGTCATCGCCACGAAGGCCTCCGCCGAGATGGACGACGACGGAACGATCCATGGACGCAACGGAACTCCTGAGTACATTCGACGGGCTTGCGAGCGCTCACTAAGGCACCTCGGGATGGATACGATCGATCTGTATTACCTCCATCGCGTTGATCCTGCCGTTCCCATCGAAGAAAGCGTCGGCGGACTGGCCGAGCTGGTCAAGGAGGGGAAGGTGCGGCATATCGGACTCTCAGAGGCCTCAGCACCTACTCTCCGACGCGCTCACGCCGTCCACCCGATCGCAGCCGTACAGTCCGAGTTCTCGCTTTTTGCCCGCGACATGCTGGAGAACGACGAGAAGGCCGTCGCAGATGAACTCGGCATCGGCGTCGTGGCGTTCTCTCCGCTCGGTCGGGGAGTGCTGACCGACGGAGTCAGATCCCTGACTGATCTTTCGCCGGACGACGCACGCCGTGGACTCCCCCGATTCCAGCCCCAAGCATTCGAGGCCAATCGTCGTCTCGTCGAACGGGTTCAATCGATCGCTAAGGAGCAGGGGGCTACCGTCGCGCAGGTCGCGCTGGCGTGGGTGATGTCCGAGGGAGTAGTGCCAATTCCAGGAACTCGTCGCCGGACTCGGCTCGAAGAGAACATCGCCGCCGCGGGCATCGAGCTCAACGAAGCTGACCGTCAGAAGCTTCGAGAGGCTGTCCCGCTATCGGAGATGGTCGGGTCTCGAGATGGGATCGATGCACCGGTTGGTGTCGATCGCTGATTGCCGATGCCACCGCCTGGAGATGAGCAACCTCGCTGGACCAGCGAGGCCCTCGGGGCGCTCGTTGCGGGCACCGGGGGGCGCTTCGTCGCTCCGATCACCGGCGATTCGGTGGACCGCCTGGCTGCAGCTGCACGAAAAGCAGGAGTCGCAGTCGTTCGAACACGAAGCAACCCGATCAGCGAAAGCATTGCTGGCGGGACGATACTTCATTCGTTGAACGACCTCCGATCAGAACCGATCCCGCTGCTACCGATATGGCGGATAACCGATTACCGTCGCCGCCTGTTGGCGCTGATGGTTGCCGATGGGATCAAAGCGCTCGCGAGCAGCCAGCCCGTACTCGTGATCTCATCTCATGAGAAGTCCGACGCTGTGCTCGCTGAGGCGGACTCGTTGCTACGCAGGAGAGGTGACTACGGCAACCTGGCTTGGGTGATCGCCGACGAGCCAGCGGGGGCGGAGAGGTCGCTCTGGCCCACCACCCCAGCAACGCACGATCTGGTCGAGGTGGACTCGGAATATGAGATGGTCCGCATGATCGTGACACTCACTGCGATCGCTCCGGTGGCACTCTCCGCCAACGATCTTGCAGCGTTGACAGGCAGCGACCTCGAAGATGTCCGCTCAGCGATGCAACAGGCCGCTGCGCGCGGACTACTTCGGCAGGATGCCGATCTCACACTCCCCATTAGTCTTCGTGTCGTTGACGCCGTCATCTCCAGCGTCTCGACCGCTATGCGTGCGGGGCTGCGAAGATCAATCATTAAGCTCCTGAGGAAGCGAGGACTGCCTGCGGCTCTTCTGCTCGATGTTGACGTCCAGACGGGGTTCCAAGCGGGAAGAACGCATGCACACTCGATCGACGTGAGCATCCGCGATCTCGCGGTCGCTGCGATGAATGAGCTGAGGGAAGTCAGTCCCCGAGAGGCCATTGCATTCGGCGAACAAGCGATGTCCCTCTTCCGCGCGGATGACGATCCTGATCTTCCACTCGTCGCGGACGTCTTGCTCGCGCTCCTTTGGCAGACCTCTCAGACTCACACGGCTGTGGAGATCGTCTCCCGGGTCTTCACCGGGCGTACGACCCACGAGCAAGACGCCTACGGCATGCTGTGGCTAGCACGGCTGGAAACCACCGCGTCACGCGGTCTTCAGCTCACCGAAGCCGGACTGAAGCTGACCGAATCAGACTCGCCGATCCGCACCCGACTCAACGCTCTGCGCCTGTACTACCTTGCGCGGTTGGGTTTCGAGAGAATCGTGTCCAAAGAAGCGCCCGAGGCGCTGCTGAGCGCAGCGATCCAAGACAACGATGAAGCTCAGGCGCTCCTGCATCTCGCATTGTCATCTGCCCGTTTTCAGGAATCGCAGTTCCAGAAAGCTCGTGATCTCGCCGGTGTTGCAGTCACAAGACTCCGCATAGCGCGGATTCCGCTGAGCTACTGGGGTGTCCCCGCACTCTGGCAAGCACACATCCAACACGCTCTCGGCGACTCCAGAGGCGCGCTCACGCTGTACGACGACATTGCTTCGCACGCGGAGCGTGAAGGAAACACTTCCGTGCTGATCCCGCTCGCTGCCATGAGAGCGTCAGCGGCGCTCTCTCTCGGACGCGTGAATGAGGCCGCTTCCATGCTGGCTCCGATGCAGGAGCATCAGCTTCCGCGCATCGAGGACCGAATGGAATCCGTGGGCATTAGAACCAAGCTCCTCGTCTCTCTTCTGCGAGGAGATCCCGAAGTACTGAGCGAAGTCGATATGGCGCTCAGGCCCCCGTGCACCGGGAACGATGACGCATCTCTCCGGCGCGCGGCCTGGCGTCTGATACTCGCCTTCGAGTTCGATCGGCAAGACGACGCCGACGAGGCTGCCGCTGACCTTCGATTCCACATGGGGTCCCAGGTCGAGGTCTTGCCGTGGACCGATCCGGAGGACGACGTCATTCTCGTGCGCGCATGTTTGGCGCTGCAACACTCGGATCTCGCGGATCGATGCGTTCGCTCGGCGCGAGGACGACGTCAACAGAATCCGCAAGAGGCAATGGCGCAGGCCATCCTCACCCACATCGAAGGGCTGCTGTTCGGCGACAGTGCGAAGTTGAACACTGCTACCGCGCAGTGGAGATCGCTCGGCCGTCCTATCCTCGAGGCCGACGCGTACATCGCGCTCGGTGAGGTCTCGGAGCGCGAGGCTCATCGGTCTGGATTGTCTTCGTTCGAAGCTGCACACCGCATCCTCTATCGGGCTGGAGCTGTCAGAAGCGCAGCGCGCGTGCGGCGACTGCTGCGCGTCAGCGGCCGGAGCGCACCCCGGTCACTGGGCACAGCCCCGGCAAGGAGTGATGGGTTGACGTGGATGGAGCGCGAAGTCGTCGAGCGCGCAGTACTGGATCACTCTGCCTCTCAGATCGCTGCCGACCTGTTCCTCTCACGACACACCGTCGTCGCGCACTTGAGAAGCATCTACATCAAACTGGGCATCACCTCTCGGGAGGAGTTACAGAGGTGGGGCCGCACCTCGTCAAGCTCCGCCGATACCCCCGGCACGAACGACCTCGATCATCTGCTGCCGTGACCGTACTCCGAGCTTTGCGTAGATTCGCCTCAGGTGGGCTGTCACTGTATTTCTCGACAGATAAAGGGCGGCCGCAATCTCGGCTGCGGTTTCATTGCGAGCAGCACGGTTGACGATGCGTTGTTCAGCGGCAGTGAGACCAAGGGCGTTCCTCGGGCTGGTTCTTACCGGAGGACGCTCCCCCAGTGCGCGCAGTCGACCTTCCACCCGAGCGAGTGAGCGCGTTGCCTCGCATGCTGCCAAGAGAGTGTGTGCGGTGAGGAGCGCCTCGGTCGCTTCCATCCGATCTTGTGACATCACGCAAACGGCGAGATCCTCCCAGGCGGCAGCTTCCGCCAACGGGCGACCGATTCGACGGTACGCCTCCGCCGCCGATCTGAGGAGTGGCGGGCTCCCATCGATCAGACCGGTCACATGTTCGAACACAGCCTTCGCGATCGGGGCCTTGGCGCCTGCAGCGCGGTCTCGTGCGATGGATGCCGCTTTCTTCGCTCGCTCGGGACGCCCAATCCCAAGAGTGATGCGCGCGAAGTAGACGTCGTCGAACGGGTCTGAAGCGCCCCCAACCGGAGGACCGTATATTCGTGACCGCTCGTATGTGCCGCTCGTTCGCGCGTCCATCATCCGCGTTTCACCCAGAATGTCAGCGAACAGTAGCTGAATCCATTCTCCTCCGCGTCGCTGGTGCGCGACCTCATCTCGCTCGAACTCCCTCACGACGGATTCCAGCCGTTCGACCACTCCCGGCGACTCTTTGTAGATGGCAATCTGCGCGAGGATCGACACGGCACCGACGTCGATTGGCCAGACGGCGCCGATGTCCTCGCCTAGATCGCGAACCGCCTCAGCTTGAATCTCGGCCTCGTCAAGGCGCCCGAGGTCCAGAAGAACGTTCGCCCTGACCAGCTGCAGGTGCAAAAGGGCGAAGGCTTGCTGCCGCTCGTCTGCGGTGCGGATCTCTCGGTCGACCGAGCGTAGAGCGTCCAACGGTCTGCCGCTGTACCGGAGCAACGAGATGCGAATGAGGGTAGCGAACCATCCCTCAGGACTTTCTGCGCGCGCGCTTCGTTCCTCCGCCCTGCTGATGACCTGACGCGCATACGCCCAGTCGTGCCGAAAGTAGGCTGCGATCGCTTCCACATGCTCGAGAGTGGAGAGGGCGATATCGTCGTTGGAAAGCCGCACGATCTCGCGGACTTCCGGCAGCACCTCCTCAAGGGCGTCGTACAGATAGTCGGTCGTATACGGACGCGTGCTCATAGCAGCCAGCCGACCTCGCAGTACCGGAGACCGCACTGGCAGCCGCAGGGCTGCTTGCAGGTTCTCTCTGGTCGCTGTGGGCTCGTCCATGGTGGTCAACTGCGCGAGTGCCAACCGCGCGGCTACTTCTTCGTCAGGATCCATTCCCGCCGCGATACCGCGTCGCGCGAGCACGCGCGCCTCCGACGTGCGTCCGGCGTGAAGCAGAAAAGGAATAGCTTCCGCCATCGCTCCACGCAGTTGCGATCCTGCCTGGTCGAGAAGCTGCAAGCGAAGTTCGACGATGTCGGCGGCGAGCTGTGCATCCTCCTCGGCGACGGCGGTCAACGCAGTCTCCAGGATCTCGAGAGCTTCGTCAGGGGTCGGTGACCCTGGTGCCTTGCTTGCTGTCTGCTCCACCGCTCGCAGCGCCCTTTTCGCCAGCACCGGGGATGCATCGTTCGCTTCGCGACTCATGACAAACGCGGCTCTGCTCAAGCGGTTGCGAGTCTCAGGTTCGAGCTGCCCCTCGGCTGTCTGACGCACTATCTCATGCTCGAATTCGAGGGCACCTCCCGCGTCGCGCAGGACACCGGATCGAAGCAGCTCGGCGACGGGCTGCAGAAGCTGGCCGGGAGCGAGGCCAGTCAAGAGCAGGATATCCTCCACCGTGAACTGAAGACCGAGCACTGACGCCGACAGAGCGATCTCGCGCGCAGTTGGGTCCAGAGTCCCCAGGCGACGTTCTATGGGATCCATTTCCCTGTCTCGGGCCTCCAGCCGACTTCGAACGAGCGAGACGGTGCCGTTGCTTATCTGCGCCGCGCCTGCATCCTTCAGCTCGCGCGCCGAGCTGATCACGCGCAGCGGAAGGCCCTCGGCGCGAGCCAGAACAGATCGGATCGCATCATCTGGTGCGCCACCGAGAACATCTGCTGCAATTTTCGCGACAGCCTCCGTGTCGAGACGACCCAAGACGATCGGATTCCTGGCCGACATGGGACCTGAGACGGTGCGCATCGCCTCCTGATCGAAATCAGCCGTGCGCTGGGCGACGATCCATCCCACGGAGGATTGAGCCATGCGTCTCGGCAGAACTCGAGCAGCGAGGCGAGTGAGTTCATCCGCGAACTGAAGGTCGTCGATCACGATCAACAGCGGTCGCGAGAGTCGCTCGATCGCTGCTTCGATCTCTTGGAGCCACCAGTAACGGAGCTCCGGTGACGTCTCCATCTGATGGGCCGCCGACTCATCGATGACGCCGATTCCCGGCTCAGCGAGAGCCTGCGCAATCGTCGCTGCGATGCCCGAGGACGCGATTCCCCCAGGACGCACCAGGGCAACCGGTATCGACGCGTCCAGAGCCTCTGCTCGGGCGTGATCGAGGAGAGCCGACTTGCCGGACCCCGGCTCACCGACGATCAGCACATGGTCGGCCGAGCCTCCCACGAGACCGCCGAGTAGTCGGCGTAATCTCTCGATCTCATCGTCACGACCGCGAAGACCGCGCCGCAGCTCACTTCTTCGAGTCATCGGATCGTCTGCGTTCATCCTCACTCCGTGTCTTCTCTCATCGATGCTGCTCGGGGCATACCCATTCGTGTTAACGTCTCCAAGAGTCATGCGATGTGCGCGGCCCCTGCCCGCCTCTATCTTGCTGGTATGAGAGATCTCATTTCCATCAGTACCCGATACCCAGCTCTCTCTCCGCTCGCGGTCCGCCATCTTCTCGACCTGTTCGGTTCCGCCAACTCTCTCCCGGAAGCCGTACCCGACGATCTGAACTCCAGATCATGGTTCGGTGAACTGCCAGACCCAGATTCCCTCGGTGTGAACCGTGAAACCGCTAGTGCATTCAGCGGTCTCAGCGTTGAGTGCCGACATCTGATTCTGCGCTTGTGTGTGACGCGACCGCAGTGGACGTCCTCCACGTACACCCCCGTGGAGCAGGAGGCTGTGCAGGCCGGATTCGTAAGCCGCCGAGCTGATGGCAGTGTGCATATCGTTGACGAACTGCATCGCGTCACCGTTCTAGTGACTGCCGATCTCGATGAGCTGAGCACGTGTCTTTCCACAGCTGACGAAGCCGCGGTCAATCCAGCCGTCCGTCTCGATGAAGCCGGATTTCCACTATTGGCAGTCAACTGGTTGCTGCAGGCTCCCGCTCGGCAGCTCGATCCGGTCACGGACGCGATGTTGATGGCCAGTGCGGCGAATATCGCGGCCTTCGAGGGTGACCTGACCTTGGCGCGCCGGCTTATCGCTCACGGTGTGAGTCAAGGGGCAGGTGACAAGTTGCTGCGGCTGAGCGCGCCGGCGCGCGCACTCATCCAGGTACTTCGAGAAGACGACATGCAAGCCGCCCACAACACCCTTCAAGCGTCGCTCGACACCGTCGAAGACGACGACATTCGCAATCAGTGCCTGACCGTTCTGGCCCTGCGCTGCATGGCCGACCCTCAAGAGTCCGGGTGGGACGAGTTCATCGACCGCGTTGCAGAGGATGGCACACGGGCCCACCCGACTCTCCGCCGGATCGCAGCCACGATGTCGGCCGTCAATGCCCCAGACGGAGCTCGCCTCTCGGACACCCCACTCGATGGCAGACGAAGTTGGATGGAGGTGGTCGAAAGCATCGCCGACGTCTTGGATGCCTTCAAGACCATGCGGCTCGCTGGACATGCACTGTCGGACGGCATCGGTCTGTCGTCGAAGAATGTCCTGGCCGAACTCATCCGCACGACCTTCCTCTCCCACGTGCAGATCCAGTCGCAATTCTGGAGCACTGCCGGCACGACAGCGGCCTCCGCTCTGCTGCTTGCGCAGCGCGTCGGCAGCAAACTCTTCGCTTTGAATGCGGAAACCATGCTCGCGGTCGTCGAAGCCTTTCGGGGCGACCGCGACCGAGCCAGCAGACGCGTAGAACAGGTGCTCTCTGACCCCGGCATCCGCCGAGCGCATCGCCTCCGCGCCGTCGCTGAATCCGTTGTCATCCTCATGGAGGGATCGCGAGGCAATTACGACGTAGCCGTCGCGCTACTTCTGACCCGCCGACCCGATCATCTCAGCCTCACTGTGGGGCCCTACGGTCCGATCGAGGTTTTTGATTTCGTCGACTATGCGTTGAAGATCGGGATGGTCGCAGAAGCGCGAAGACGCCTCAGCGAGTCGACGCTGGTCATGAACGACTTCCAATCAAAGCGCGCCGACTTCGTCCTGAGTGCGAGTGAAGCCATCATCGATGCAGATCACGGACTTGAGCGAATCGAGTCGTTGCTCCTCGCTGCAGAAGGACTTCCGTTCGTCTACGAGGCCACTCGTCTCCGGCTTGTGTACGCGGAGCGCCTGCGCAGCATGCGTCGAATCACGGAAGCACGGCACCAGCTACTCCGAGTGAGGATGGACTTCCAGAACATCGGAGCGGTGGCCTGGGTCGACCGTGTGCAGCGCGAACTGCGCACCACCACAAGGGAACCACTCGACGACGTGGTGTCCGTTCTCACGGAGCAAGAAGCGCGCGTCGCCGAGTTGGCGGCCGCCGGCTTCTCGAACAAGGAGATTGGTCGGCGATTGTTCCTGTCGCCGCGAACCGTAGCGGGGCACCTGTATCGGCTGTTCCCGAAACTGGGCGTGACGACGAGGGCTCAGCTGCGGGACGCCCTGAGCGGCGCCGCAGTCGAAGCGATCGAGATGCGCAGCAACGGATCAGTCACCCCGTCGGGGCAGGACAGTCGATCGATGTCCCAGTTGGCAAGCATCGCACCGGCGCGGTAAGCGACCTCCCAGAACTCCAACGCAGCTGTTCGGACGTCGCCAGTGCGCTGCGCAGCGGAGAGGGGGAACACCGCAAGGTGCTCGCCGCCTCGAGGCCGCCAGTTCGCGCCATCAGGTAGGGCTTGGTCAGACAGTCCGTTTGGCTCCGGCGATGTGTACGCGTAGAACGCCGGCTCCGGTGTCTCTGCGTCACCGAACCACAAGCCCGAACTCATGACCTCACGCGAATAGGCCTCTCGTGTGACGGGGTCGACGCCGCCGCCGTGCTCAACAATGGCGTCGGAGAACCGTGTCGCTGCGATGTCGAAGGTGTGCCAGAAGTGGTGGACCGGACTCGTCTTTCCGGAGTATCGGCCGCAGAACTCCTCCAACAGGATGTTCACGTCGGCGAGCACCCGCCAGTATGTTGCGGCTGCTGAAGGATCGTAGGAGCGATGTTCGTCGTCGACTCGAAACTGACGGTCGCTGTCCGGGAGATCGAACGGGCGGGACAGCAATATGGGGAACGGGTCCGCACCCACCGCAAGCATCGCGTGGACGAGGGCATCGTGAAACTCTGCCACGCTCAGTCCCTGGAGAGAAAAGGAACTTCGAGACCCGTGATTTGTGGCCACGATCAAGCGGTGATCGATGAAGTCGAAGTCGATCGCAAACACCGGGTCTCGGCCCATCGGGCGAGTAGTGATACCCGAAGCCGTCACATGGAACGGTACATTCCACCAGTGATTTCGCCTCGGGCTGACGGCGAGGCGCAGTTTCCCTACGATCTGCAGATACCTGTGGATCGTCTCTTTCGTGGGCTGCCATTCCGCATACGGGAGGGCTACCTCATTCAGGGTCTCCATCGCAGGCCCTTTCGGCGCCGCACGCTGGCATTTCTCATCCGTCGCCCTCGCTTCGCCAGGGGTGGATGACCCCTGTCGGAATCACCACGACCGGGCGAGACTGATGGCGAGTGAGGCGCAACGCCACGGAGCCGTCCAAGAATTCACGAACGGCGTCTCCGATGTCGCCGCGCCGAGTACCAACAACGAACATCGACGCGTGGTAGCGCTCAGCAAGATGATGCAAAGCCATCGCCGGATCACCGGCCACCTGGACCACGGTCCACTCGACACTTGTCTGCTCGAGAACTGACTTCGCCTCTCTGCGAACGATCTCAAGATCCGCTTCGCCGCGCCGAAGCGCCTCGAGTACAGGACGGACGTAGCCATCAGGATCGGGCAGGTCGATTTCGATGGTGGTATCGACATGCACGACCAGCAGTGGAACACCCATCGCCTGAGCGAGAGCGCTTGCGTGATGGAGTACCGCGGGGTCGCCTCCGGGGATCGCGCCGGCAATCAGGACGCCCTGCTCCACGTCCTCCGGAAGAGGGGCCTCATGTTGTGTGGACATCATTCTTCCGATCTCTGGGGGTTCGATCTCACGGGAACGGCCAGCTCACATGCAACAGGTCTGGTTGAGCCGCGCGCGCAGTTTCGAGCCACTCCGAGATCGTCACGTCGGACAGCTGAGCGGACGGCCCCGGAAGGAAGAGATCGTCCGTCGGAAGTTCTCCGAAGTACGTGGCGGAGGCGTCGGCGACGACCTGCCTATCGTCGAGAACCGAGGCGAGATCGAAGCGGATGAAGTCTTTCAGCCGGCCGCGTTGCGGACCTGCGACTTCGAGTACCCCGTTGCGAGGTTCAGACAACGCGACCGTTGAGATCACCTTCGCGGCTTCCTCGACCGCCACTGGTTGGACCAGCGCGTCGGGGACAGTCACCCGCCCTTGACGCGTCGCGAACGCTGCGATGCTGCGGAGATACTCGAAGAACTGTGTGGAGTGGATGATCGTGTAGGGCACCCCAGATTCTGCGACGATTCGCTCTTGGAGAGCCTTCGCTCGGAAATAGCCGCCCTCGGAATTCGCCAGTTTCTCGACCCCGACGATGGAGAGCACGATGTGATGCGAGACTCCCGCTGCGCGTCCGTCGTTCACCAGGTTCAAGCTCGACACCTCGAAAAATTCGAGAGCTGCCGCTTCATCGGTGTAGGAGGAGTTGGTGACATCGATGACGACGTCCGCTCCATCAAGCGCTTCCTCAAGACCCGCGCGCGTGAATGAGTTCACCCCAGTGGCCCGAGACGCTACGACGAGGTCTACGGGCTGCTCGGAGAGGGTCCTCACCACTGCAGACCCCGCCAGTCCGGTGCCGCCGACAACGACGATTTTCTTCTTGTGCTCCATGATCCGACTATCCCGCAGCCGCTGGTTGTCGGCGTAGGTCAATCGACTCGATTCGGTGCTCTCACCCGCTCACCCTCAATGACGATTTACGCGCCCTGGGCCCTCAGGATCTGCCTCCAGTCAGCGGGCACTCGACCGGCCGGCCCCGGGGCGGGCTGGCCATCGGGATGACTTTGGGGCGGAGCAAGGACCGGTCCGTCGACGTACTGCTCACTGTCGTAATTCCAGAACCACTCCTCCCCCGGCTCGAAGCTCTGGATCAGTGGGTGGCCCGTGGTCGCGGCATGAGCTGTCGCATGGCGATTCGGGGAGTTATCGCAGCATCCCACGTGACCGCATGCCGCGCAGCGGCGGAGGTGCACCCACCACGAGCCCACATCGTCGCAGTCCACGCACCCCGTGCCGCTTGGGACCGCCTTCGGGTCGATATCTCTCATGGCTTCCTCCGTTTCCTGGCCGCCCGAGCGATCGCCTTCTCTACTTCCACAATCAGGAAGATCGCTACAGCGAGCGAGAGGGCGATGCCCCATTCTCGCCATGTGAGTGGTGCCGTGTGGAACCACTCCTGAATTGCTGGCACGTACGTGAAAGCGAGCTGAAGCAGGAGCAGGATACCGACAGATACCCAGACGACTGGGTTTCCGCGGAGCGCACGAAGGGAGAAGCTGGAGACGCGCAAGAATCGTGAGTTGAACAGGTACGCAACCTGTCCGAGAACGAGCACGGTCACCGCGCTGGTCTGCGCAATGGCGAACGACGACCCAGACCCCAGCTCCACGAAGAAGATGCCGATCGACGCCGCTGTGATCAGTAGCGTCACGACCGTGATCCTCGCGATGAGGATGCCGTCGATCATCGAGGATGTGACGGCTCGAGGCGGCCGGGACATCAGCCCTTGTTCGGCCGGCTCGTATGCGAGAGCCAGGGAAAGAGTAATGGCGGTCACCAGATTCACCCACAACACCTGAGTTGGCTGAAGCGGCGGAACGAACCCGATGATGACCGCTGTCAGAACGATCAGCGCTTGGGCGAAAGTCGTCGGGACGATGAACATCAGTGACTTCTGGATGTTGTCGAAGATGCGCCGCCCCTCGGCTACCGCCCGCTCGATCGTGGCGAAGTCGTCGTCGGCGAGGACGATGTCTGCCGCCTCTTTCGTTGCTTCGGTTCCGTTGATGCCCATCGCGATGCCGATGTCAGCACGGGTGAGAGCGGGGGCATCATTCACACCGTCCCCCGTCATCGCAACAACCTGACGTCGCGACTGCAACGCACGAACGATTCGTATCTTGTGCTCCGGATTCGTACGAGCGAAGACGTCCACGGTCGGTGCGATATCTGCAAGATCGACATCCGACATCACCTGCAGCTCGGCGCCGGTCACCACCCGAGGAAAAGACCGCCCCGCGATCCCGAGCTCCGCAGCGATCGCGGATGCAGTTGATGCGTGGTCTCCGGTGATCATCGTGACCCGAATGCCTGCCTCTCGGCAGCGACGGATCGCCTCGATTGCCTCGGCGCGTGGTGGATCCGCGATCGCGACAAGTCCCAACAGTGTGAGACTGTGCACGTCCCCAAGCTCTATGGTCGACGCTCCGTATGAGGGAGCAGCAGCAGCAGCGAGGACTCTCAACCCCTGACGACCCAACGAGTCCACCGCGTCGTCCCACTCTTCTCGTCGGAGAGGCGTCTTCCCCCCATTCGCGTCGAGTTGGTACGCGCATCGATCGAGGAGTCGATCGGGCGCCCCCTTCGCTATCAGGCGCACGCTGCCGTCCGGAGAGCGGTCGAGCACAGCCATGAGCTTGTTCTTGGAGTTGAACGGTAGCTCGGCCGTCCGTTGGTATCCCTCCCCCGTGAACTCCGCTTTGCGCGCGAGCACCACCAAGCTTCCTTCTGTGGGCGCACCGACGACTGACCAGCCATCGTCAGTCTTCTGGACGGCTGCGTCCGTGCAGCGGGAAAGAGCGATCACGAGTTCGTGCAGGTCGCGACGCTCATGGAAGGAAGCGGCCTCCCCCGAGTGCTCTGAGACCGCGTGGCCTTCGGGGCTGTACCCGACCCCTGTGATCGAGTACCGACCCACCGATGTGACGAGCGAGCGCACTGTCATCTCGTTGTACGTCAGAGTTCCGGTCTTATCCGAGCAGATCGTCGTCACCTCGCCGAGCGTCTCGACAGCCGTGAGTTTCCGCGTGATCGCGTTGCGCTGGGCCATCTGCCGCACGCCGAGAGCGAGTGTGATCGTGACGATCGCCGGCAGCCCTTCCGGGACGGCAGCTACGGCGAAAGTGATCGCAGAGTCGAGCAGCTGTTCCGGCCCGTCACCGTGCAGCAGCAAACCGACAACCGTCATCACTCCCGCCAGCACCAGGATGAACGCTGCGATCCGTTTGCCGAGGCGATCGAGCTGCCCCGTCAGAGGAGTCCCGAGGGGATCCGCTTCGTCGATGAGAGTTTGGATCCGACCGAGCTCCGTGTCGCTTCCCGTAGCCGCAACCATGCCGATTCCTGTACCGGCGCCCACAACCGTTCCAGAGAACGCCATCCCGACGCGATCACCGATCACCGCTCCGATAGGCACAGCCCCCGTCCCCTTGACCGCGAGTACCGATTCGCCGGTGAGGGGGGACTCATCGATCTCCAAGCCTTCGACGGTCAAAAGGCGCAGATCGGCGGGCACGCGATCGCCCGGGCGAAGACGCACTATGTCTCCCGGCACAAGTTCCTCGGCGACTACGTCCGACCATTCACCATCTCGCAGCACTGTCGCATGCAAGGAGAGCATCCGTCGGATACCGGCGAGTGCGCGCTCGGCCTGGCCCTCCTGAAGGAAGCCGATGAGCCCCGTGGCGAGGGCGACGACGAAGATCACCCAGAAATCGATCCAATCCCGGTAGACCGCCTTCACGACAGCCGATGCGAGCAGGATGTAGATGAGAATGTTGTTGAAGTGGCCGAGGAATCGCAGGACTGGGCTTCGTCTTCTGGCCTCAGGAAGCCGGTTCGGCCCGAAGCTCCGCTGTCTCGCAATCACTTCGTCCTGGCGGAGCCCATCGCGAGAGACCTCAAGGACTCGGAGCACCTCCTCAGGAGAGCGAGCGTACGACTGATCCTGGGATTCGTGCTGGGTTGCCATCATCTCTCCTCGACCGCAGCCCACTCAGCAGTGGACACCACTCACTGTGGACGAAAAACGCGCATGCGTCTTCGGGTCACATGACTCATCGATTGCCCGTTGCGCAACGCGCGCTGTTCATTCGCGAGGGGTCATACATGCACCTGATGCCACTCGCTGATGAGCTCACCGCTGATCTGGAAGCTTGAGAAGCCCATCAGGTTCTGCACGGGAACCCCGATGAGACCTATGCGCATCGCGTGCTCGACGAGAATCACCCCCTCCCCCACCAGTAGCGACTCGACTTCGATCACGAATGTCTCGAACGCACAGCGCACCTGCTCACAGACGCGCGCGACGGCGTCGCGACCGACAGCCCCATGACACAGGGAAGGACGGTACACCACATCGGGGTGCAGGAAGGCAGCGATCGAAGCCGTGCCTTCAGCATCGCGAGGTGCAGCGTTGAATGTCGCCAGGAAATCCCTGACGATTAGTTCACGCTCCAGTCGGCAGATCGCCCCGCCGTCTGGCTCTCTCGTCGGATCCACTTCGACCCCTTCCGTTAGGCATTCAGGCTCGCGTCCGCGGCGTGCGACGTCAGCAGTCAGATGACTCGAAGTCGACCCAGCGCGCTACTCACTCGTCTTCACTGACCGGCGCAATCAGGGCACTCACTCACAACACCGGGCGATGACTTGAGTAGTTCTGGGTCGAATGACTCTTCGCTTCTCTCATCGACTGAAGCAGTCTGTGAGCAGCGCAGTTTGCCCAGCCCTCGCTGTCGACATGCGCGAAGCGATGATGCCTACAGAAGGAGAAAGCTCATGACATCGATCCTGATTCTTGGCAACGGAAACATGGCCAGCGCCATCAGCGAGTTTCTGGCGAGAGCGTCTGTCGAAACCAAGGCCGTCGGCCGTGGCGAGGAGTGGGATGCTTCAGGCTTCGATGCTGTCCTCCTGGCTGTTCCCTACACCGCGCACGAACACATCATCAGAGATCACAGCGAAGCTCTCGCGGGCAAGATCGTCATCGACATCAGCAACCCCGTCACCTTCGACCCGCTTGCTCGGGTACGCGCCCCGCAAGGGAGCGCGGCTGCCGCTCTCGCTGAGGCGCTGCCCGACAGCCGGATCGTCAAGGCATTCAACACCAACTACGCCGGTCATCTGAAGGCCGCAGGTATCGACGACCAGCCGCTCACGGTGCTTGCTTCATCCGATGACCGCGATGCCGCGGCATTTGTCCTCGATATGGCGAGCCGTGCTGGGGCAGAGACATTTGACGTCGGCAGCCTTGACCGCGCCGAGGCACAGGAGGCGTTGTGCTACCTCCAGATGGCGATCACCTTCTCTGAAGCCAATGCCACCGAGGGCGGATTCGTCTTCATCGGGTGACCCGCTGCCTCATGACCGGCGGTCGACATCCACGATGCGCGGTCGATTGAAACCGATCCCCTGAAGAATGGACGCGAATGATGAGCACGCAACAGAACAGCGGCGAGAGCGAAGGCTCCGAATCCGCAGTCCACACAGCCGAGGACAGGTTCCTTCGGGACGGCCTGGCGGACCTTCGCAGGGACAGTCTTCGCGACGTCGATCTGCCCTCGGTGGACGCGGAGTTCGAGATGGTCGTGCACCGCGACGACGTTCGACGTCACTACGTGGCCAGCCTCGACGAGCTCGAGGTCGCGTCGATCGATTTCAAACAGATGGGTAACCGGGTCGTGATCCTCTCCACGACGGTTGTTCCGGAGTTCCGAGGGCGAGGTATCGCTGTAGAGCTCATCGCTTACGCCCTTGACGACGTGCGCGATCGCGGTCTGCTCGTCACCATCTACTGTCCCCTGGTTTCTGCCTACATCAACCAGAATCCGGAATATGGGGACCTGGTCGACGCGCAACATCCGGGACATACACCCAGCGACCACCTCCTCACTCGAAGGATCACATCATGAAGAACATCGCCGTCTACGGCTTCGGACGTATCGGCCGCCAGCTTGTGCGCAGCGCCGTGCAGAACGACCTCTTCTTCCCGAGCGTCGTCTGTGACATCGCTTCGGCCGATGACCTCGCCGCGCTCCTCGAGGTGGACACGAACTACGGACGGTGGCCAGGTGTCGCCTCAGACGACGACACGTCCATCTCCATCGACGGTAGACGAATCACGTACATCAACTCCCGTGAGGGCGTGCCGGACTGGAACGCGCTCGGCATCGATCTGGTCGTCGATTGCACCGGCCGCGGCGTCACCCGGGAAGCGGCTGAGCGGCATCTCGCAAACGGTGCCGAGCGCGTGCTGGTCAGCGGCCCGAGCAAGACTGCTGAGGATTGCGACGCCGTGCTGCTACCGGGCATCAACCTGGACGACTACGACAGCGGTGCGCACAAGATCATCAGCATGGCGAGTTGCACCACCAACGCACTTGCGGCCGTCGTCAAGGTTCTCCTCGAGTCCACGGGCATTCGCTTCGGTGTCTTCTCAACCGTCCATGCGTACACGAACACTCAGTCACTGACGGACCAACCGATGAAGTCCAGGAGAGACTCCTGGGCCGGCGCGGAGAACATCATCCCGTCCTCTTCCGGCGCTGCGAAAGCCCTGGGTTTCATCTGGCCGGATCTTCAGATCACCGGCAAGGCCTATCGGGTGCCCGTCCGCACCGGCAGCATCGTGGAGCTCAACGTGATTCCGGAGCACGAGATCGCGACGGAGGATCTTCGCGACGCGTTCCGCAGAGCTGCGACCGCGGGCCCACTCCGCGGCATCCTTGATGTGTTCGAAGACGAGTGGACCTCGGCCCGCATCGTCGGAGATCCGCACTCCTCGATCGTGGACATTCCGCTGACCCAGTCATTCAACGGCATGGTTTCCGTGGCGGCTTGGTATGACAACGAGGCCGGATTCTCGATGCGTCTCGCCGAGACAGCTGCTCACTTGGCGTCCACAGAAACCTGAGCGGCACGCACCTGCATCGCTGTGACTGCCTGAGTCTCGCAGGCCGTATATCGAGCTCCGCGGCACCGCTTTTTGCAGACGCTCGAACCCTCTCGATCCCGCTCGAGCACTGCTCAGACGCCAGGTACCTACTCAGCCCCATCTCACTTCAACGTCTGGCCCATTGGCCACGATAAGACCACTTATCCCGACTATCGGCGCGTACCCCTCTCCGAGGGAGAACGCGCCAGGGGTTCGAAGCCGTGAGGCCAGCATGTGCCATCCTGCGTCTCTGAGTAGGTGGGCGTCGATTTTCGGCGGTCGGGCAGGACTACGCTCAGGGGGACTTTGATCCGACCGGTACAAGGAAGCAGACTATGGATGAGCAACGGCTAACGCCCGCGCAGGTAGATCACGCACTCGCGGCGATCGAGAAGGGACATCAACTCGAGGGCCAGCAACCGAGCGCGAGAGCCCTCGATCGTGCCCGGCGCATCCTGAGTGGCGAGCTCAGCGCGGGCGAGGCGGAAATCGAAATGCAGGACGCGGTCAACAAGATCGTCGAACGCGAGAGGAACAAGTAGCTAGCCCCCGCTTCCCAATCGAGGTAGCGGCGCCGCAGGCTGGCGGCGAGAGCTGCCAGGCCTATGCCGTTCGCCACCCACGAGACCACCTGTCGCAACCATCCGGCGTACCCCATTCTGCATCCGACCACGTCCGCGCGTAGCCGGCGAACACCCGTCTAGAGCGGAAGATAATCCGACCTTGCCGAGCACCTAGAGCCCGTTGCGGCCCAGGGATTCGCACCACGTCACAAAAATTCTGGATGGCCGCGTCACTCTCCTTGAGGCCGCGCGCTCGACGGTAAAGAAGCGCGCGCCGATTCCGAGTCGAGGAGCCTGCTCCGTAACGTCCGGACCCGCAGTCGACGGCAACAGATGCGCTGTTCGAGTGCGAGCAAACCCCAAGGCGAATCTGACCGGCAAAAGCGCTCAGCAGAGAGGTGTGGGCATAGCTCTACTCACGGCCCACGGCGGGACTCGAACCTCGTCACGACATCGCCCCCTGCAACAACGGACGGCAACGTCCCCGGCGCTTGCGATAAACGAGCGATTCAGTGATCGAATCGGTGCCTACATCCGACGAGCCCCTCTCTGCACCTACCCGAATAGAGACCTCGGCATTCACCGAGAAGACAGCCAACGGGCTTTGAATCATCTAGGGCTACGACATGCTCAAGGATGTGTTGATCATGCCATCGACGTTTGCCCGAGACTCTTCTGAGTGTCGAGACTCTTCTGAGTGTGAGGAGTCCATCAGTCCAAATTTGTTCGAGGAGAGCCTTTCAACAGCGTTGCCGGAGTTCGTCGGGCAACGCTGAGGTCCTTCCTTGCTCGCTCATTCGGCGACCGCACCGCTTGCCACCGCAACTTCTCTGCTAGCTGGTGACGAAGGCGTGGGCCGGGAGGTCGATCCCAACTCGCTCAAGCCCAGCAGGATGGTTCGTCTCGTCCTCCCCCGCGTGCTCGTAGACGGGCTCGTTAAAGCGCGCGTCCTTGCCCTTTAAGTCGTACACATGCTGTACGTAACCGGGGTGATGCAGTGAGTTGAAATGTAGCCGTTCGACGACCACGTCGACTTCGTGGTGGTCCATCCAGCGGTCCGCCAATTAGGACCACCCTCGTCTTTGTATCAGTCATGCGCATACCCTAGAGCCGCGGTGCACTGCACCGCCATCGGCCTCTCCGGACATGAATAACGGTTGCCTCCCCCTCGCTCATGATGGCGAGCAGCGGCTGCGCGGCAAGAGCGCGCTTGACCCACCTGTCTTCTCAACTGTGTCTCCGGAGACCGCGGTCAGGTGGCTGAGTCCGCTCGTGCGCATGTCGTCGTTCAGTTCCGTCGACACCGCACGAGTATCGCCCACCGCGAGACCGGGGAGCAGACCGGCCCCAGGTTCAGGCAGCCTCACCGACCGCTCTATGAACGCACTGCGCACGTCGGCCGCCACCGCGAAGACACCCGATGTCGGCGCGTCGACCGACGCAGTGCTCGCGAACACCACGAGCGCCGCCCTCTCCCCCGAGCCTGTCGCCGCGGCTTCACCTGTGACCCGGACCTGCGCGCCGAGATCGAATCCATCGGCCGGGTCGACGCCGATCCGCACCGGGGCGGATGCCGCGCGCACCGCCCCCGGCGATCCGATGCCCGTGAGCTGCAACTCTATCCACAGTCGCCCGTCCCGACCGAGAGACGCCGACGAGGTGACCTCGCCCGTCGCCTCGACCACACGCCCATCCCACGACGCCGCGCTGTCGCGCGCCGGTGCGGCGGTCAGGGCCGTGACGGACACCGCCGCCGCAGCGGCGAACATGACGAGCACCAGCGCAGCATGCGACGGCATGCCGCGTGAGCCACACGCCAGCATCACCCCCACCACCAGCATCCCGACCGCACCGACGAGCACACACCACCCCGCCGCGGCCGGAACGAACACGCACACGAGCGCAACCGCCCAGACCGCCCCGGCAATGGGCAGCATCCGCAGGTCGCGCCTCACACGCACGCCCCGTCATGGATCTCGAGGAACAGGGCCGTGACGGCGCAGCTGGTCCCCGGCGGTTCACACGCTCTGCCGGTCTCCCAGCCGACGCTCGTCGCCGAGATGATCACCGCGGCTGCGGATGCCGTGGCGTGAGGCGTCGCCGCATCTGCGCGGGCATCGTCTCCCCGCAGTCCGTTCACCAACCCAGCAGAGCGAGCACGCCCGAGGCCGCAAGCGCCGAGGCACTCGTCCACAGGACGATCGCGATGAACTGCCAGAACAGCACCCGCTCCTTGGGGATTCCGGCAGCCACGAAGAATGCGGCGGTCAGCATGGTCGGTAGCGCGAGAGGGGCGAGGAGGCTGGCGCCGGGAACACCGAACCTGACCATCCAGCGCCGGAGCTTGGTGCGTCCCTTGCCTCGCCGCGTCGTCTCGTCCTCTTCGTCGTCCGCCGAAGCCGCCGGGACGGCTGTAGACGTCGTGGAGCCGGCAACGCCCGTCGTCGATCCGCCGACCGGCGCAGAGGCCGATACGGTCGAGCGAGCGGCGCGTCGCGCAACGACGGCGCCGCGGAGGCGAGCTCCGAGCAGGACGACGACGAGAACGCAGAGGAAGTTGCCGGCGATGGCGGCGAGCGCGGCGACCACCGGGTTGATTCCCGCGATGATGCCGAGAACAGAGGCGCCCTCACCTTCGAAGTACGGGACGGCGGCGGCCAGCGCGACCATCACCGGCTGAAGAAAGTCGGGAACCTGGTTTATGAAGTCCTGGAGCCAGGGGTAGGGATTGTCCATCGGTGTTCGTTCCTCATGTCGGATGCCGCGACCGGAGGCTGACCGGTCGCTCTGCATGCAGTGAAGACCCTGTTCCCAGGACAGAGTCAAACGCTCGGGTTCGGGCCTCATCCGACCTTGACCCGGTCCTGGGAACAGGGTCTTCACTGAACGCATGCGTGAAGAACTGATGTCAGAAGAGCCTCTCATCGTGGAAGACACGATGCTTCTGCTCTTCCAGCCCGATTCCGGCACCATCGCGGGAGAGAACATCCTTTTCTATGTGCTCGGCGGCGCGGTCCTCGCCGACCTGGCCCTCGCCGGCCGGGTCGAAGCGGAGGAGCACGGGATGTTCACCCGGGTGCGGGCGGCCGGTGCGGGCGAAGCCCCCGATCCGCTCCTCGAGCCGGCACTGTCGTCGCTGTCGAAGAAGGCGCAGGACGTGCAGACCGTCCTGGCCGGCTCCGGCCCGCTCCTGCGCGGACCTGTCCTCGACCGTGTCGTCGCCCGCGGCGACCTACTCCGCACGAAGGGCAAGATTCTCGGATTCATCCCGACGACGAAGATCACGCTGGCGAGCGATCGCCGGGCCGGACTGATCCGCAATGTGCGGGCCGCGCTCATCGATGGCGACGAGCCCACCCCCCGCACAGCGGCGAGCATCGCTCTGCTTTCTGCGAGCGGCACCCTCCCCCAATTGCATGCCGAGATCCCCTGGGGCAGCGATGTCTATACTCGCGCCAAGACGTTGGAGAACGGCGACTGGGGCGCAGCCGCCGCATCGAGCGCAGTGGTCCGCACGATGAACGCCGTCATCATGAACACGGTCATCGCAGCGACGGTGCTTCCCAGGCTGTGAGCCGGGACGCGGCGCGAGACGCGGGTCGGATCATTCCGCGGATGCTTCGACCGTTGCCAGCGCGATGGCGGTGCCGCGGGCGATCACATCGAGCTGGGCGGGGTTGTAGAGAGCGGCGACCGATTCCGCGACCATCTCCCAGGTGAGCTGCGGCCTTCTCTTGTGGTGGGCGAGCGGATCTCGCAACCACGGGTATGCCAGGAAATCATGGGCCAGCCCCACCGCATACCTCACCGCCAGAGCGCTCCGCGTCTCCTCGTCGGCATCCGGAGGAAGGGCGTCGAAGTCGATACGCACGTCCTCGGGGTCAGACTCGAGCATCGCGCGGATGTCACGCATGGCCTCATCGTCGTAGACCTGCGAGTAGATGAGCATCAGAGAACGGTCGGTCGCCGTGAGACGCGAACCCATGTTCTCGAATCCCGGAGGCAGATCGGCCGTCGTCGCTCCGTCGGCGATCGTGCGGATCTGTGTGCGCGCCTCCTGCAGACGCTCGATCGTGGCGGCGAGCTCGGCATCGATGTCTTCCAGCGCCGCCGCAGCACGATCGTCGCCCGCGGCGACTCGGTCGATCTGATCGAGGGGTACCCCGAGCTCACGCAGACGGCGGATGCGCAGGAGCTCAACGAGGTGTCGCACCTCGTAGCTCTTGTAGCCGTTCGACGACCGTTGCGGCTGCTCGAGTAGGCCGACACGGTGGTAGTGCCGAACCGTGTTCACCGTGGTACCGGCGAGGTCGGCGACCTCTCGCGTGCTCCATCCCATGGCGGCCCTCGTCTTCTGTCGTCGACTACTTTATTCTGCTGCTCAGAGCGCGCAGATGACAGTGTCGACCAGATCGCGAAGGCGCTTCTCCGCCGCCGCTTCCCTACCGTTCTTGGTGACGACGATCGCGGCCGCCCGGCCGTCTTCCGTGGCGGCAACGCGGCTCACCGTGCCCGGCGCGTCGCCTCCGTGTCCCCAGGCGGTCACTCCACAGCTCAGCTCGAAGGCGATGAGGCCGAGGCCGTAGGCCGCTCCCGGCCAGATCGAGTCGGCCGGGATCGTCTGCTGCATCTCCGCGAGAAGAGACGCGGGAAGGAGCTCTCCCTCGGCGAGCGCCGAGAAGAACGTCGTCATGTCCTCGGTTGTCGAGATCATTGCGCCGGCGGCGTGCGCCCATGAGGGATCGAAGACGGTGTAGTCGATCGGCGGATCCGCGAGCGGGCCGGCCGCCAACGTCTTCACGCGGTCGCCTTCATCTCGGACGGCGACGAGAGCGGCAGGCCACCCGTCGAGCTCCATGGTCTCTGCGAGGGCGGCACGCACGGCAGAAGTGGGCATCGTGGTTCGCGCGGACGATCCGGCGACGACACCGCTTCCGGCGAGAAGCGCTGCAGCGATCAGGGCACCGAAGATCCTTCGATATCTCATGTTCATCTCTCTGTCCGGGGTGGTCGCCGACTCGGCGTCGCAGGCAAGCCCGTTCTCTCCACAAGACACCGTGTTGTGAGCACAGAGTCAAGTCGCAGGTGGGCGGTGACCGTCTTGCCCCTGCGGTGGGAACAGCTTCTTGGCTGACGGTGGCCGCCGCGGCTCCGGATTCGCCAGCACTGCTGCGCTGGTGATGGCGCAGTTCGATGCGAACAGAGGCAAGTGACCCTCGCGGGCGGCATCACCCTCGAATGACGGCACCCTCGACGTCCCGAGGGCGCACGGGGTGCTCGCTGAGTATGGAGATGCGGTTGAAGGCGTTGATCGTCACCGCGACCCACTCGGCTGCCACGAACGTCGGCTCCCCCAGAACCGACAGCGCACCGGACAGATCCGCTCTGGACTCCTCTGTGGGGGGAAGCACTGTGGCGGCTTCGACCACCGCGAGGATCGACCTCTCACGCTCGTCGAACAATGGGCTCTCCCGCCACGCGGGAAGCATATCGAGCTTCTGCTGAGGGATGCCGGACTGCCGGGCCTCGCGGCCGTGCAGGTCCAGGCAGAAAGCGCACGCGTTGATCTGAGACGCCCGCACCTTGATGAGCTCGGACTCCTGCGCCGAGAGGCCTCGCTGCGCAGCCGCCTCGCGTATCGCCGACGACAACGCGAGGGCCGCGTTCCACGCGTCGGGCATGACCTTGTCCATGTACGGTCGCATGTGATTCCTTCTCCGGCGGATGTCTCTTACTCGTGTGTCGCCATATCAGTATCGACGCAGTCAACTCCCTGTTGTCAGCACAGAGTCAAGGTCGGCGATCCTCGCCACAGAATTTTCCCCATCGCTTTGACCCTGTCGCGGGAACAGGGTGTTCCCTGCTGAGCATGAATCGATCGAGCAACAGATCTTCACCGGAAGTCGGCCAAGCGAAGCGTCGAACACGCGGAGGGTGGCGCGTCGCTCCGGGCGTGGCCGTCATCGCAGCACTCGCGGCGGTGCTCACGGCGTGCACGGCACCCGGTGGGGTGCCGGCGGATGACCCGCGCAGCACGCAGATCCCGGCACTCGAGGAGTTCCATACCCAGGAGCTCGCATGGGGGGACTGCGCCGAGTACGCCATCACAGCCCAGGATGAGAGGTACTTCCCGCTCGCACCGGAGGCGGAGTGCGCCCGGATGCTGGTTCCGTTGGACTACGCGGATCCGGAAGGAGACACGGCATCCATCGCCGTGGTGCGCATCCCGGCGCGGGGCGAGTCTGCGGGCTCCCTGTTCTTCAACCCCGGCGGACCCGGCGGGTCGGGCCTGCTCGGCACGATCGGCGCATCGACGCTGATGGCCGAGAGCGCGGTCACCGAGCGCTTCGACCTCGTGGGTTTCGACCCTCGAGGCGTCGGGGCGACGGAACCCGCCATCGACTGCAAGCTGACCGATGGATCCGCCGACGGCGCGGATCTGCTCGCGAGGATCGGCTCGCCGATCCCGACGCTGACCGAGAAGGACACGAAGGAACTCGCCGACCGTTGCGCGGAAGGCTCCGGCGGCATGGACGCCCTCGCACACGTGGGCACCCGCACCACGGCGAAGGACATGGATGTGCTGCGCGCCGTTCTCGGAGAGGACCAGCTGAATTTCCTCGGCCAGAGCTATGGCACTCGGCTGGGAGCCGTCTATGCCGAGGAGTTCCCGCAGAACGTACGGGCAATGATCCTCGACGGCGCCTTCGACCCGAATCTCAGCTCGCAGGAGCGGCTGCTCGCGTCCTATGGCGGATTCCAGGCATCGTTCGAAGACCTCGCCGCGTTCTGCGCCACCCAGACGGACTGCCCTCTCGGGACCGATCCGAGCGGCTGGACCCCAGCCCTCCAGGGCATCCTTCAGCCCCTCGCCGACAACCCCGTGCCGGCAGGTGACACCGAACTGGACTTCGATGCCGGGCTGGGCGGCGTGCTGGCCAGCCTCTACAGCCCCGACCTCTGGCCCCTGGCGATCGAGGGTTTGCGCGAGGTGCAGCAGGGTCGCGGCGATCAGCTGCTGCAACTGGCTACCGGCATCGCCGGCATCTCCGATGAAGGGCAGAGCTCGAACCTGACCGACGCATCGATCGCGATCAACTGCGTCGACGAAGACCCGCTCGACGCCGACGGACTCGCCCACCTGCGCGAAGACACCTACGCGCAGGTGCCGATCATGGACCCGGGCACGGCGGCCGACGAGCCCACGCGCGACAAGTGCGCGGACTTCCCGGTCACGGGCGAGCTCCGCATCCCCTACGCACAGGACATCGAAGGTCTTCCGTCGACGTTGGTCATCTCGCTGACGGGCGATGCGGCCACGCCGTATGAGGGCGCCGTCGAACTCGCGAAGACGCTCGAAGGAACGCTCCTGACGGTGCAGGGCGAGGGACACACGGTGATCGGCAAGGGCATGAGCCCCTGTGCAGACGCGATCGCCGCCACCTACCTCCTCGACCTCGTGCTTCCGGAGAATGCTCCGGAACTGACGTGCGCGGTGAACCAGTGATCCTTGACTGTGTTCTCACGACAGGGGCTTCAATGAAGCCCAACCAGTCGACGAAAGGCATCCGATGACCGTGCAACTCAGCCACCCCGAAGGTCTCCTCGAGCAGGAGGAGTACGCTCCGGTCGCCAGCGCGACGGGAAACCGGCTGGTACTGCTCGCCGGGCAGGCATCCGTCGCACCATCCGGAGAGATCACCGCAAATGACCTCGCCGGACAGGTTCACACCGCCCTGCAGAATGTCGCCGTCGGCGTGACGGGTGCCGGCGGCTCCGTCGCCGACGTCGCTCGGCTCACGATCTATGTCGTGGGCTGGACGCAGGAGATGGCGGAGCCGCTCTTCGACGGCCTGGCGCGAGCGCAAGCATCCGACGGGTACGCCGCACCACTGCCGCCGATCACCGTGATCGGCGTGCAGGCGCTGTGGACCCCGGAGCTGCTGGTCGAGATCGAAGCGACGGCGGTTCTGCCATGAACGACGCATCCGACGACGAGAGAAGAAGAGAATGAGTGCGCTCACCGGCGATCATCATGACCCTTCGCCCCTGACCGAACCCCGCGCCGCCGGAGGGGTGCGCCCCGGTCCTGCGATGCCGCCGCTCGACGGCAGTCGCCCTTTCGGTATCCACTACCGCATGGCGTGGTGGAAGTCGCTCTTCGTGATCGTCGCTCTGCCGCTGACCCTCGTGGTCACCCAGCTGGCGTTCTACCTGCTCGCAGGTCTCGCCGAGGGCCGTGATCCGTTCGCCCAGGATCTCTCTCCGTTGAAGCTCCTGGGCGCCAATCTCAGCACGGGTGTCACGGCGCTCGTGGCACTCGTGCTGGTCGGGCGCTTCGCCAAGGTGCCGTGGCGATTCGTCTTCAGCGCGCCCCGGCGGTTCGATCGGCGCCGCCTGCTGATGTACTTCCTCGGATCGCTCGCGATCGTCGGGGTCGCCTTCGCGCTGGTCGGCCTCACCGCCGCCGGAGCCGTCGGATGGACGACCCTCACCGTCACGAGCACGACGATCGGCATCCTCGTCGTCGTCATCCTCTCGACGCCGATCCAGACGGCCGGCGAAGAGATCATCCTCCGCGGCGCCATCCTCCCGGCGGCAGGATCCTGGTTCCGCTCCATAAAGCCCGCATTCCTCACGGGTCTGGTCGTCTCCAGCCTGATGTTCGCATTCCTGCACGGATCGACGGATCCGATGCTGTTCGCCTACTACCTCGTGTTCTCGGTCGCGACGGCCGTGATGGGTCTTCTCACGCGCGGACTCGAGGCTGCGATCGCCTTCCATACGGCCAACAATCTGGTCGTCACCACGATCAACGCTCTGTTCGCCGGTGGCGGCGTGGTCGCCGTCGAGCGATCGGAGGGAGCTGCTGGGGGCCTCGCACTCCTCATACCGGCGGCCGCGAGCCTCGCCGCGCTGACGATGGTCTGGCTGCGGGAGCGCAGACGTCGCTCCTAGACCCCCGCTCCCCTGATCCCCGAGAGCAGAGTCAACGGCACCGGCGTCGCGGAGAGTCCATGGCAGTAATCGACATGTATGCAAGGATGATGCCACCCGGATCCTCGCCCGCGTGAAACAGGAGGTCGGTCATGCCCAGCCCGCACAAGGTGGTCGTTCTCGTACTCGAGGGCGCACTCCCCCTCGACGTCGGCATCCCCGCAGAGGTGTTCCACCCTGACACCGGCTTCCCGTACGAGGTGTCCGCGTGCGGCGTCGTCGCAGGGACCGTCCCATCGAATGGAGGCTTCGGTTACGCGGTTCCGCACGGGCTCGAGGAGCTGACGGATGCCGACACGATCGTCGTCCCCGGGTACGCGCCCCCCGGGAGGTCGATCCCGGAAGAGGTGTGCGAGGCTCTCCGCGACGCCGCGTCTCGCGGCGTGCGCATCGCGTCTATCTGCTACGGCGCATTCGCTCTGGCGGACGCCGGCTTGCTCGACGGCCTGCGTGCGACGACGCACTGGGATGCGGCGGAGAAGCTCGCGAGGCGGCACCCGCAGATCTCGGTGGAGCCGAACGTGCTCTTCGTCGACGAAGGGTCAGTGCTCACCTCCGCCGGCGCAGCCGCGGGACTCGACCTCTGTCTGCACATCGTCCGCTCCGATCTGGGTGTCGGAGCGGCGAACGAGATCGCGCGCGGACTCGTCACCGCGCCCTATCGCACGGGAGGACAGGCACAGTACCTTCCTAAGACCGTGGACGCGTCTCAGGGCGACACGCTCGCCGCGACGCGCGAGTGGGCCCTGACGCAGCTCGCCGAGCCGCTCACGATCGCCGAACTCGCCGCGCACGCACGGATGTCGGCCCGCACGTTCCTGCGACGGTTCGCCGAAGAGACCGGTACGACTCCGCTGCAGTGGATTCTCCGCGCACGGATCGACGGTGCCCGGGAGCTCCTCGAGAGCACCCGGATGCCGGTCGACCAGATCGCGGACCAGGTGGGCCTCGGGACCGGGGCGAACCTCCGGCTGCACTTCCGCCGGTTGCTCGACACGTCCCCCTCCGAGTATCGCGCCACCTTCGCGGGACGGAACTGATCCCCGCGGAGGTGACGCGCCAGCTCAGGCCTGCTCTGCCACCCCGTCGACGAGCACTGCACGGTAGGTCGCGCCGCGGAAGCGATGCTGCGCCGCCTTCTGATAGGCGTCACTGAAGTACCACTTCTTCGCCGACTCCCTATCGGGAAACTGAAGAACGACAACACCCTCGATCGCGGGGCCTTCGAGGACTTCGCGCGGGCCGTAGTCGACAAGAACCGTCACGTCGTGACCCTCGAAGGTGCTGTCGGCATGTGCCGCATAGCGGTCGAGGGCCTGCTGGTCCTCGGTACTGTCGCGCTCGAACACGATGTACGCGGTCATGTGGTCACTCCTTTGCCGTGTGATGCGTCTTCGATGCGCGCGGGAAGCGCGACGGTCGTGCCGGCCACATCGATCGCCACCTTGCCGTGGAGCACGTACGACCGCCTGTTCTCCAAGAGCTCATGGGCCTCACCCACCCGATCGAGAGGGAGGATCGCACCGACGACGGGCTTCACGAGTCCCCGCTCGACGAGAGCGGTCAGCGCATCCAGCTTCCCGCGATTCTGTCGCGTGAAGACGAAATGGTAGGCGGCGTTCACGCCCCACGCTTCGATGAGATTCTGAGGCTGCGCGATGTCGACGATGGTCACGACCCGTCCGTAGTCGGCGAGTGCGAAGGGGCTCCGCGTCAGGGCATCGCCTCCGATCGTGTCGAGGATGACGTTCACGCCCTGCCCCTGGGTGATGTCGGCGATCGCGTCGACGTAGTCCATCGCGGCGTAGTCGAGTGCGACGTCCGCGCCCAGGGAGCGCGCGAACTCCAGATCGGCGGCCCGCGCGGTGGTGATGACGCGCGCGCCGATGGCCTTGGCGACCTGGATGGCGATCGAGCCGACACCGCCGGCTCCACCGTGGATGAGGATCGTCTCGCCGACGGTGAGCTGGGCACGAGTCACCAGCGCCTCCCATACCGTTCCGCCGACGAGCGTCAGACTCGCCGCCTCCAGGTGGCTGATGTTCGCCGGCTTCCGGCCGACGAGGTCGACGTCGGCGACATGCTGCTCTGCGTACGATCCCGCGCCGCCGAAGATCTGAGGCGTGTAGTACACCTCGTCGCCGACACCGAACTCGGTGACGTCGGAGCCGACTTCCTCGATCACACCCGAGATGTCGTGGCCGGTGATCGCCGGCAGAGGCACGTGATCGGGATAGTCGCCTCGTCGGATCTGGAAGTCGAGAGGATTCACGGCTGTCGCATGGACGCGGACCCGCACTTGGCGCGGTCCGACCTGCGGAACGGCGACGTCTTGCACCTCGAAGGCGTCGGCTCCTCCGAAGCGGGTCAGCACGACGGCTTTCATCTGATCGGTCATCTCGGGTCCTTCCAAGTCGGGGCGGATGATGAGCCGCGACGGTGAGGCACGGATCCAGTGTGACGAGCGGTGAGAATGCCTACCAGTGGCGTGAATGCCATTATCCGCGAGGATAACGCCACGGCTTTGGTTCGGGGTTGACTCTGTGCTCACCACAGGGTGTTCCGTGGTCGTACCGGCACTCCCGCAGGCCGTACCGCAGCGGACGAGAGGCAGCACCATGACCGAAAGACGGAAGCGAGTCGCCATCGTCACGGGCGCGGGAAGTGCCCAGGGGATCGGGTTCGCGTCCGCGCGTCTGATCGGCGACGAAGGAAACCGCGTAGTGATCACCTCGACGACGGATCGGATCTTCGATCGGGTCGCGGAACTGCGCGATGCCGGCATCCGCGCAGAAGGCGTGGTCGCAGATCTCACCGATCAAGCCGGAGTCGACGCGGTGGTCGCATGCGCGACAGACGCGTTCGGCGACGTGGACATCCTCGTCAACAACGCCGGAATGACCGCTGTGTCGGACTCCTCGGGCCCGGGTCGGCGCGGCGGCGGATTTCTCGGCCACTGGCACGCCTCGCTCGACCGCAACCTGACCACGACGTTCCTGATGACGCGTGCGGTCACGGGGCTGATGGAGGCGTCCGTCTACGGTCGCATCGTGAACGTGTCGTCGGTCTCCGGCCCGGTCGCCGCATACCCAGGCGATACGGCCTATCACGCGGCGAAGGCGGGCATCGTCGGATTGACGCGCTCCCTGGCGATCGACCTCGCAGCGGCGGGCGTCACGGTGAACGCCGTCGCTCCGGGTTGGATCGACACGGCGTCCGCCTCCGAACGAGAACGCCGCATGGGCAAGGCCACACCCGTCGGTCGGTCCGGCACCGCGGAGGAGGTCGCTTACGTGATCGCGTTCCTCGCCGGAGAAGGCGCGTCCTACATCTCGGGGCAGCTCATCACGATCGACGGTGCCAACTCCATCGCCGAGGAACGCGGGCGCTGACGGTCCGGTCGACGAAGCTCGTACACGAGATCCCAGGTATTGACCCTGTGGCGACGACACGGTGTTCGATCTGCACATGACCTGGAGCACACGCGAGATCGCTGACCTCGCCGGAACCACCGTCAATACCGTGCGGCACTACCATCGCGTCGGACTGCTGGAACTGCCCGAGCGCATGTCGAACGGCTACAAGCAGTACACGGTGCGTCATCTCGTCCGCCTGCTGCAGATCCGGCGCCTGCGCGACCTGGGAGTGCCGCTCGACCGCATCGATGTCGTCGGTGACGAGGGAGGGGCGGCGATGGATGCACTCCACGCCGTCGACGCCGATCTCGAGCTGAGCATCGAGCGGCTGCAACGCGCACGCGCCGAGATCAGGGCGATCCTGGAGGGAGCATTCGTCACAGACGTTCCATCGGGTTTCGAGCGTCTGGCGAAGAAGATGTCGACGTCGGAACGTGCTCTCGTGCTCATCTACGCCCAGCTCTACGACGAAGCGGCGATGGCCGACGTCCGGGAGATGCTCGCCGATGAGCCTGACTGCGCGAGCGCGGAGTTCGATGTCCTGCCGCCCGACGCCGATGAGGAGACCCGATCGAGGCTCGCCGAGTCCTACGGACACACGCTCGCACGTCTGCTCCGCGACTATCCGTGGCTCAGCGATCCGAGAGCGCACCTGACCCGGACTCCGAACCTCACCAGGGACACTTTCGTCGAATCGGTGTCCGCCCTGTACAACCCGGCCCAGCTCGATGTGATGGGTCGCGCCAGTGTGATCGCGCAGGCGCTGGCCGCAGAGGCCGAGGACGCGTGAACTCCGTGGTGGGGGCAGGCTGTGCGACCTGGCCCACGGGCCCGATCGGGCAGGCCCTCCGGCCCTGACCGTGTGGCAGGCCGCTGCGCGTTTCGCGACTTGACCATGTGGCGGCAACATGATGTGTAGTGAGTGCATGACGGACAAAGACGGTCAGCACTGGTTTCGACGCTGCAGCAAGGCCGCGCAGGACTGGCTCCTCCACAACCCCGGGATGCCCCTCACCACGGAGGCCATGGACGCCGTGATCGGAGCCGGAGGAACGCTCGTCCGCAGATCGGCGTCCGGCGACACGCAGTCCGAGGCGTATTACCTCCATCCCTCGGACAGCGCCTATCTCGTCGACCTGCGAGCGGCCGGTGTCAGCGTGGGAGATCGATAGGCACGAGATGCTCTGCCTGTCGATCATGCGGTCCCGCTCCATCCGTCTGTCTGTGAAACCTGCGTTCTCGCAACACGGTCAAGCGCGAGGTGTCGGCCTAAGGAGGTAGCAGACCCTTCAGCTGTCGGCGCGAGGTGATGCCCAGCTTCCGGAAGATACTGCGCAGGTGTGCATCGATGGTGCGTTTGCTGAGGAAGAGTTCCGTGCCGACCTCGCGAGACGTCGCCCCGGTGGCGACCATCCGCGCTATCTGCAGTTCGTGGGCGGTCAGCGCGTCAGTGGGCCGATCCGAACGTCTGCGCGGGTTCTCTCCGGTTGCGAGCAATTCGCGAGCCGCACGGGCGGCGAAGGCATCGGCGCCCATCGCGGTCAGCGACTCGTGCGCGACCCGGAGCTGCTCGCGCGCGTCCTGACGCCGTCCGCTTCGCCGCAACCACTCCCCGTAGACGAGGTGCGATCGCAGAAGGTCGCCTCTCACGCCCGAGACGGACAGGTGTTCGATCGATGCCCGATAGTGGACCTCGGCACTGTCGTCGGTGGCGACCAGCGCCCGGGACCGCGCGGCGAGTCCGAGTGCCCACGGGGTACCGCTCGCCTCCGCGCGCGCCGAGAACTCCTCCAGCGCCGGCTCCGCGAGCTTCCGCTCGTCCGCGCGAACTGCTGCTTCCACGAGCTCGGGAAAACTGATGCCGCTGTTCGAGAACTCGTGTGTCCGCGTCGCTCGAGCGGCGGCCTCCGCCGCGGCGGGGTAGTTCCCTCGTCCGTTGTGCAGGACCGCCAACGCGTAGTTCGCCGTTGCGGTCAATGTGCCGCCGTTTCGCGTTCGCGTCCTCTGGCCGCACTCGGCGTAGAGACGTGTGGTCTCCTCCTCCTGTCCGCGCCACGCGGCGACGATCAGGCGTGCATAAGGCTGCGCCACTGCTCCCGTCGCGTGCGAGATCGCGGCGCCCTCCTCTGCCAGTTCCGCCGCCTGTCGAAGGTCGCCGCAGAGCGCCAGGGTCGCGGACAGGGCCGCGAGCGCCCCGGGGAGCGTGGTCAAGGCGCCGGCTTCTCTGGCGAGGCGGACGTTGCGTTCGGCGAGCACGCGCACGATCTCGTCGTCGAAGATCGCGGCCGCTGCTCGGGCGGCCGACCACATCCATCGGCGACTTCCCATCTGGCCGATCGCTTCGCCGTCGAAGCCGCGGTCGCGAAACGCCTCCACAGCGCGTCGGACGGCGGGAACACCTGCCGCGTACCCTTCGGTGAACACGAGCACGAGCGCGTCGAGCAGCTCATCCGCAGGCAGGGGCCGGCCGGGTGGCCGCGGCGCGGCGAGAGCAGCCGTGGCGACTTCCTTCACCCCTCGCTTCTCGCCGGATCCGCCGATGATCATCGCCGCGTCCACTGCGTGCAGGAACGTCTCCCGCGAGAGCGAGGCGTCCAGCGGCGCGAGAGTGCAGGCCGCGTCCAGCAGCATCCCCGGCGCGTCGCCCCCCTCCGTGCGGTGGAATGCCAATCGTGCCCGGAGCAGCTCGAGCCGAGCGCGTTGCAGATCGTCGAGCGGTCCCGTCTCAGCGATTGCCGCCAGATCGAGAGCCGCGTCGAACGCCCCCGCATCATGCTTGGCGTGCGCTGCCTCCAGAGCCCGCCTCGACCGGGCGACGGGACGAGCGGAGATCTCCGCAGCGCGTTGCAGAAACACAGCCGCAGCCGCCGCTCCAGCTCGCGCAAGCGTGCGCGCGGCCGAGAGCTCGAGCTCGGTCGCGGCGCCCTCATCCACGTCCGCCACTGCCTCCGCACGATGCCAGGCGTGACGGTCGGGGTCTATCCGCTCGTCGGTCGCGACGGCCAACGCCGCGTGGATGCGGCGCCTCTTCGCCGGGGCGGCTGCCCGGTACACCGCTGAGCGCACGAGGGGATGACGAAACGACACGCGCGCACCGATCTCCAGGAGTCCCGAGGCCTCAGCCTCTTCGCCGGCCGACTGATCGGTACCGAGCATGTCGAGCGCCCGCCGAAGCAGTCGAGCATCTCCGGTCGGATCGGCCGCGGCCACCAGAAGCAGCGTCTGCGCATCGGCCGTCAGGCCCGCTGATCGGCGTCGGAACGTCTCGGCCACGCGTCGTGGAACGCCGGCGACCCCCGGCGACTCGAAGCCGCCGGCCCACTCCGCCGATCTGATGTTCCGCGGCAGTTCGAGCAGCGCGAGGGGATTGCCGCGAGCCTCGGCGAGAATCCGATCGCGCACGGCATCGTCGAGTGTCGCGTGAACTCCCTCGTCCAACAGCATCCGCGCGTCGCTGTCGACGAGGCCCTCGAGGCCCAGCTCTGCTTCGAGATCGGCGAAGGCGTGAACCTGGCCGGCAGCGACATCGCGCAGCGCGAAGATGACGGCGATGCGTTCCGCCTTCAACCGCCGCACCACGAACGCGAGCACGCCGGCTGATGCCTGGTCGAGCCACTGCGCGTCGTCGACGAGGCAGAGCAGGGGGGTCTCCTCGGCGACCTCGGTCAGGAGGTTCAAGGTGGCGAGTCCGACGAGGAAGTGATCCGGGGCGGCACCCTCGCGAAGACCCAATGCGACCTCGAGGGCTGCCCGCTGCGGTGCGGGGAGCGCCCCGACGTGATCGAGCATCGGCTCGCAGAGCTGGTGCAGCCCAGCGAAGGCGAACGGCGTCTCGGACTCGGCCGCTGTGCAGCTCTCCACTCGGAACTGCGATGACGATGCCGACTCGCGAGCGTAACTCAGCAGCGCACTCTTCCCGATTCCGGCCTCCCCGCGCACGACGAGGGACCCGCTGCGTCCTTTTCTCGCCGAGTCCAGCAGGTCGTCGATGACCCCGCGCTCCGCGCGACGCCCCAAGAGCTTCGTCAGGTTCTGCTCCCGCCGGGTCCGTCCGATGCCTGTCCTTGCAACAGGGTACCCGGGCACGGGCACCCTGTCCGATGCCAGCGCTCCGCCGCCGACGAGAATAGGCAACTTCCGCCGACGCGAGTCAGTCCGCCGAGGGACGAACCTGCTTGACATGGCAGCCACACGAGGAACGGTCACCGAGGGCAGATCATCGGCAGACACCGTCGCATGGAGTACGCGGGAACTCGCAGACCTGGCCGGAACGACCCTCAACACCGTTCGGCACTATCACTCGCTCGGTCTTCTGGATACACCCGAACGCAATCGCAACGGCTACAAGCAATACCAGGTCACGCATCTCGTCAGGCTCCTGCAGGTGCGTCGCGTCGCCGAGCTGGGGGTACCTCTCTCGAAGTTCGAAGCCGCCCGCAGAGACAGCACCGGGGTACGGGCGGAGCTTCGGCAGGCGGACGCCGATGTCGCAGCCGAGATCGAGCGCCTGTGCCGCACGCGGTCCGATATCGCCGCGATTCTCGAAGTTCGTGCTCCCATCGACGCGCCTCGAGGCTTCGAGACCGTGGCGGCGAGGCTCTCCGAGTCCGACCTCGCACTCATCCACATCTGCAGTCGCGTGTACAGCGCGAGCGGATCATCCCGCCTCCAAGAGATGGTCGCGGAAGAGCCCCATACTCTGAGGCGGGAATTCGATGGGTTGTCGTTCGACGCGGAGGAGGCCGCACGGCAGCTCCTCGTGCGCCGAATGGCCGCTACGACCTCGAACTGGAGGTGGGCTGAAGCTCTGTGGTCGTCGGAAGAGTTTCGATCCTCGGACCTCGCTCGGGAAGAGGCTCGGAAAATCGTCGTCGCGTCCGTGAACGAGCTCTACAACCTCGCCCAACGCGATGTGCTCCGTCGCGTCTCCTCGTCGCTGCGAGACGAACCCGCCGCGCACCCTGGCCGACCCGGCGATGCCCCGTCCCTCTTCGACGTCGTCGCCTGACTCAGAGATTGACTAGGTCCCGGGAACACAGTCTTTAGTGACATCGAGGCGCACTCCTGCCGCGCACCCCGGATCTGCCATCGGTCGACGTCTGCGGTTCGCTCGAACGCACCCGCGAGCGAGCACCGTGATCGTGGCGGTTCCGGACTTCATACCCACTCCGCAATACCCCTTCCTCACTGAGACAGAAAGCGGCAACGCCATGGCACAGACCATCACGCCCGTCGAATATCACCGCGTACTCGTCAGCGACGAACGCCGTATCGGGCGCGGCATCCTCGCAATCGTCCTCCTGATCGGAGGCATGCAGACGTTCATCCTCGGGCTCGGAATCGTCGCCGTCCTGATCGATGCAGCGATCGGAACAGAGCCCCGGGCTGGATACACACCGCTGCTCAACGCGGTCGGCGCGTTCTCGGTGGCTCTGCTCCTCCCGTGGAGCATGCTCATCCAGCGCTGGCTCTATGGCGTCCGGGGCGGGTCGCTGTCATCGGTGACAGGCCACTTCCGCTTCGACATCTTCGGCCGAGCCCTCGTGATCCTTCTCCCCGTGACCGTCGTGGTCCAGATCGTCTACTACTGGGCGCCGTTCCCGCAGACGACCTGGGCGTGGCACGACCTTCTCCTGCTCGTCGCCACCGCCCTGGCACTGACCCCTTTCCAGGCCGCGGGTGAGGAGTACGGCTTCCGCGGACTCATCCTTCGCGTCGTGGGCAGCTGGACACGCGATGCCCGCCTCGGACTCGTGCTCGGCATCATCGTCTCGAGCGTGCTCTTCGCGCTGGTCCACGTCTCCACCAGCGGGCTGCTGAACGTCTGGTATCTCGTCTTCGCGGTCGGCACCGCCTGGATCACCTGGCGGACCGGTGGGCTGGAGATCGCCGTCGTGCTGCACGCGGTGTTCAACACGACGCAGTTCGTGATCGATGCCGCGCTGCAGATCGATCCGACGGTCGCGACCGACCGTTCGGCCGGCGCGATCGATGCGAGCGTCCTCGTCCCCATACCGCTCATCATCGGGGCTGTCATCGTGGTGGCGATCCGCACCCGGCGCACTGGAACCACCCTGACCGCGGGATCTGCGCACGATCGCAACGCGACCTGACGAAGCGGCCGGTTCACGTGGGCAGCACGTGAACCGGCCACCGATCTGCCCCCGGTTCGCGGCGTCTGCAGTGCCGATCACATACGAGCTGTCAGGCGATCCTCGTCGGCGGATGCGAGAAGCAGCCTCGGCACGACGTCGATGGAACCCGCATCGGCGAGGTGCGTTTCGGAGACGACGGATTCGGGATCGATCAGGATCACGCGGCATCCATCGATGGTCAGCCGTCGAGCGAGTTCCACCAGCATCCGCTGCGCCACATCGTCGATCGACGACACCAAGGTCAAGTCCAGCGCCACAGTGTGTTCGCCTGGAGATGCATCGGCCACCTCGCGCACGATCCGCTCAGCGCCGGCGAACCGGATTCCGCCCTGCAACTGAAGGACTCTGATCACGTCTGCGCCGTCACCGACGATGCGATGCGAGCGGACGACTGCTCGCGAGGCCGGAGGAACGGACATCAGGTGCAGCCCCATATCGGAGGAGAACCGGTGGAACAGGTTCACTCCGCGGACGCTGTTGCCGTGCCGATCGAGACGTGGGGAGAACGTGGCGATGCCCACCTGACCGGGAAGTGCGCCGATGAGACCGCCGGCGACACCGCTCTTCGCCGGGATACCGACCTGCGTCACCCAGTCCCCGGCCGCGTCGTACATGCCGCAGGTCGCCATGACGCTCAGCACCTGGCGGACAACGGACTCGTCGACGATCTGCTCGCTGGTCAGAGGATGACGTCCGTGGTTCGCCAGGGTCGCTGCCATCATCGCCAGATCTCTCGTCGTGACCAGTACCGAGCATTGACGGATGTACCCGTCGACGACAGCGCGCGGGTCTTCCTCGAGGATGCCGTAGCTGCGCAGCATGTGAGCGATCGCGAGGTTCCGGTGCGCAGTCTCCATCTCCGAGGAGCACACCGACTCGTCGACGACCAGTCTCCGGCCTGCGAAGGCGGACAGACCGTCGACGACGCGCTGTGCGCGTTCGTGCGCATCTCCGCCGGACGGTCCGATGAGAGCATGCGTCGCCAGTGCGCCCGCGTTGATCATCGGGTTGAACGGTCGCCCCGTCCCGACCTCGAGAGAGATCTGATTGAACGCCTCACCTGAAGGCTCCACCCCGACCTTCCTCAAGACCTCGTCGAAGCCTCGCTCCGCCAGGGCGAGCGCGTATACGAAGGGCTTCGAGATCGACTGGATCGTGAAAGGCACGTCGACGTCTCCCGCTCCATGAACCGTCCCGTCGGCCATGGCGAAGGCGGCGGCGAGATTCTGCGGTCGCGCGTTCGCGAGCTCCGGAATGTATTCCGCCAGAGAACCTGATGTATCGGATGCCGCATCCTGAATCGCGTCGGTCAGATAGTCCGCTACCAGGGAGCCGATCACGGGGAGACCTCCCCTCGGGCGTCGCCGCTCAAGCGCGCTGTCGCTTCTTCTTGGCGCGCTCGACAAGCCAGACCATGACCACCACCGCGACGTTCATCACCATCAGGATGAGCACGCCGGCGCCGGGGCCGGTGCCCACGCCTCGGTCGACCGTCGTCGACCCGCCCCCGGCGAAGAGAGCGTTCACTATGCCGACGAGCAGATTGTTCGCGACGTGGAAGGCCATGGCCGCTTCGAGACCGCCGCTGAGGACACCCATGATCGTCGTGCAGGCGGAGAAGACGAACAGGTAGCTGACGAGCCACGGATCCAGCGTCACGTGAACGGCGGTGAACAGCGCGCCGGAGACGAGGATGCCGATGAAGACGGCGAGGCGGGTGTTGCGGAACCAGGATCCGGCGGCCGGAATCAGCACGCCGCGGAAGGCGATCTCCTCCCCCGCGGACTGCAGGGGAACGCCGATGAGACTGACGAGGATGATCGCGATCGTCGTCCCTCCGAGGGCGAATGCGCCCCATCCCGTCGAACCCGGGGCGATCAGCGCGGTCGCGAGGGTCACGAGGCCGACGAGCACGGCTGATCCCACCAGGTAGATCCCCACTCGTCGCCAATCGAAGGCGCGGCGATGGCGGAACACCGCTCGCCACGACACCTTGGCCATGGCGGCCACCAGCATCGTCATCAGGACAGCGGTGATCGCGGTGCTGATGCCCGTCGCAGCAATGGAGAGGGGTGTGAGAGAAGGCCTGCTCGGGTCCGCCGGTCCTTCGATGGCCACGACACCCTGGAAGACGATGATCTGGACGAGGAGAAGCGTCACCGGGATCGCGATGAGGACGATGATCGTCTTCCAGCGCGCCATACGGAAATGAACGCCGAAGGGACGATCGGGAAGGGTGCCGCGAGCGATCGACCGGTCTTCTCGGTCGGTGGGAGCGTTGCTTGTCGTCATAGCGTCAGCACACACCATGTCGGTGGAACACAGTCAAGACGCCCGGCGTCCTCGAGCGAAGTGCACCATGCGTCTCGTCGGCGAGTCAGGCCGAGGCCCGCGCGAGAACCGCGTTGTTCCACGGGTCGGCGAAGGCGAGAGTCGCCCCGTCGTCGCGTACGGCGATCCCGTAGTGACGCAGCCGCTCCCCCAGCTCTCCCAGGTCGTCGGCACCCGGCAGCTCGAGGTCGACGCGGCCCAGGCCGAGCGCCGGCATGCGCGGTCCCGCTCCGCGCGAGTTCCACACGTTCATCGCCATGTGATGGTGGTATCCGCCGGCGCTCACGAACAGCGCTGACCCCTGATAGTCCGCCGTCTCGTCGAAGCCCAGCGCGGCCACGTAGAAGGCGCGTGCCGACGTGACATCGCCGACCGACAGGTGCACGTGTCCGACGGATGCCGCCTCCCGAGCCGTGCCGCCGGCCGCGGCTTCCTCGGTGAGATGCTGGCGGAGGAAGGCATTCGGGTCGAGGAACAGCGAGCCCATCTCGACCTTGCCGTGCGTCCACGACCACTCGGTGCGCAGACGGTCCCAGTACAGCTCGACGCCGTTGCCCTCGGGGTCGGTGAAGTAGAACGCTTGGCTGACGAGGTGGTCGGCGCTTCCGGCGAACGTGTGCGGCGCAGTGTTCGCCACGGAGTACACGGCGGCGGCGAGCGCCGCCTGCGACTCGAACAGGATCGCCGTATGGAAGAGGCCGGCCGAGCCCTGCGGTGCGTGGCGCAGCGCAGGGGCGTGCTCGAGCACGACGATGGGTCGGCCGGCGCGGCCGAGCGTGACGGTGTCACCCTCGGCGGCGAGCACCTGCAGCGTGACGACGTCTCGATAGAACCTCGTCATGCCGTCGAGGTCGCCGACGAGCAATGTCACAGCACCCATGGCGGTGCCGTCGGCCAGGTGATCGGATGCCGGGATCTGGGCGCTCATGCGACGTCCTGCTCGGCGTCGTCGGCGACGCCGGTCAACACGCTGAGTTCGTCGATCGAGATGTTCGCTCCGAAGGCCGGGGTTCCCGGTTCCAATCGCGCACCGTCGGCGAGCGCGCCGATGGTGAGCGGGTCGAAGCCCCATCGGTCGATGAGCTCGGCGACGGTCTCGAGGTCGTCCGGGGAATCCCCGGCGAGGGCGATGGCCTTGCGACCTGCCTCTCCCGATCCACGGGCCTCGTCCTCCAGGTCGTGATATCCCATGTGATTGAACGCCTTCACGACCCTCGCACCGAGCAGGAACTGCTGCACGGCCTCGCTTGACGACACTCCCTGCTCCAGTACCGACTCGCGCGGCCCGTCGACCTCCCACCAGTGGTTCATCGCATCGATGACGAGCGCGCCCACGAGCTCGGTCACCGGCAGGGACCAGTATCTGCTCAGCGGAAGGGCCAGGATCACGACGTCGGAACCCCGCACTGCGTCCGCGGCGCTCACCGCGGTCGCTCCGGGCGTGAGAACCTCTGTCGTCAGCGCGATCTTCGCCGGGTCGCCCGAACCGGCGATGAGCACCCTGTGACCTGCGGCGAGCGCGAGGCGAGCCAGCGCCGTGCCCACCTTGCCGGCGCCGAGAATGCCGATGGTCTGTGTAGCGCGGGTCATCGCACGACCTCCGGCACCCGTTTCTCGGCGAGCAGATCGCGGACACGAGGGATGACCTGCGTGCCGTACAGCTCGACCGATCGCAACCGTGCGGATGCCGAGACCGTGCCTGCTGCGGAGTAGATCATGTCGAAGCGGCTGACGTCGAGGGTGCGGATCGACCGTGCGATCTTCTGCGCCACCGTCTCGACCGAGCCCACGTACATCGACCCGTCGACGACCTCGGAGTCGAACTCCTCCCGACGGATCGGCGGCCATCCGCGGTCCGCGCCGATGCGGTCGCGGATCACCCGGTAGCCCGGGTAGAACAGTTCCTTCGCTTCCTCATCTGTGGCGGCGACGAAACCGGGCGAGTGCATCCCGACCGGCAGCACGGGCTGACCCAGCTGCTCGGCGGCCTTCCGGTACAGGTCGACGTACGGTGCGAACCTCTCCGGCTTCCCGCCGATGATGGCGAGCATGAGGTTGAATCCGTAGTGGGCCGTCCGCAACACGGACTGCGGCGATCCGCCCACGCCGACCCACGTCTTCAACCGCCCGGATTCCGTCTTGGGATGCACGTCGGCGTCGCGGAGTGCGGCGCGGGTCGTGCCCTCCCAGGTGACTGGCTTCTCGTCGAGGAGGCGATGGAAAAGGTCGATCTTCTCCTCGAACAGCAGCTCATAGTCCTTCAGGTCGTACCCGAAGAGCGGGAACGACTCGGTGAACGAACCTCGGCCCAGGATGACCTCGGCGCGTCCGTTCGACAGCGCATCGACCGTCGCGAACCGCTGGAAGACGCGCACCGGGTCATCCGACGACAGCACGGTCACGCCGGATCCCAGACGGATGCGCTTCGTCGCGGTCGCGATGCCGGCGAGCACCGTCTCAGGGCTGGAGATCGCGAACTCGGGTCGGTGGTGCTCGCCGACGGTGATCGCGTCGATCCCGGTCTCGTCGGCCAGCATCGCCTCGTCGACGACGGCGCGGATAGCCGCAGCAGGGGACATCACATCGCCGCGATCGTCGCGGGGCAGATCGCCGAAGGTGTCGATCCCGAATTCGATGGTGGATGGTTCGCTGTTCACTGAGGCCCCCACGGGTGTGTAATTGACATCTACATCATTTCAGAAGTGATTCACATGTCAATAAATTCCCGAACGGTAGGTGAATGATGAGCGCAGCTCGACGAAGCGGGCTTCCCACGAGTGAGGAGTTCGCCGTCTGGCGGGCGTACATCCAGACAGTGGAGATCCTCCGCGCCCGAGTGCAGGCCGACCTTCACACCGATTCCCAGCTCTCCGAAGGTGACTACAAGGTGCTGCTCGAACTCAGCGAAGCCGAAGGGAAGTCGCTCAGATCCTCACAGCTCGCCGCCGCCATGGAGTGGGAGCGCAGCCGGGTGTCGGGTCAGCTCGGACGGATGGAGAAACGGGGTCTCATCCGACGCGAACCATGCGTCGACGACGCCAGGGGTTCGCACGTCACCCTCACCGATGAGGGCGCTCGCGCCTTCCGCGCCAGCACCATCCCGCATCTGCAGGCCGTGAAGACATACTTCGTCGATGCCTTCACCGAGGCACAGCTCGCGCTCATAGGAGAGACGACCGCGGCTCTGCGCGCGCATCTCGACCTTCCGCCGACGAACGACCGGGCAGCGGAATGACACGGTCCTGCCCTGCGGGGCGGTTGACTGCGTTCCTGGAACACGGTCTTAGGTGGTGAACGACCTGAGCGCGGTCCGGTTGCCGCGCTCGAGGAGGGATGGCAGGAGATGGCGTGGAGCACACGGGAGCTCGCCGAGCTCGCCGGAACCACCCTGAACGCCGTGCGTCACTACCACCGCGTCGGACTGCTCGACGTGCCCGACCGCACCGCCAACGGCTACAAGCAGTACGAGGTCCGGCATCTCACACGCCTGATCCTCATCCGCCGGTTGCGGGATATGGGCGTACCGCTCGACCGGATCGAACAGGCCCGCTGCCCCGAGTCGACCGAAGCGGCGCTCGAAGCGATAGACGCAGAGCTGGAGGAGAGCATCGATCGGCTCCAGCGCTCGCGATCCGAGATCGGCGCGATCCTCCGGGGGCTCTCGGCCGCTGGAGCTTGACCTGGTTGCAGCAACATGGTGTCGACTGACCCCGAGGCGGAGAACGGGCCGGCCGTGAGGAAGGACAACGACATGACCAAGACATCTGTGCAGTTCGGGGTCGACAGCTTCGCGGATGCGATGACCGACCTCTCGGGGCGAGTGCTCAGCGACGCCGAGACGCTTCGCCGCACGGTGGACCAGGGTGTCCTCGCCGAGGAGGTGGGTCTCGACTTCTTCAGCGTCGGCGAGCACTACCGATCCGACATGCTGGACTCCGCCCCTCCGGTGATCCTTGCCGCGATCGCCGGGAGGACGTCGCGCATCCTGCTGGGAACGAGCGTGACCGTGCTCTCGACGCAGGATCCGGTGCGCGTGTTCCACCAGTACTCCACGCTCGACGCAGTGTCGGGCGGACGGGCCGAGCTGGTCATGGGACGCGCCTCGACCATCGACTCCTTCCCGCTGTTCGGGTTCGACCTCACAGATTACGAGAACCTCTTCGAGCAGAACCTCGACCTCTGGGTCAAGCTCATGCGCGAGCATCCGGTCACGTGGGAGGGCACCACCCGCGCAGCGCTTCAGACGCAGACCCTCTACCCACGTGTCGAGGGCGGCTCGCTGCCGACGTGGGTCGGTGTCGGTGGCAGTCCCGATTCGGTCGTGCGTGCCGCTCGCCACGGGCTGCCCCTCATGATCGCCATCATCGGCGGGAGACCCCAGCGGTTCGCCGGTCATGTGGAGCTGTACTACCGGGCCCTCGCGCAGTTCGGGCACGAGCAGCTCCCGGTGGGACAGCACGCCATCGGGCACATCGCGCCGACGGACGAAGAGGCCGCCGACACGTTCTGGCCCGCGTGGGAGACCACGATGACTCGCGCCGCCGGGGAACGGGGATCCCGTCCGCCGACGCTCGAGTCGTACATGCACGAGGTCGAAGAAGGAGCCTTGATGATCGGCTCGCCCGAGACGGTGGCCATCAAGATCGCCGATTGCGTGCGCACGCTCAACCTCAGCCGGTTCGACTTCAAGTACGCACTCGCGCCCCTTGCGTGGGAGCACGGCAACAGGTCCATCGATCTGTACGGCCGCGAGGTCGTGCCTCGCGTGCGCGAACTGCTCGGCGACTACGTCCCGGCAGAGCGGGTGTCGACCTATGCCGAGGTCGGCTCATGACTCACCTGCGCACGCTCATCCTCGGCGCCACCGGCGCTGTGGGAGGCCTGCTGGCGGGCGTGCTCGTCCAGCGCGGCGACGACGTGACAGGTCTCGTGCGCGGCCCGGAGCAGCAGCGGAGTCTGGCCGATCGCGGCATCCGCAGCATCCTCGGCGATCTGTCGACGCTCACCGTCGACGATCTCGTCGGCGTGTTCGCCGGTCAGGACGTCATCGTCTACAGCGCCGGGTCGAACGGCGGCGCGCGCGACGTCACGACAGCGATCGACGACGAGGGTGTGCGGCGAGCATCCGAGGCCGCGCGAATCGCCGGGGTACGCCGGTTCATCCTCGTCTCGGTCATGCCGGAGTCGTGGCGCGAACGCGACCTCGAAGACGACGTGGAGTACTACTTCGCCACGAAGAAGCGGGCTGAGGTCGCGCTCACCCGCACCGACCTGGACTGGGTGATCCTCCGGCCGTCCCTGCTCACGGACGAACCGGGGCGGGGCCGGATCTCTCTCGGCCCCGCTCAGCTCCACCACAGCATCACGCGCCAGGACGTCGCCGCGACCCTGGGCGAGATCGTGCATCAACCCGGTATCCGCCGCCGCATCCTCGAGGTCGACACGGGTCGCACGCCGATCGCGGAGGCCGTCCTCGCCCATGTCTCCGAGTGATCGCTCAGACCTGGTTCGTGCCGCCGTCGACGTAGAGATTCGATCCGACGACGTAGCTGCTCTGCTCCGAGGCGAGGAAGACCACGACCGCGGCCGCCTCGTCGGGGTGCCCCATACGGCCCTTCGGCACGGTGGCCGCGACGTGGTCCTTCATGGCGCGTGCGGTCTCCTCATCGCCGAAGGCGGCGGTGCCCCCGGGTGTCTCGATCCACGCCGGCGAGACGACGTTGACCCGGATGCCGCGGCCCTTGAGTTCTGTGGACCACGTCCGCGCGAACGAGCGAACCGCCGCCTTCGAAGCCGCGTAGGCGCCGAATGCCTCCATCCCACGGTCGGCGGCTGTGGAACCGATGAGCACGATCCACGCGCCCTCGTTGAGAAGCGGCAACGCCTTCTGCACAGAGAACAGGAGCCCCCGCGTGTTGACCGCGAACGTCTGGTCGAAGTGCTCCTCCGTGGTCTGCTCCAGTGTCGCGAACGATCCGACAGCCGCGTTCGCCACGAGCACGTCGATGCCGCCACCACGCTCCCGGACGGCTGCATAGAGCGTGTCGAGAGCATCGAGGTCGGACACGTCGCCGACCGCCGCGGTCGCCCGATCAGCCCCGATCGCCTCGACCGCGGCCGCCAGCTCCGTCTCGCGCCGACCCGTGAGGAACACATGCGCTCCCCCGCTCGCAAACTGCCTGGCCGTGGCGAGACCGATCCCGCTGCTGCCGCCGGTGATCACTGCCGTCTTGCCCTCGAACTGACCCATGATGCTTTCTCCCTTGCGCTTGTTTTCGCCTGACGAATACATCCTGATTCGGGCGGGAGCACGATCGCTCGTTGGAAATCCTGATCTCTTTATCGATCGTCCAGGAGGACATGATGCTCGGATACGGTGACCCGGTAGCCGACGCGATCGGACTGTTGCGCCCTCGGACCGTCATCGGTCCGAGCCTGCGTGCCTCCGGCGAGTGGGCACTGCGTTTCGGAACGTTTCCCCATGTGCGGATCGGCGGACTCGTCACCGGCACCTGCTGGCTGATACTCGAAGGACACGAACCTGTCCGACTCGAGCAGGGAGACACCTTCCTGCTCGGCAACCCGCCGGCCTACCGGCTGGCCAGCTCTCCTGACGCCGACCCGCGCCTCGCCGAAGAGGCGTGGGACGCCCGCGCCGAAGACGATGTCGTGCGCCTCGGAACAGACGCCGAGGAGGACCTCTACCTGTGCGTCGGGCACATCGCGTTCGATGAGGAGAACGCGTCGCTCCTCATCGACCTGCTGCCTCCGCTCGTCATCGTGCACGCCACGGATCCGCGAGGCGCACGGCTGGCGCAGCTGATCGACATCCTCGCCAACGAGGTGGGCGAGGATGCCGCCGGTGGCCCGCTCGTCGAGAACCACCTCGCGCAGGTGCTGCTCGTGCACATGTTGCGCGTGCACGCGGGGCAGACCGATCGGCCCACGGGGTGGTTGAGCGCGCTCAACGAGGACGGGATCGGGGCAGCGCTGCGCGCCGTGCACGCCGACGTGGGGTACTCGTGGACCGTCAAGGAGTTGGCCGACATCAGTCACATGTCCCGATCGGCCTTCGCGCACTCCTTCAAGACCCATGTGGGGGTGCCCCCGCTGGAGTACGTCACCCAGTGGCGGATGAGTCTCGCACGCGATGCGCTCGCTCGCGACACGATGCCGATCTCCGACCTCGCCTGGTCGACGGGCTATCTCTCCGAGAGCGCGTTCAGCACGGCGTTCCGCCGCGTGGTCGGCTTCTCCCCCGCGCAATTCCGCAATGCGGCTCGGCAGTCGATGAGCGCATCGTCTGGGACATCGATGCCCTCCGAGAGCAGCTGCGAAGTTGACCGAAGGTTGACCATGTTCCAGGAACACGCTCTTCCATAGAAAGGTGACTGTGTTCGACGAAGACGATGCCGGCACCTTCGAAACGCTCAGCAACCTCGACGGTGGCACCACGCCCCGTCGCCAGAAGCGTGGAGACGGGCGCCCGCTTGAGCCTTTCCGGTGGTGGCATCTGGTGTCCGGGCGGAAGCTCTTCTCCCTCTCCGTTCCCAGGCCCGATGGGACGGACGTCATCTACGCCGTAGATGTGCGAGCTTCCGGCAAGGGGGCCGAGGACGACGGAGAACCGCGCGCTCACCTGTATCGTGATGGGGCGCGCATTCTTGAGTCCCAGCTCCCTGCGAAGTTCGAGGTCGAGGGCGGCGTCATCCAGGTCGTCATGGGCACGTATGGGCTGCGGAGGATGGACTACATCACGCCCGACCGATCAGAGCGGCGCCTCACCCCGCATCCGAAGTCCGCGATCGGTCGCAGGCTACGACTCGAGCAGGCGCATCCGGTCGCAAGCTGGTGGATAGCCGCTACCGCTATCGTCGTCCTGGTCATCGGTGTAGGAGTGAACGTCCCTCAACTCGTGCAGGTGATCTCCGAGATTCCAGCCGTCGCCCAGCGCTTCGGCACGTTCGTCTCCCCGATCCGTCTCCCCCCGTGGCTCAACATCACCCTCGGCGCCGGTGCGGTGCTGGCGAGCATGGAACGCGGCCTCCGCCTGCGCTACAACTGGATCCTCGACGGCCTCGGCAATTGAGCGTTCGGAGAATCCGAGTCGTCCTCCGCTGCGCGGCGCTCGTCCGTGAAGCATGTCGTCCGTCGACTCGGACGGATGACAGGGAGGATCGGAAGAGTCAAGGCGTTCCGGGCCCGTCGAGCTCCAGCGCGAGTTCCATGCACCGCCAGCGAGCCGGCGAGAAGTCGTAGGGCATCATCCGAACAGTCTCGGCGAGGCTCGTCACCCCGCACGCCGAAGCGCCGTCGGCGGGAGCGGCATGCCCCTCGTCCCAGGCGTCGAGCCGGGCGTGGTCGGCCTGCGCCAGTCCCGAGCTCTCGATCACCGCGTGGAGGGCGGCCTCGAAGGCGTGCCGTTCGGCGGCCACCTCCGCCACGCGAGGGTCGTCGACCGCGACCGAGTCATCGAGCGCCTCTTCGGCGGCGTTGACACGGTCAGAATCCTCTCGAAGGTCCGGGTGAGTGGCCAGGGCGATGAACCGCGATGCCTGAACGGACGCGACGGCCGCACCGAACATCCGCTCGGTCACGAGCAGGGTGTCCAGTTCGTCCTGCCGCAGGGCTTCCTCGGGGAGGCCTGTGAGGCGGTCGCTCACGATGTCGGAGAGCACACCGAGTCTGCTGCCTTGCGCACGCATTCGCTGCACGGCGGTCCGCTGTTGCTCGATCACGGCCTGCCGTGCGACGAGGGATGCTTCCAGCCGCTCCAGGACGCGCGCCACATCGCTGTCGCTGTCGGGCTCGGCAGGGCCGGCCGCGACCGTGAAAGCGTCGCGGATGTCGTCGAGGGCGATGCCGGCGTCGGCCATGCGTCGAATCCACAGCAGCCGGATCATCTCGTCGTAGCCGTACCGGCGGCGGTCATCGCTCCCCCGCTCGGGCTCCGGAAGCAGACCGATCTGGTGGTAATGACGGATCGCCCGCGGCGTGGTGCCGACGAAGGCGGCCGCATCCCCGATCGCGACTCGGCGAGGCGGGATGAACGACGAGAACATGTGCGGGGCCTTTCCTCGGTGGGCGGGATACCTCCACTGCACCACATGACGCTACGGAAGGTGCAACTCCGCGCTCAGCGCGAGATCGCGAGCCAGGTTCCCTCGGAGATGACCTGCACCTCCCCGTCCACGACGCTGATCGCCGTCTGATCATCGATGGCGTATGCGGGGCCGTCGATCTGCGACGCCCACTGCCGCGCACTTTCCGACGTGTTCGACTCCCAGCCCGGGTAGTCGAGATGCGGGAACAGCGAGAAGTCGACCACGCCGAGCGTCTCATCGCTTTCGTCCGGCCGCCATCCCAAGAACTGCGTGCCCACTCGCGGCGTGAGCGCCATACTGCCTCCGCTGACGCCGACCCATGTCGTCTCCGTGAGTTCGGGCAGGAGCCGCTCCAGGCCCGATGCCCGGATCCAGTGCGCGAGGTAGACCGCTTCCCCTCCATCCACGAGAAGCGCGTCGGCGTCGCGGACCCAGGACTCCCACCGGTCCCTGTCGATGCTCGGCAGAGCTGTGAGCTCGAGGACGCCGACTGATCGCCACCCCAGCTCGACCAGATCGTGCTGTCCCGGCCAGCGGCCCGCAATCGAGATCCACGCACTCTGAGGTGAGCACATCGGATGCCCCCACTGCGCCGTCGGAATCAGGAGCGCGTTGCACTCCTCGACGGGCTTGGCAAGCAGTTCCTGCAGCCGATGACGGATGGACTCGTTCGTCACGCCCCCTGAGGTGAGCAGCAGCTTCATCGCGATTCCTCTCGTCTGACCTTCATTGTGTCGTCTGGACGGGGCCGGCGACAGGCCACGACGGTTGGCGGCACGGGGGCGATACGCTCCCCGGTATCCCGTCGTACGCTGGTGCCATGGAGCGGAGCCTGCGCAATCTGGTGATCGTGCTCGGCGAGGGGATCGACCACGACGAACGTACGGAGATCGGCCGACGCGCGTCGGCCATCCGCCGAGGAGAGGTCGTCGCCGATGCATGACGTGATCGTGATCGGCGCCGGGCTCGCGGGGCTCCGCTGCGCCGGGCTGCTCAGCGCACGCGGGCTCGATGTCGTCGTCCTCGACGCTGCGGATGCCGTCGGAGGACGCCAGCGCACCGATATCGTCGACGGCTTCCGGCTGGATCGTGGCTTCCAGGTTCTCAATCCGGCCTACCCGGCGCTCCGCCGCAGCGTCGATCTCACAACGCTCGCGCTGGGGAGCTTCCCGGTGGGTGTGCGGGTGCGCACGATCGACGGGATGGCCGAGCTGCGGCATCCGGTGCGGCATCCGCTGTCGATCATCGCCTCACTGCGCAGCGGTCTGGTGAGCGGTCGGGACGCCGTCGCGTTGGCGCGCTGGGCGGGCCCGGCATTGGTGCATCCCCTCTCGCGTCTCGCTCGGAACGATGTCACCGTGCGCGAGGGGTGGGATGCCGCGGGGCTCCGTGGCCCGCTTCGCACCGCTGTACTCGAGCCGTTCCTCGCCGGGGTTCTGGCAGAGAGGGGCGGCGAGACGTCGAACGCGTTCGCGCGACTGCTGGTGCGGTACTTCGCACTCGGCCGCCCCGGGCTGCCCGCACAAGGGATCGCGGCAGTTCCCGAGCAGCTCGCCGCGCACGCACGCGCGGCGGGCGCCGGCATCCGTCTGGGCGCCGGTGCGGAACGCCTGTCAGCGTTCCCCGGCGGCATCCGGGTGGACCTGACCGACGGCGACTCCGTCCGCGCCGCTCGGGTGGTCGTCGCTGTCGGTCCCGATGCCGTCGCCGATCTCACCGGGCTCGCCCGGCCGGCGACGAACGGTCTGCAGACGTGGTGGTTCGCCGCCACGGACCCTCCGACCGCCTCCGCTCTTCTCACGGTCGACGGTCGAGGCCGAGGCCAGGGCCCCGTCGTGAACACCGTCGTGATGACGCACACGGTGCCGTCGTACGCGCCGGCCGGACGCCACCTCATCGCCGCGACCTGCCTGCTGCCGCATGGCAGCGACCCCGCCGAAGAGAGTGACGTCCGCCGCCACCTGGGTGAGATCTGGGGTGCTGACGTCAGCGCGTGGGAGCTCATCCGACGCGACGACATCGACGACGCGCTCCCGGCGCAGCGGGCGCCTCTGCGCGCACCGCGATCGCCGCGCTACGCCGAGCGCCTGTACATCGCGGGGGACCACCGGGACACGGCATCGATCAACGGCGCGCTCGTGTCCGGAGAACGTGCCGCACGCGCGATCCTGACGGACGCCGGATCGTCGGCACGCGCTAGATGATGCAGAGACAGCCACCCCCGACCCCGCCTCACACGCGCACGCCGTCGCGGATGCCGGCGAGCAGCTTCTCGCCGATACCGGGCACCGACAGCAGATCGTCGACGGACTGGAAGCGCCCGTTCTCCTCCCGCCACGAGATGATGCGCTCAGCGAGCGCCGGACCTATTCGCGGCAGGGTCTCGAGCGCTGCCTGATCGGCGGTGTTCAGGTCGATGAGATCATCGGCGGGCGCGACTGCTCCCGCATCGCCCGCCTCCGCACCGATGGTCGGGACGATGATCTGCTCGCCGTCCGACAGCACTCGCGCGAGGTTGATCGCGGCCAGATCGGCCTCCGCGGTCGTTCCTCCCGCAGCCGCCACCGCGTCGACCAGTCTCGCATCGAGATCGAGCACGTAGAGCCCCGGACTCTCGACCGCGCCGAGCACATGAACGTACAGCTCACCCGTTGTGCCGCCGACAGACGCCGCATCCGTGGGCATCGGCACGGACTCGGTCGGTGCAGACTGGCCTCGGAGCAGTCCGAGTCCGACCGCGGCCGAGAGCACGACGAGCGCGAGGACGATGGCTGCTCCGACCCCCAGCTTCAGCCTGCGCGGTGGTGCGGGCGCAGCCTGCGGCGAATCGGACATGCCGCCACGCTAGGTGCACTCACGTGGCCCTGAAGACAGCCGACCGCCCGTCGGGGAGAACTCCCGCGGGCGGTCGGATGTGCAGAGCAGACGGGCCGCGGAGGGCCGGGTGATCAGCCCTTGACGACGATGCTGACGATCTTCGGAGCGCGCACGACGACCTTGATGATCTCGCGGTCGCCGATCGAGCGAATGACCCGCTCGTCGGCACGGGCGAGCGATTCGAGCTCGGCCTCGCCGATGCGCGCGGGCACCTCGAGCTGAGCGCGGACCTTGCCGCCCACCTGCACGACGGCGGTCACGGTGTCCTCGACGAGCAGCGCCGGGTCGGCGGAGCGCCAGGTGACGAGCCCGACGGACGGCTCGTGTCCGAGGATCTCCCACATCTCCTCCGCGGTGTGCGGGGCGATCAGATCGAGCATCACGGCGACGGTCTCGGCCGCCTCACGCACCGCCGGATCAGCGGCGCCTGCGGCACCGTCGATCGTCTTGCGGGTGACGTTGACCAGCTCCATCAGGCGCGCGACCAGGACGTTGAACTTCGTCTGCTCGACGAGCCCAGGAGCATCTGCCAGCAGCTTGTGCGTGGCTCGACGCAGCGCCGCATCTCCGCCCGCGAACACGACGTCGACAGGAGAGGACACCTCGTGGGCGATGCGCAACGCGCGGGCCAGGAACTTCTGCGCACCGGTCGTCGAGACGTCGGCCCAGTCCTTGTCGTCTTCGACCGGTCCGGCGAACGCGAGACCCACGCGCAGCGCATCGGCGCCGTAGGCGTCGAGCTCCTCTTCGAAGAGCACCAGGTTGCCCTTGCTCTTCGACATCTTGGCGCCGTCGAGCAGGACCATGCCCTGGTTGATGAGGTTCGAGAAGGGCTCGGTGAAGTCGATCAGCCCCATGTCGAACAGCACCTTGGTGATGAATCGCGCGTACAGCAGGTGCAGGATGGCGTGCTCGACGCCGCCGATGTAAGAGTCGACCGGCGACCAGCGGGCGGCCTGAGCCGGGTCGAACGCGACCGTGTCGCTGTTCGGCGACAGGAATCGCAGGAAGTACCACGAGCTGTCGACGAACGTGTCCATCGTGTCCGGATCGCGCAGAACGGGGTCACCGCTGGCGGCATCCACCGTGCGGACCCAGCTCTCAGCGGCGCCGAGCGGCGACGATCCCTTGGGCTTGAGGTCGAGCCCCTCGACGCTGGGCAGCTTCACCGGCAGCTGCTCCTCGGACACGGGGATAATCCGGCCGTCCTCCGCGTGCAGCATCGGGATCGGCGTGCCCCAGAAGCGCTGACGCGAGATCAGCCAGTCGCGCAGACGGTAGTTCTTGGCGGCGCGCCCGGTGCCGGACGCCTCGAGCTGCTCGATCGCACGGGCGATCGCATTGCGCTTGGACAGACCGTTGAGCGGTCCGGAGTTGATCATCCGGCCCTCTCCCGTCAGAGCGATGCCGGTGGAGGCGGGGTTCTGCTCGTCGAGCGCCGCGCCGGTGTCGATCGGCACACCCTCTTCATCGACCTCGATGACCGGCATCGCACCGGTGACGGGCGCCGTCGTGTCGACGACGACCTTCACGGGCAGGTCGAAGGCGCGGGCGAAGTCCAGGTCTCGCTGATCGTGCGCCGGCACGGCCATGACCGCTCCGTGACCGTAATCGGCCAGCACGTAGTCCGCCGCCCAGACCGGCAGCTTCTCGCCGTTGACCGGGTTGATCGCGTACCGCTCGAGGAAGACCCCGGTCTTCGGGCGATCGGTGGCCTGTCGGTCGACGTCGGTGGTCTTCTGCACATCGGCCAGGTACTTCTGGAAACGCTCGCGCACGTCGGCCGGAGCATCCGCTGCGAGCTCCGAAGCCAGGTCGGAGTCGGGGGCCACGACGAAGAACGTCGCTCCGTGCAGGGTGTCAGGACGCGTCGAGAACACGGTGACGGGCTCGTCGCGCCCCTCGATGCGGAAGTCGACGTCGGCGCCGATCGAGCGTCCGATCCAGTTGCGCTGCATCTGCAGCACCTTGTGCGGCCAGAAGCCCTCGAGCTGGTTCAGATCATCGAGCAGCCGGTCGGCGTAGTCCGTGATCTTGAAGTACCACTGAGTCAGCTTCTTCTTCACGACCTCGGCACCGCAGCGATCGCAACGGCCGTCGACGACCTGCTCGTTCGCGAGCACGGTCTGGTCGTTCGGGCACCAGTTGACCGCGCTCTTCTTGCGGTACGCCAGACCTCGCTCGTGCAGCTTCAGGAACAGCCACTGGTTCCAGCGGTAGTACTCGGGGTCGGAGGTGTGCAGCACTCGCGACCAGTCGAACGAGACGCCGTAGTTCTGGAACGCCTGCTTCTGCTGAGCGATGTTCTGGTAAGTCCACTCACGGGGATCCGCACCCTGACGGATCGCCGCGTTCTCCGCAGGCAGTCCGAAGGAGTCCCAGCCGATCGGGTTGAGCACGTTGTGCCCACGGTGGCGCCAGAACCGGGCCACGATGTCCGAATACAGGTAGTTCTCCGCGTGCCCCATGTGCAGGTCGCCGGAGGGGTAGGGGAACATCGCCAGCACGTAGCGGCGGGGCCGCTTGTCATCGTCGCCGCCGGTGAGGAACGTCTCGTTCTCCGCCCAGTACTTCTGCCACTTGGCCTGGATAGCGTGCGCCGAGGAGGTCTCCTCGGCGACGGGAGAGGTGGACAGGTTCTCAGACAACGAACGCACGACCAATCTGAAGGGAAAAGGGGATCAGTTCAGGATATCGGAAGCCCAGGCCGCGGGCATTTCCACTCCCAGCGCAGCGAGCGGCGCCCGAGCCTTCGTCGCGACCTCGGCGACCTCCGAGGCGGCGACCGATCGCCAGGTGATCCCCCCGCCTGCGCCGACCACAGCGCCCGCACCGTCGATCACGATGCTGCGGATGACCATCGCGAGGTCGAGCGACCCCTCATCGCCGATGTAACCGAAGCACCCGGCGTAGATACCGCGAGGCCCTCCCTCCAGCTCATGCAGGCGCGTCATCGCCGAGAGCTTCGGCGCGCCTGTCATGCTGCCCGCCGGGAAGGTCGCTGCGAGAAGTTCGCTCGCCGTCGTGCCCGCGGCCGCCGTGCCGCTGACGGTACTGACGAGCTGGTGCACCGCCGGATACGTCTCCACGGCCCACAGCGCCTCGACCCGGATCGACCCGGGTCGGCACACCCTCGACAGATCGTTGCGCATCAGATCGACGATCATGACGTTCTCAGCCCGTTCTTTCGGGTCCGCCGCGAGCTCGGCGGCGAGCTCGGCATCGTGCGCGGCGTCTGCGCCGCGGGGCCGCGTCCCCTTGATCGGCCGCGTGCGGATGATGCCGCCGTCAGCATGGAGGAACTGCTCGGGGCTCGCACTGAGCAAGGAGCGGCCGCCGATCCGGATGAAGCCGCCATGGTGAGCGGGAGTTGCGGCACGGAGGCGTCGGTACACCGCGACTCCGTCGTGCTCCCCCGGCACGGTGAACCGGGTGGTGAGACAGAGCTGGTAGGCGATCCCCGCTCTGATGAGCTCGCGGCAGCGCTCGATGAGTCCTGCGTACTCCGTCGGAGTGTGTCGCGCCTCGCTGCGTACGGACGAGGCCGCACTGAACACCGTCTCCCCGCGCTGCACGGCGGAGGGGGTGACGCGAGCGACGACGGCGCTCCACTCGTCGAGATCGGCATCGGCTGCGGCAACCCATACGGTGCCGGTCGCATGATCGAACGCCGCCAGCCGGGAGACCCGCAACCAGGCGTCGCCGGGCTCGTCAGCGGCTTCCCATACGGGTGCTCCCGCTGCTCGGGCGCCGGTCTCGTAGTCGTACCAGCCGACCCACCCACCCCGCAGCGGAGGACCGGGATGCGCGGCAGCCGTGCGGGCATCCATCCGCACTTCACCGGGGAACGACGCCGGATCGCCCGTCCCGACGAAGCTCCATCCCTCCGTCGCATCCGCCCCGGCGTCGAGCCAGAACAGGTCGGCGCACGACCGTTCGAGGGCGAGGAAGAGCGCGTCAGGCGTCACCCGATCGGGCAGGACGCGGGCGCTCAGAGGTTCGGGCACGTTCTCAGCCTAGGCGGCGTGCACTCCCGTATTCTCAAGGGGTGGACGACTTGGTGCCGTGGCTGATCGACTTCATGCGGTCCATCGACCCGATCACTCGCACGCTCGTCGCGGGGCTCGCCGTGATGTTGGAGACGAGCGTCTTGATCGGGCTCGTATTCCCCGGTGACACTGTCGTGCTCGTCGCCTCCATCGGCATCACCAGCCTCCCTCAGGCCGTAGCGATGGTCGTCTCGGTCGTCGTCGGCGCGCTGATCGGCGAGAGCATCGGCTTCTGGCTCGGGCGGTGGATCGGCCCGCACATCCGTGCCTCCTGGGTCGGCCGACGCGTCGGCGAGGAGAACTGGGTGCGGGCGGAGCGTTACCTCGCCCGCCGCGGCGGCATCGCCATCTTCCTCTCGCGGTTCCTGCCGGTGCTGCACTCCCTCGTGCCGCTGACCGTGGGGATGAGCCATTACTCCTACCGCCGATTCCTCGCGTGGACGGCGCCGGCCTGCCTGCTCTGGGCGACGGCCTACGTGAGCATCACCTCGCTCGCCGCCGGCAGCTTCGATGAGCTCGCCGACCGGGTGCACTACGCGGGATACATCTTCGTCGGCATCATCGCCCTTTTCCTCGTCGCCGTGTTCGTGGGCAAGAAGGTGATCTCGCGCCTCGAGGCGCGCCATCTCGACATCTCCGACGCGAAGGACTCGACCGACGTGAAAGACTGAAGCAATGGCTTCGTCACCTCCGGCGCCCCGGATCCACTGGTTCGCGCGCCTCGAACACCGCCTCCACGTGTGGCGCGAGGGGCGAGCGCGCCGTCGCGGCCGCACCGCGACCATCCTCCCGTTCCCCGGTTACGGCGGGCCCGGCTGGGTGCGTGTCGTCGGTCGCGTTCTCATCGTCCCTCCCGCACGGAGCACGAAGGACGGCGAACCGGCCAGCGTCCGCGGCTGGCGGAGCTTCGTCGGCATCCCCGTGAGCTTCGCGAAGGTCGCCGTGCAGATCGGCGACTCGGTGCACTATGTCGTCGCCGACCGGGGCGGTGTGATCGATTCGGTCGTGCACGCCGAGCTCGAGCCAGGATGGCAGACCTTCACGTTCTCTGTCGAGGGTCAGGACCCGGTCGAGACGACCGCGTTCATCGTGGCCGAGTCGACCCACTTCGGGGTCGTCTCCGACGTCGACGACACCGTGATGGTCACCGCCCTCCCCCGACCTTTCATCGCCGCCTGGAACTCTTTCGTCGTCGACGAGCACGCGCGCATCCCCGTGCCGGGCATGGCCGTGCTGCTCGATCAGGTGCTCCGCGAATATCCCGGTGCTCCCATGGTCTACCTCTCGACCGGAGCCTGGAACGTCGCCCCGACTCTCCGCCGGTTCCTCGGGCGCCACCTGTTCCCCGCAGGCTCCATGCTCCTCACCGACTGGGGCCCCACGCATGACCGATGGTTCCGCAGCGGGCGCGAGCACAAGCTCACCAACCTGCGTCGCCTGGCCACGGAGTTCCCGCACGTGAAATGGCTGCTGATCGGCGACGACGGCCAGCACGACGAGGCGATCTACTCCGAGTTCATGGATGAGCACCCGGACTCCGTCGCCGGCGTCGCCATCCGTCGGCTGCTCCCGGCCGAGGCCGTGCTCGCCGGTGGTCGCGCGGGCCACGAGCCGCACTCCGACGACGTCGCCCCCTGGGTCAGTGCCGAGGACGGCGCGGGGCTCCGTGACCTGCTCGGCAAAGCCGGCATCCTCCGCTGAGGTGACCATGACGCTGGCGCGGACCGACTGGCTGGAACGCGAACGAGCGCACCAGACGAGAGCCGACGCCCTCACGGCTGAGCATCGGGAACGAGCCGCGCGGGGCGAGAAGCACCCGGTATGGGACTTCCTGTTCACCTATTACAGCTACAAGCCCGCGCAGCTGCGTCGGTGGCACCCCGGCGCCGGGGTCGAGCTCGAGGAGGCCGACGAGCGGCTGACCTGGCGGTGGTACTCCCCCGGCGCGACCAGAGCCGGTGCGGTGCCGGATGCCGCTGCCTTCGCGCGCGAGAAGGCAGACCTCGTTGGCCTCATCGAGCGGATGCTGCGTCGCACCGCCTCTCGACCCGGGCAGTTCGGATGCTTCGGACTGCATGAGTGGGCGATGGTCTATCGAGCGGATGAGCACAGACACGCGGTGCCCCTGCGTCTCGGGCAGGACGCAACGGATCTGGTCGTCGAGAGCCATGACCTCAGATGCACCCACTTCGATGCCTTCCGGTTCTTCACACCCGCGGCCGTGCCTCGCAACCGCACGGAACTGACCCGCGACGAGCAACCCCTGTTCGAGCAGCCCGGATGCCTTCATGCCGGCATGGACCTGTACAAATGGGCGGTCAAGCTGGGCCCCCTCGTGCCCGGCGAACTTCTGCTCGACACGTTCGAGCTCGCAAGAGACATCCGCCTTCTTGACATGCAGGCCGCGCCGTACGACCTGGCACCGTGGGGTGTCGAGCCCGTACCGATCGAGACGACCGAGGGCAAGGCGGAGTACGTCCGCCGGCAGCGCGTGTTCGCAGAGCGCGGTGGGCATCTGCGCGGCGAGCTGCTGCATGCCTGGCTCGGCTCCACCGCCGCCGCCACGCTCGCGGGTTGACCGGCGTGAGCGGGCTGAGCGATCAGTCCGCCGGCTCGCACTCCGGGCACGGTGCCCAGTCGGTGGTCGCCGAACTCGACTGCAGGCGCAGCGTCATCACACGGGTGGCCGCGTCGGCGAGCCGATCGGCGGGCAGCACCCCCGCATCGACCGCATCCGCGAGCCCGCGGACGATCTGGCCGGCCGTGTCGGGAGTCGAACCGGCGATCATCAGCACGAGGTCGCTCCCGGCGACGACCGCCGACACGGCGTTCGTCACGGGGTCGGCGTACTCGGGTATCCCCGAGGACTGCAGCATCCCGAGGTCATCGGTCACGATCACGCCGTCGAATCCCAGTTGTTCACGGGCGATCTCGTGCCAGCGCGCCGACAGAGACGCGGGAGCAGGATCGATCGAGGTGTAGGCCAGGTGGCCGAACATCAGCAGAGAGGCACCGGCCTCGATACCTGCAACGAAAGGCACCGCGTCCGTGGAACGCCACTCGTCGATGGTCTCGGCTGTGGCAGGGACAGCACTGTGGGAGTCGCCCGGCGCCGCCCCATGACCGGGGAAGTGCTTCAGCGTGGAGGCGATGATCTGCTCTTGCGCCGTGGTGGCGGCAGCGACTCGCTCGGCGGCCGTCTGGGGGTCGGTGCCGAGTGCCCTGCCGTAGATGAATGACGACGGGTAGGACGTCACGTCTGCGACAGTGCCGAAGTTCACGGTGATCCCCGCTCTCGCCACCAGCGCCGCGCGGGCGGAGAAGGCCGACGACGTGTCGGAGACCGGCTGCGATCTCAAGACGGTCGAGGCGGGGAAACCATCGCCGACGAGGCGCGACACGATCCCGCCCTCCTGATCGACCGCCACGAGCGGAGGCAGCGCGGGGTCGACCGTGAGAGCAGACGTGAGGGTCTGGAGCTCGTCGTCGGTCGCCGGGATGTTCGCTCCCATCAGGATGAAACCGCCGAGTCCCTGCTGCATGTAGGCGCGGAGCGCTCCGGCATCCGTCGTCGGGATGTGCCCCATCACGACGCTCGCCGCCTGCTCGACCGTCGTCATCTCGGCGACGAGAGCCTCGGCGTGCTCGCCGATCGCTGGTGAAGAGATCTGCGCATGGGCGAGACCGCCCTGCACCGAGCCGACAGCCGCGGCAGAGGCCGGTGCGGCCGCCGTCGCGAGGGCGACGAACGCCGCGGCACTGACCGCTCCGAAGCGACGTCGCAGCATGAGGTCAGGTGGTGAGAGCGTCGGCGATGGGCACTCCGGAGTCGGCCGTGCCGTTTCCGAATCGGATGGTGCGGCCGAACGTCGAGGGGTTGCCGAGAGATTCCGCGATCACAGCCGCCACATCGGCGCGCGCGACCTCGCCCTTGCCGTCCGGGTCGAGCAGGATACGGCCCGTCGGCTCATCGAACGTGAGCGTGCCGGGGCCGAGGATCGTACCGTCGAGGTCCGTCGATCGCAGGTGCTCGTCCGCCGCCCACTTCGCATCCGCGTAGGCGAAGAACCCGTCGTCCTCAGCCACTCCGTGATCGGCCTTCGAACCGATCCACGAGACCATGACATAGCGCATGACCCCCGCCGCCTCTGCGGCATCCATGGTGCGGATCGCCGCGTCACGATCGACGGCGTACGTGCGATCCGCGGAACCCCCACCGGCCCCGGCCGACCAGACGACGGCATCGTGACCGCGGATGATCTCCGCGAGTTCAGACGTGTCGAGGGTCTCGACGTCGGCGACGAGCGCATGCGCCCCTGTCGCCTCGACCTCCGAGACGTGGTCGGGGTTGCGGATGACCGAGGTCACCTCGTCACCCCGGTCGACGAGAAGAGGAGCGAGAAGCAGTGCGATGCGGCCGTGGCCGCCGAAGACGATGATTCGCGACATGTCTTCACCCTACGCGCCCTCGCCGGCGTCGGCTCGGGACGAACGGGCCGAGATCGCTCAGGGGCTCCGGACCGATTCGACGGCCAGCGCCCGCTGGACGCCCTTCGCCGCTGAGCGTCCCGCCCTGTTCGCACCGATCGTGCTCGCCGACGGACCGTAGCCGACGAGCTGGATCCGCGGGTCCTGCACCGCGGTCGTCCCCCGCCCGCCGCGGTCGAGCTGGATGCCCCCGGCCGCGCTGCGGAGGTGCAGCGGCGCGAGGTGCGCGATCGCCGGGCGGAACCCCGTCGCCCAGAGGATGACGTCGACGCGCTCGAAGGTGCCGTCGGCCCAGCGGACGCCGTCCGGCTCGATACGCGAGAACATCGGGCGGCGAGCAGCGTAGGCGCCGAGCCTCTCCGCCTCCCGTTCCTGCGGCCGCAGCATGAGCCCTGTGACGCTCACCACGCTCTCGGGAGGCAGCCCCTGGGCGACCCGTCGCTCGACGAGCGCGACGGCGGCTGCTCCTGCTTCGGGGGTGAAGTCGTCGCTGCGCCACACCGGCTCACGCCGCGTCACCCAGAGTGTGTCGGTGATCGGCGCCAGAGCTCCGAGGAACTGGACAGCCGACGCGCCCCCGCCGACGACGAGGACGCGCTTGCCCACGAAGTGCTCTGGTCCCGGATAGTCGACCGTGTGCAGCTGCTCGCCGACGAACGTCTCCATCCCCGGGTAGTGCGGCAGGAACGGATGCGTCCAGGTCCCGGTCGCGTTGACGAGCGTCCGACTGCGCCATTCCTGTTCCCCCGCGCGCACGACCAGGAGGCCGTCCTCGTCGACCACCCGGTCGACTCCCACGGGCCGGATCACCGGCAGGCGATGAGCGCGCTCATACGCCGCGAAGTATGCCGGCACGGCCATATTGGCGCGCTGCCCGTCTCGCGGCGGTGGAGAATCCCCCGGCAGCTCCGCCACGCCGTGCACGTCGCGCATCGTCAGAGCATCCCACCGGTGCCGCCATGCGCCTCCGGGCTCGGAGTCCGAGTCGAGCACGACATGACCGATGCCCAGACGGGTCAGATGAAAGGAGGCCGACAGACCGGCCTGACCGGCGCCGATCACGACGCTGTCCAGGATGCTCACGATGATGACAACACCCGCGATCACGCGGTTGTTCCGGGGCGTCAGAGGGCGATCTGGTAGTGCGTGTACCCGGTGTGCGTCGCCACGCTGTCGTAGAGCGCGCGGGCTGTCATGTTGGTCTCCTGCGTCAGCCAGTAGACCTTCTCGCATCCGTTCTCGACAGCCCAGGCACGCACGTGGGCGATCAGCAGCCGCCCCACCCCGGAGCCTCGGGACTCGCCGTCGACATAGAGGTCTTCGAGGTAGCAGTAGGGCGACGTGCTCCACGTCGCCGGGTGCGTGAGCCAGTGCACGATACCGATCGCACGCCCGTCGCCGTCCCGCGCGACCGCTCCGTGCAGATCCCGCCCCTCGACGATCCGCCGAAACGACTCTGTCGTGATCTCGTCAGGGAGCTCCGTGCCGTAGAAGGTCAGATACCCGCGCCACAGACCGGACCATTCGTCGAAGTCGGCCTCTACGGTGGCGGTGATCGTCGTCATGCGGTCAGCCTAATGCGACGCGCCCGGGGGCCCCGCGCCGATTGGTGTTGCGCGCGATCCGTGTAGTACTCTGTTCAAGTTGCTTCGAGCAGTGAGGAAGCAGTTCTGGGCCTGTGGCGCAGCTGGTAGCGCACCTGCATGGCATGCAGGGGGTCGGGGGTTCGAGTCCCCCCAGGTCCACAATGAAGCCCGCGAGAAATCGCGGGTTTTCTTGTTTTCTACGGGCAGTTCGGAGACTCAAGACTTTCGCAATGAGGCCGTCGCGAAAGTCTTGAGACATGGTCATCAACCACTAACCACCTCTCGTCGCCATCAGCAAGCGCACCTCGCGACCTGCTGCCGCAGGCACGTTGTCTGCAATCAGCGCAAGTGCTTCGTCGCTCGTCAACTCGCTACGCAGCGGGAGCCGATGACAATTTCCGCGAAAGCCGATACACCCCCGCGCGCTTGCCCGCCGGCGCAGTAGCGGCAGCCGCCAGGCTCAACTCCCTTCATTCGTAGATTCCAGCGCCATCCTTCGCTGGCGCACCACTCGAGCATGTGCGGGTCCCGTTAGGGCGATGTGGCTACCCGTTCTGAACTCGACCATGCCACAGCGTGCATCGGGTCGACCCGAAGGCCGTGCTCCACCCCGCACTCGCACATGAGACCGGTGGCTCCGACGATGAGCACAGAAACATGGTGACCGCTATGCGTCAAGTGGTCCCGCCAATATCTCGCGCGTCGCGTGCCTATGCACGCGACATAGCGGCGGCTATGTTTAGCTCGTCGGGAGGTCCGGCGAATGGAATGAAAGGCACTTCGATGATGAAGAAGAAGATTGTCGCGGGGGTCATCGCCAGCGTGATGGCTCTGGGGATGACTGCAGTAGTTGCAGCACCGGCGAACGCTGGCATCAAGCTGTGGCAGCTCAACAACTACAGCGGGGAGTACCTCGGGGACTTCGGTACAGGTACGAGCTATGTCGGCACGTGGGCGGACAACCGCGCGTCGTCCATCAAAGTGGATGGAGTCGCGAACTACGCGATTCTGCACCAGTTCCGCGACTACCAAGGAGCGGCGTCGACGAAGTTCTCGGACCGCTCGCCGAACCTCGGCAGCTGGGGATTCGACAACTTGACCAGCAGCATCAGCTGACCGCGCTTGTGCCACCCGGGGATGGGCTACCTCCAGTAGCCCATCCCCTCACACACCCAACGAGGAGCCTTGAATGAGACACGGACGCAGCGTCGGCGCGGTCGCAGCAGCAGTGCTGTTGACCTTGGTAATTTCTGGCTGTACAGCCTCCGAAACGTCGCCTGTCACGGACGCGAATCAACTCCCCGAGGTCAGCATCGACGGGTACGAGGATGTCACCGCCACGCTCGATTACGAGCATGCGATTGCTGTCACGCCGGTTACCGCTATCAGCGTGCAGGGACCGGACTACATGATTCGCTTGCTGCATGCGATTGCGGTGAGAGGCGACAAGTGCATGGTCGAGGCGGGGTTCGAGCCGGTCGCGGATGAGCGGGATTGGTCGCCGTACTTGCAGGAGGAAGACCGCACTTACGGTCTCTGGAGCGTTGCGTACGCCTCGCAATACGGCGTATCGCTGGCCTCGGGCACGGGGGCGCCGGATGTGAACGTCATTGATATGGGCGTCGAGCGCGGTAAGCAGTACGGCCTCTGCTTGGACGAAGGCCGGGAGTCGCTCAGAGAGGAACTGCTCTGGTCTGGGGACATGAACATCGACTCGCAGATTCGGCTTCGCGCCTACGAGTTAACTCTCGCCAGCGACGAGGGCCAGGCGGCGAAAGCGGACTGGCAGGGATGCATGGAAGACGCAGGCATCGTCCTCGACTCGGCGGACGGACGGCCCGTCCAGCAGTACCAGGAGAGAGGCAAGGAAGCGGAGATTGCGGCAATCGTTGTCGAAGCCGAGTGCGCGCGTTCCACGAATGCGGTACAGACCCTCTACGACATTCAGGCTCGTTACGAGGCGGCGCTGATGGACACGCAATCTGCGCAAATTCAGGCCTTCATCGAAAAACGTGACGAAGTCATCTCAGTCTTCGAGGACGCGATTGCCGGTCGATGAGCTTCCGGCGACGCGACCAGTATCTGGCTGCCGCAGCAGGCGACAACCCTGACGATGCACCCCTGAAGCGTGTGCAGAATCCCGGGCGCCTCATTGCCTTTGGGGTGGTCACCGCGCTCCTTGTCGGTGCTGCCTTCGTCGTCGGTGGGATGGTGAAGTCCCCTCAGGACCAGGCGCTGGCGAACGTCGATTCTGAGGTGGAAGTATTCGCCCAGGTCGAAGAACGCGTCGTCAGTGACAGCTTCTCGCTGCCCGCGGTCGTCGTGGCAGGGGCCACTACCGACGTGCTCGTCACGGAAGCCCCGCGGGAGGCGTCTCCAGTTGCGCCTCCCGCGGCCACCGACACGGCTGCGCCGCCAGCGGCGACCCCCGTTGCGCCGACCGAAAACGAAACCGCGGTGTCGGACAGAGCCGTCGTGTCGCGCATGGCGGTCGCGGTCGGTGACACGCTCAAGTACGGGTCGCTCATTGGCGAGGTGTCCGGACGCCCTGTCTTCGCATGGCCGTCTTCGGTCCCGTTGTTCCGGGACATCGTCGTCGGGGCCCGCGGGTCAGATGTGAAGGCCGTTCAGCAATCCCTCGCCGATATGGGCTACAGCGCGACCGTGGACGGCGTATTCGGTGCCGGGTCTCTCGCCACTCTTCAGTTGCTCTACCGCGAAGCGGGGTATGAACTGCCGTTCGTCGCTGCGGGCGTGCGGGGACTGTCCTGGCGGGAGCTCATCGGCGTACCCACGGGTGACGGGGTCGTGCAGGCCGCAGCCCCGGTGGGGTCGATCCTCGGCGCGGAAGCACCACTCATGACGATTCGCACGACCCCTCCCGCTTTGGAAGCACAAGCGACGGCGGTGGAGGTCGGTCGACTCGCGGCCGGCGCGGAAGTCGGCGTAGAAGTCGCGGGTGCCGCGCCCGTGCTCAGCACCGTCGTGGCACTCGGCGCATTCGCAACCAACGAGGACACCGGCGCGTCAGGCTATCCGGTGCGTATCGCGCTGCCGGCGGACGTGGTTATCGATGCGAGCACGCCGGTTCAGATTCGGCCGTGGGGAGAGCCACAGTCCTCCCTCGCCGTCCCGACATCAGCAATCCGTCAGGAAGGTTCGGCGTCTTTCGTTCTGGTACGAGGAAAGGAAGCAGCTGAGGGAGAGGCCCCAGCGCACGAGCGCATCGACGTCGCGGTCGTCGCACAGGCGGACGGATGGGTCTCCATCGAGGCGAACGATGCTCTGCCTGTCGGCACCGAGATTCTGGTGTCCCCATGACGTCGTCGGCCGTCATCGAGCTCGACGGGGTCACGCGAAGCTTCGGCGCCGGTCACACGAAGACAACAGCGCTGGACGCCATCTCGTTGACGGTGATGCCTGGAGAATTCGTGGCCATCATCGGCCCATCCGGCTCAGGGAAGTCGACCCTCCTGAACATCTTGGGTCTCCTCGACCGCAGCAGCGGTGGACGCTACCTACTCAACGGCATCGACGTGCAGTCGTTGAGTGAGCGAGAGCGGGACCGTGTCCGCAACGAGACGCTCGGGTTCGTCTTCCAGGACTCTCGCATGCTCCTCATGGACACGGCGGCTGGCAACGCGAGTCTGGGATTGAAAGTGCGCGGAACACCTCGCGCAGACCGAGCCAGTCGTGTCGGCGTCGCGCTGCGCCGGCTCGGGTTGACGCACCGGATGGGTGAGACCGCCATCAACCTGTCCGGCGGCGAGCGACAGAGAGTGGCTATCGCACGTGCGATAGCCACCGAGCCCGCCGTGATTCTCGCGGATGAGCCAACAGGCGCGCTCGACTCCAAGAACTCCGCGAGCATCATCGCTCATCTTCGCGAACTGAATCGGCAGGGCGTCACAGTTGTCGTCATCACTCATGACCCTACGGTCGCCGACGCCGCGGACAGGCGGGTCGAGATAGTCGATGGGGTCATCGTCGCGGACTCCGGTGACAGCGCTCCGGCGTCTGCCCCTCCCTCTCATGACACCCCTGCGCCGACGAGCGCGCGACGCCGCTTCGCCCTGCGCCTCTGGGACGAGTTCTGCGATGCGCTGTCTGTGCACAGCAGCAAGCCCGCCCGCGCGCTCCTCCTACTGACGGCGTTCATGTTGGGCGCTGGCGGGCTGGTCTGTTCCATCGGCATCAGTGAGAGCGCCGCGGCTCAGGTCAGCGAGCGACTGACGCAGGCAAGTCTTGACGAGGTCGTCGTGCGCTCAGCCTCCGGAACCGCGTTCGCGGACGGCTTCTACTCCGCAGACGGCAATGCCTCAGCAGCCATCAACGCACTCGAAGGTGTGCGTAGCTCCGGGTTCGTCGCATCAGTAGCCGCCGCAGAAGCCCGCATCACTCTCCTTCCACGCGGTTCCGTCCCCAACCAGCCGGTGTTCGACGGGTCGGTTGTCGTCGCCGACGCAGGGTACCTCGGCGCGCAGCAGGTGACCGCGGCCCCAGCTCACGCCGTCGGTCTTCTCTCCGCCGACTGGGGCGCGCGGGTCGCGCTCGTTGGCGAGGGGGCTGCGGAAAACTTGGGTATCGCGTCCGTGGGTCCAGGGGCGCAGGTGTGGGTGGACGGCGCGGCTGTCGATATCGTCGGCGTCATCACCGATACCGGGCGGAACGCGGCGCTCCGCGAAGCCATCGTTTTGTCGCCCGCAGCACTCGGAACGCTCACCCCGGACGACGCCTCGTTGGTGGTCCGCACCGTGCCCGGCTACCCGGCCGCACTGGCCGAGGCCATCCCTCTCGCAGTGTCACCCGGTGACCCCGCGCAGGTCAGGGTCGAAACAGTAGCTGACCTCCGCAACCTCCGGTTCGGTGTCGCCACCGACCTCGGCACCCTCGTGGGCATCGTTTCCGTGCTGCTGCTTCTTCTTGCGAGCATGAGTTCAGCCATAGCAATGTATCTCTCGGTCCAAGCCCGGTCGTCGGAGATTGCTCTCCGTCGCGCCCTCGGCGCCAGCCGCGGGTCCGTATGGCGGGTGTTCACGATGGAAGGGCTCGTCATTGGTGCGGCAGGGGGCGTATCCGGGGCAGCGCTCGGCGTCTGTGCCGTCGTCATCGTGTGCGTCCTGCAGGGATGGACGCCCACGCTCTCACCATCCGTGCTGCTTCTCGGGCTCGTCGCCGGGTGCGTGTCAGGAATCTGCTCCGCAACATACCCCGCTATCGTCGCCGCCCGGGCAGACCCCGCGATTGCGATTCGGGGATGAGCGCAGCCCGGGCCCAGTCGCGGTACCACTGCCTGATGCGCGGGTTGTCGTCGACCGCGGGCGAACCGCCGTCTGCAAGCGACGAGGAGAAGTGGTTATGCGCGGCGAGCATCCAGGCCTGATGCTCGCTAGCACCCACCTCCTGCACCCGCCGGAACACATCGTTCGCCGACATCATCTCGAGGTCTGTCGCCGAGCCCGCCATCTCGACCAGCCGCGACAAACGAACCGGCGCGCCGTGATTCGCGTTCACCGCTTGCCCCGCCAGGTCCTCTCGCGCAACAAGAGCCCACACCTGAGCGGCGAGCTGCGTCGTGCTGAGCGCAGAGACCAACGGAGACGGGAACGGGACCCCGCCGACCGCACGCAGGGCGCGGAGCGCGGCCGGCAGCACGCGAGTGTCACCGACGCCATAGACGATGTGCGGCCGAATCACCGTCCCTCCCGCGGCGAGCACATGCTGCTCAGCCTCCAGCCGCGACCTGCTCGTGGGCGACACCGGGGAGAGGGTCGTATCCTCCGACGCTCCCACGAACGGACCGTGCCCGTAGACGCCTGTCGTACTCACGTAGATGATGCGGGCCACCCCCGCTCGCTTAGCGGCCTCGACCAGAGTCCGCGTTCCGTGGTCGTTCACGTCCGTCGCCAGGTCTTCGGAAGGGCCAATGTAGCTCGCGCAGTGCAGCACGACATCCGCTCCGTCCAGCAGCCGCTCACACGCGGCACTATCGCGAAGGTCTCCCACGGTGACCTCTATGCCCTCGACCGCCGCTTTTTTCGTGCGTTGAAGCGCGCGGAGCGTCCCTGGCGGTCGTCCCCGAAGGACGGCCCCTCCGACATAGCCTGTCGAGCCGGTCATCGCTATCAACGCACGCTCCCCGGAGGCGTGCGCCCCAGAGCGTGCCCACAGTAAACTAACCTCGCCCGAAGGGAATGGCACCGATGCAGAAGCGCGCAGAAGAGACTCGCGAACTGATTGTTCAGACCGCCGCCGAGATTTTCGCCAAGCAGGGGTACTCCGAGACCGCGCTCCGCGATATCACCTCGCGTATCGGCATGACCCTCGGTGCGTTCTACTTCCATTTCGACTCAAAACTGGTCCTCGCAGGAGAGATTGTCCGGCGCCAGCACGAGACGTCTATCGGCGCTATCCAATCAATCACGAGTACCGACGCATCCGGCGTGGTGAGCATTGTGAGGCTCTCCCGCGAGCTCGCCGAGCAGACGCGCGACGATGCGGTCGTGCGCGCGGGTATCCGCTTGTCCACCGAATCCGTCGCCGAGCTGGCCACAGTCGCCTCCGCCCCGTACCGGGAGTGGGTGGCGGCCTGCCGCATCCTTCTCGAGCGGGCGAGTGCGCAGGGAGAGACCCGACCGGGGCTGGACTTGGACGCCGCCGCTGACCTCATCATCAGTGCGTTCAGCGGCACGCAGTTCCTCTCCGCCGCGCTCGGGCGGAGCGAACGCATCCTCCACACGCTTGCCGGCATGTGGCCGATACTTCTCGGCGGGATGCTCGCAGACGCGGACCATCCCGTTCTCAAGCAGATTCCTGACCTTCTGGATGTGTCCGCAAGAGCGTAAGCAGGTCATCATTCGACCTCCGCCTGCGCGGTAAGTATCGCCGCGCCGTCTTCACCGCACACCTCGGCTTCGAAGTGTCGCCTCGGCCGACTTTTCACGATGTCTGTGCACGTCACGCGCACTCGCAGGGGTTCATGCAGCTCAGCAAAACGGGTGTACGTGCCATCGAACGCGCGGAGGTCGGAGCGCGGCGTGCCCGCGGCGAGCACACACGCCCGGCGCACCGCGTCGAACAGCAACATCCCGGGCACATGGTCGACATGATGGTCGAAGAAGAACGGGTCGCGCTCGTCAAATCGAATGTCCCACTCGTTTTCCGCGCCCCGGACAACGTCAAGCGAGAGCGGGGATGCCGAGGTACGACGCGCCGCTCTCACCGGCAGCGAATTCAGCCCATCGCGCCTCAGCCGCGCGTACACCGCCTCGCTGACGACCTTCAGCGCGCCACGGCCACGGGCGAACTCGGCACCGTTCGCGAAGAACGAGACGTCGGATGTCACCGTACGCAGCGCGCCGCCTGTGAGCTTCGGGTCGACCGCTCGCACCGCCGCCGTGAGCGGTCCCCGAGGGAGCGAGCTGTCGCTCCTCAGTTCCATGCGGCCCATGATGAACGCCCATCCGACCGGCACTCCCCAGGCCACGTGCCCATAAGCGATGGTCGTCTGTCTCAGGTACTCCGCGACCAGCAGCGGGTCGGCGGCACCGCCATACACGCTGAACGGCCCGCCGACCGGCCGCTTCAACGTGAACTCGACGTCGTGCCCGTCCGGCTGCCGATATGCCTCGAGCAAGACGCTCCGCTCGTCATTCCGATGTACAAGGTGTTGCTCCATCGCAACCCAGGGCGTGCCGTTCATCGCCGTGCTCGGCTTTCGCTCAAGTGATAACAGACCGAAAAAATAGCACACGATTGGGTTTGGGGAAGGCACTTGTCATCACGACTGCGGTATATAACGTGCTGGGCATCTAGAGTCAGATATCAGATGTTCTTTTTCCCACTCCCCGGCGCGCATGAGTGCGGACTGTCACCGTCCTTGGAGACCTTGGCCGCCGGTGTTTCCAAACTGCCGACGCCGGCCAATATGTCGCAGGACGCAGGGACGCAGTCCGCCCTCACACCTATGCTCAGGTGCCATGGGGACCTCTGGGGGAAAAGCAGGGTGGGCGCAGGCGCTCAGCGGAGCAGGACTAGTCGCGCTCGGAACCGTGGCGGGAGCAGAGCGCATCGCTTACTGGCACCCGTGCTGGGAATCGCTCAGCACGATGACTGGGTCCGATGCCGACAACCCCGTCGGTCCATCCGTGGCATGCCTTGACGCCTCAAGCTACGCAGCGCTTGGCGACCATCTGGGAACGTGGGTCCTGGCGGCAATTTTCGTCGCGGGGGGACTCATCGGCATCCACGGGACCACATCGCGCACAGTGGTCTTCGTGGCAGTGGCATTGGTGTTGCTCGCCGTGCCGTTTACTGACCCGGGGTTCTTCTGGCAGGGCTGGGACACCGCGGACACGGTCCCCGGCGTCGGGGTGCTGCCTGCGTTAGCGACGATTGCCGCCGGGCTTCTCCTCATAGGAGCCTCAGTTGCCTCGCGCGCTCACGTCCGCATGCCGGCCGAGGTCGTGCTCGCCTGACTCGAACTGTTGAGCAGTTCCGTCGCGGGCCGTGCCCAAAGCAGCGCCTTGCGTCGCACGTTCTCATCGGACTCCATGTCGAGAGATTATCGGTAGGCCTCGCGTGACTCCGACTGCAGCGTGCGTGTCGGCGTCGCCTGCCGGACGAGTGCTAGCCCGGCGCATAGCTATGCCCGCCATGAAGCTCCCGCTGCTTGTAGGGCGAACAGCCGCCGATTCTTCGGCGACATGTCCGTCTCGTCAAGCTCCACATCGTCGCTTGCGCTCCAACCGTCGCCGGCGAATCCGCTTGCCGACACTATGCCAGGGCCATGGCTCGTCGTCCGTGGCGTTTCGCGAGCAAGTCTTGAGTAAGTCTTCAAGCACTCTCAACCGTGAACAACCAAACCTCGGCGCGAACAAGCGCCGCCGAGTACAAGGATTCGCGAAGAACCAGAACGCTGCATGGCATGCAGGGGGTCGGGGGTTCGAGTCCCCCCAGGTCCACCCGATAGAAGGCCCCGCGAGAGATCGCGGGGCCTTCTTCTCGTTCATCCGACACACCGGCGCGCGCGGGCGCCCTCGTCATCGGCGAAGGGCCGCCCATGGCAGAGCGCCAGGGACTTGCCATCGTCCGCTGCGCCGGATAGAAAGGCCAGGCCGTCTTCGTCACCGAGACGGTCTTCGACGAGGTGGAGGACGCACGTGCTGGGACTGTTCCGACGACCGGAGACCATGTCATCGTCTCTGTCAGACACGTCGACCCCGATGACGGAGACGCGGCTGTGGTCGCGGGGATTCGGCCTCGCCGCCACACGGAGTCTGCAGACCCTCTCGGTGCTCGCCCTGGTCGCCATCGGCGTGCTGGTGATCACGCAGCTCTCTCTCGTGTTCATCCCCGTGACGATCGCGCTGATCCTCGCCTCGGCCATCCACCCGCTCGTCGCGTTCATGCGGCGTCGCGGAGTGCCGTCGATCCTCGCCACCTGGATCGCGCTGATCGGCATCCTCGCGATCCTCGGCGGCATCGTCTGGGTGATCGTGCTGACGGTCCGTTCCCAGTGGGACGATCTGATCGAGTCGGCCACCGACGGCGTGACGCAGGTGACGGCCTGGCTCGACACCCTGCCTTTCGACATCGCATCGATCGATCTCGACGAGGTGTGGGCAGGAGTCGGCGACTTCCTGACCAGCGCCTCGTTCGGACGCGGAGCTCTCGCGGGGGTCTCGGCCACTGCGAGCTTCTTCACCGGTCTCGCGCTGATGATCGTCGTGCTGTTCTTCTTCCTCAAGGACGGACCGCGCATCTGGGAGTTCCTGCTCCGTCCCTTCACCGGGAACAGCTATGAGCGTGCGCGCCGCATCGGCGACAAGACCGTCGATGTCTTCGGAGGCTACATCCGCGGCACGTCGATCGTCGCCGCCGCCGATGCTCTCGGCATCGGCATCGGCTTGGCGATCCTGCAGATCCCTCTTGCACTCCCCCTCGCCGTGATCGTCTTCCTGACGGCGTTCATCCCCCTGGTCGGCGCAACCGCCGCCGGGATCCTCGCGGCTCTCGTGGCGCTCGTCACGCACGGCCCGGTGGCAGCCCTCATCGTCGTCGGCATCGTCGTGCTCGTGAATCAGCTCGAGGGCAACTTCCTTCAGCCGGTCGTGATGGCCCGCTCCCTCAAGCTCCACGCTCTCGTGATCCTCCTCGCCCTGACCACGGGCACCATCCTCGGCGGCATCGTCGGCGCGGTGCTCTCGGTGCCGATCGCCGCTGTCGCCTGGGGCATCATCACGGTGTGGGACGGCCCGCACACCCCCGCGAAGCCGTTCCGCAAGAAGCGCCCCGAAACGGTGTGACGCCGCCGACCCATCGAGTGCCGCAGAATCGTCGCACCGCCGGATACTCCTCCGGACCTCGGTCGTCAACCCACTCCCTGTCTGTGCACGCCCGTCCTATCGTGGCGCGCACATCTCACGAGAGGAGTCGATGATGACCAACAACCCGATACCGCCGCTGGTCCCCCGCCCGGACGACGAAGGAGAGATCGACGGCGTGCCTCACCGCGACGTCGACGGCGAGCCCGTTCTCGACACTGATGCGGATGCCGACCAGGTCGACGGCGCCGCGGCCGACCGCCTGGCGTCGGAGAAGCCGCTGGGCGAGGACTCCTGAGTCCTCGCCCAGCACGCCCCTGCGCGGCAGGCCCCTCCCCGGGTCCTGCCGCGCAGCCTGTTCAGGTCGCGAGAAGAGGGGGCAGGTGCGGGATCGCGATGGGCCTCGTCGCCCGGCTCGAATCCTGCACTCGCGTCACCTCTTCGAGAACTTCGTAAGCGGTCGTGTACCGCACTGCCAGAGGCAGGTCGCGAAGCCACACGACCTCGACCTCGGTGTCCGCGTACTCGTAGACGCATGCCACCACGTGCCGCGGATCGTTCGTCTCGTATCGTCGGTCGTTGATCACCCACTCCGACGGTGTGACGCGATGCAGCACGTATCTAGGATCTGGATCTCCGGACATGTGATTCCCTCCAAGACTCTCTCCCCACTCAAGATCATCCCCGGTCCGACCGAAAGGTCACAGGGGCTTGACAGCTGAGACGAGAGACTTCAGGGGGGTCACGCCCGAGGGCGGATGGTCAGATCGGTGAGAGCGGCGTCGTCCGGCAGGTCGAGCGCGGTGAGGATCGTCGTCGCGACGGAATCCGCCGTGATGAACCGCTCCGGGTCGTAATCCCGCCCTTCCTGCTGGTGCACTCGCTCCTGCATGGGGGTCGCGGTGCGTCCGGGGTAGATCGATGTGACCCGCACACCATGCTCGCTCTCCTCGGCCCGCAATGCGTCGGCGAGAGCCTTGAGTCCGTGCTTCGATGCGGCATACGCCGACCAGCCGGCGTGCGCGTGCAATCCCGCACCGGAGTTGACGAAAACGATCCGAGCGCGAGAGACGCGCAGCACAGGGAGGAGCAGACGGGTGAGCTCGGCAGGCCCCACGAGGTTGACCGCGAGCTGGCGCTCCCAGAGATTCGCCGGAAGGTCGGCCACGGGTCCGAGGTCGACGACGCCCGCCGCGTGCACCAGCGAGTCGATGCGCTCGGGAAGCGCCTGCTTCGACAGTGCCCACGACAGCCTGCCGGGTTGCGCGAGGTCGCCGACGACGGCCGAGGCTCCAGGCAGCGCCGCGGTGATCTCCTTGGCGCGCCCGGCATCGCGGGCGAGCACCACGACCTGATCGCCTCGATCGAGGAGGCGGCGCGCGACGACCGCGCCGATGCCGGATCCGGCACCGGTGATCAGGTGGACGGTCACGTCAGTCGCGGTCTGCTGCGGCGGAGTCTGCGAGCTCGAACGGCACGACGGGGCAGTCCTTCCACAGACGCTCGAGGCCGTAGTAGACGCGCTCTTCCTGGTGGAAGACGTGGACGATCAGATCGCCGAAGTCGAGGAGAACCCATCGGGCCTCCGCGCGACCTTCGCGGCGGACCCGCTTGTGACCGGCTTCGATGAGCTTGTCCTCGATCTCATCGGCGATGGCGGCGACGTTGCGCTCGCTGTTTCCGGTGACGAGCAGGAAGATGTCGACGAGCGGCAGAGGCTCCGAGACGTTGAGCGCGACGAGATCCTCACCGCCCTTCGAGACGGCGGCGTCGGCCGCGAGCTGGAGCATCTCTTCGGCGGTTTCAGGTGACTGCATCAGAACACATTCGTGGTGAAGGCGACGATCAGGGACACGCCCAGCGCGAGCGCGAGACCACCCGCCACGATCGCGAGGATGAGCATGAGTTTGTTGCCCTTTTCGGGGGCGGGCGGGCGGATGACCTCGCCGGCGGGCTTGATGGTGCTGACGGCCGCGCTGGCGGCGATCGGCGTGGGCGAGGATGCCGGGGGCAGTTCGCCGTCGATGAGCACGGCGTCCACGTCCTTGCCGTCCGTGGTGCCGTGCGCGTGGCCCTGTGAACCGAGTCCCTTGGGAAGTTCGTAGGAACCGGTCACGAGGATCTCTCCCGTGGAGGCGACGGGGCCTGAGAGCGACCCCTCTCCCGGGGAGGGGTTGAAGATGAGGGTGTTCGGAGCGAGATGCTGGGAACCGGTCGAGTCGCCGACGGTCAGCAGCTCGTCGAAAGACGGCGAGAAGGGCTTCCGTGTCTCCGCGTCGTCGCTGAGCAGATCCTGACCGAAGGCGGAGTTGACCACGGGGCGCTCCCCGTCCGCGATGTCGTCGTCAGCGTCGTCCACATCCGCCAGAACGTCGCCTGCGTCGACCTCGTCGGTCGCTTCTGCCTCGATTCCGAGCTCCGCGACGGCGGCACTCGTGTCGCTCGCGCCGGAGGTGACCGGCTCGCGGTCGTCGTCCGTCGTGTCGAGGTTCGTCGAGGCGCTGACCGGTGCGGGCAGATCCGCCGCAGCCGAGTCCTCGTCTTCCTGGTCATCGTCGTCAACGACATCGGAGTCGTGGACATCGGAGTCATGGACGTCGGAGTCGTGGACATCGGAGTCGTGGACGTCGGAGTCGGGAGCGTCGGCTGCCTCAGCCGCGGGGACCTCGACGGGCGGAACCTCGTCGGTCGAGTCCGCATCATCCGCACTGTCCGGCGCGTCGGACTCGTCAGCGTCGCCGACGGGAACGGATCCGGTCATGGAGCGTTCGCGCTCGCGAACCTGGCGACGCGTCAGCGGCGTGTTCCCCGGCTCGGTCTCGCCGCGGACGGCCGGTGCCGACGGTGCAGCGGGTTCGGTCTCGGCGGCGTCCTGCTCCTCGGGCGGCGTTGCGGCGGGCGGAGTCGCGACCGCAGCGGCAGCAGCAGCCTCCTCCGCCGAGATGACCGGTGTGGAGCCGGTCAACCGGATCTCACGCAACTGCTTTCGCGTCAGCGGACCCTGTTCCTGCCGATCCGATGTACTCATGCCTTGCTCCGATACAGATGATGCTTCGCGATGTATTGAACGACTCCGTCGGGGACGAGGTACCAGACCGGCTCGTCGTCACGGACCCGCGCCCGGCAGGCCGTCGACGAGATGGACAGCGCCGGCACCTCCAGTTGGCTGACGTTGTCGCTCGGGAGGCCGTCAGTGCTCAGGACGTGTCCTGGACGTGAGACCGCGACGAAGTGGGCCAACTCCCACAGTTCATCATGGTCCCTCCAACTGAGAATTTGCGCCACGGCATCGGCACCCGTGATGAAGAACAGCTCGGCGTCGGGCCGCTTCTCCTTCAGGTCGCGGAGGGTGTCGATCGTGTACGTCGGCCCTTCACGGTCGATATCGACTCTGCTCACCGTGAACTGCGGGTTGGACGCCGTCGCGATCACGGTCATCAGGTAGCGGTGCTCACTGGGGGTGACATCCGACTTCTGCCACGGGTGTCCGGTGGGCACGAAGACGACCTCGTCGAGATCGAAGGAGTGCGCGACCTCGCTCGCAGCGACCAGGTGCCCGTGGTGGATGGGGTCGAACGTGCCGCCCATCACACCGATGCGCGCCGGACGCGAGGTCGTGTCGTTCATATGGGCCTAGTGGCCGTGCCCTGCCTCGTGGCCGTCCTTGCCGTGCCTCGCGGCCCAGGCGTCAGCCTTGGCGGAGTGACGGTTGGCGACGTTCTTGTATGACAGCGTGACCAGGCCGAGGAAGGCGAAGACGATGATCGCGATGACGCCGAAGATCAGCGTCTCGAGCTGGACATTGCCGTGGTGCTCGGTTTCGGCAGCGACCATCGCGATCTGTGCGACGAGGTTCATCCTGACTCCGTTTCGTGGCTGGCGGGCGTGGCTCACGAAGAGCCACAGCGCCCCCTAGTCTAGCCCTCAGCCGCGCGTCTGCCCTGCCCCACGCGCCAGCCATTTCGTGCTGGTCAGCTCGGAAAGCCCCATCGGGCCCCTCGCGTGCAGCTTCTGCGTCGAGATCCCGACCTCGGCACCGAACCCGAACTCCCCGCCGTCGGTGAACCGCGTGGAGGTGTTCACCATCACGACCGCCGAGTCGACCTCGGCCAGGAACCGCTCCGCGTTGCGCGAATCCGTCGTGATGATCGACTCCGTATGGCCGGTGCTGTAGCGACGGATGTGGTCGAGAGCGTCATCGAGCGTGTCGACGACCTTGATCGCGATGTCGAGGCTCAGATACTCCGTCGCCCAGTCCTCCTCGGTCGCGGGGATCACGTTCGAGACGAGGCCGACCACCATGTCGTCGCCGTGAATGGCCACGCCCTCGCTCTGCAGCGCACTCGCGACCAGCGGGACGAGCCGTGGCGCGGCCTGACGGAGCACGAGGACCGTCTCGACCGCATTGCAGACGCTGGGGCGCTGCACCTTCGCGTTCACGACGATGTCCTGCGCCCAGTCGTCAGGGGCGCTCTCGTCGAGGACGATGTGCACGTTGCCGGCGCCGGTCTCGATCACGGGCACGGTCGCCTCGGTCACGACGGTCTCGATCAGCCCCGCACTGCCGCGAGGCACCAGCACGTCGATGTAACCCCGTCCGTGCATGAGGGCGGTGGCGCCGTCGCGACCGAAGTCGTCGACGGTCTGCACCGCTTCCGCGGTGACGCCTGCCTCCTCGAGTGCCTGGCGCATGATCTCGACGAGCACCGCGTTGGAGTCTCGTGCGGCGCTGCCACCGCGCAGGACCACGGCGTTCCCCGAGCGCAGCGCGAGCGCCGCGATGTCGACCGTGACATTGGGGCGCGCCTCGTAGATCGCCCCGACTACCCCGAACGGCACCCGCACCTGCTCGAGAGCGACGCCGTTCGGCATCCGGTGCCCTCCGACGACACGACCGACAGGGTCGGGAAGAGCCGCGACCTGACGGACCGCAGCGGCGAGGGAGGCGACGCGCTTCTCATCGAGGCGCAGTCGGTCGATGAGCGACTCGCCGATGCCGTCAGATCGACCGCGCTCGATGTCTCGGCCGTTGGCCTCGATGATCGCGGCCGCGTTCCCCTCGAGAGCCACCGCGATGGCCTCGAGCGCGCGGGACTTGTCGTCGCTGGTCAGTCTGGCCGTGGCGCGGGACGCCTCTTTGGCGCGCTCGAGGCGCACCTGCGGGGTCTGGTCGGTCATCCGCCCAGTCTAAGAGAGCGCGGGCTCGAACCAGGTCCCTATGTCGGCGCCCGCGAGGGCCTTGTCGACGAGGTCGGCGCTGGTCACGAGCACACCGATCCCGGACGCGGCCGCCAGTCGGGCGGCGGACACCTTCGTCGCCGCTCCCCCGGTGCCGACACTGTTGACGACCGTCGAGCCGAACTCGAGGCCTGAGAGATCGGCGTCCGGAGCGACGACGTCGATGGGCTCAGCGCTTGGGTCGGACGGCGGCTTGGTGTACAGCGACTCGATGTCGCTGAGCAGCACGAGCGCATCCGCCTCGATCAGCTGGGCCACGAGCGCGCCGAGGCGGTCGTTGTCGCCGAATCGGATCTCCTGCGTCGCGACCGTGTCGTTCTCGTTCACGATCGGCAGGATGCGAAGACCGAGAAGTCGCTCCATCGCCCGTCGCGCGTTGCTGCGCGAGGTCGGATTCTCGAGATCACCGGTCGTGAGCAGCACTTGTCCCGCGACGATGTCGAAAGGACGCAGCGACTCCTGGTAGCGGTACACGAGGATGTTCTGTCCGACGGCGGCTGCGGCCTGCTGAGTGGCCAGGTCCGTGGGGCGAGCATCGAGACGCAGGAACGGGATGCCCGTGGCGATCGCTCCGGAGGAGACGAGGATCACCTCGGCCCCGCGCGCGTGCGCTGCCGCCAGTGCCTCCACCAGAACGGGGATGCGCCAGGAGGACTCCCCGCTGATCGAGGAAGACCCGACCTTGACGACGATCCGTGAGGCTGTGGCGAGATCCGCCCTCGTGCGGGCGGTCACTCCCCGTCCTCGCGGTAGGCCGCGAGCCGCTGAGCCTCGACCTCGGCGCGAGCCTCGGCCTTGGCATCCATGCGCTCGTAGTAGTTCTCACGACGCTCGGAGGTGGTGCGACGCCCGTTGGGGGCGAGACGCGGGTCGGTGCCACGGGGTGCGGTCATCAGCTCGGCCGCAGACGTCATGGTGGGCTCCCAGTCGAAGACGATGCTGTCGCCCTCGCCGATGACGACCGTCGACCCCTGCACGGCACCGAGGCGGAAGAGCTCGTCCTCGACGCCCAGCTTCTCGAGACGGTCGGCGAGGTAGCCCACCGCCTCTTCGTTCTGGAAATCGGTCTGCTGGACCCAGCGCACCGGCTTCTCGCCGAGGATGCGGTAGACGTTGCCGTAGCTGCCGCCCTCGACGCGGATCTCGAAGCCCCTCTTCGGGCCACGCGGGCGAAGGATGACGCGCTCACGCGGGACCTCGGTCGCGGCGAGCTCGGCACGGTGCTGGTCGACGATCTCGCCGAGCGCGTAGGTCAGCGGGCGCAGACCCTCGTGCGAGATCGTGGAGATGTCGAAGACACGGAATCCGCGAGCCTCGAGGTCGGGGCGCACGAGGTCTGCGAGGTCGCGGGCCTCCGGCACGTCGATCTTGTTCAGGGCGATGAGCTGCGGGCGCTCGAGCAGAGGGGTCTGCCCCTCGGGAACCTCGTATGCGGCGAGCTCTCCCAGGATGACATCGAGGTCGGAGATCGGGTCACGACCGGGCTCGAGCGTTGCGCAGTCGAGCACGTGCAGCAGTGCGGTGCAGCGCTCGACGTGACGGAGGAACTCCAGTCCGAGACCGCGTCCCTCGCTCGCTCCTTCGATGAGTCCGGGGACGTCAGCGACCGTGTACCGCGAGTCCCCTGCCTGCACGACACCGAGATTGGGGTGCAGCGTGGTGAAGGGGTAGTCGGCGATCTTGGGGCGTGCGGCCGAGATCGCGCCGATCAGGCTGGACTTGCCCGCCGAGGGGTAGCCGACCAGAGCGACGTCTGCCACGGTCTTGAGCTCGAGGATGACATCGCCCTCGTACCCGGGGGTCCCGAGCAGCGCGAACCCGGGAGCCTTGCGCTTCGGGGTGGCGAGTGCGGCGTTGCCGAGTCCGCCATGCCCGCCCTTGGCGACGACGTAGCGCTCACCGGGCTCGATCATGTCGATGAGCACCTCCCCGGCCGGGTTCTTCACCACGGTGCCGACGGGAACGGGAAGCTCGAGATCCTCGCCCATGAACCCCGCACGGTGGTCGCCCATTCCGGGGCCGCCGTTTCCGGAGCTGCGATGCGGAGAGTGGTGGTACGAGAGGAGCGTTCCCGTCTGGGTGTCGGCGACGAGCACGACGTCGCCGCCGTCACCGCCGTTGCCGCCGTCGGGGCCGCCGAGCGGCTTGAACTTCTCGCGGTGCACCGAGACACAGCCGTTGCCGCCCTTGCCCGCGCGCAGATGCAGCGTCACGGTGTCGACGAAGCTGACCATGTCTCTCTCCTCAATTGATGCGGCCGGAGATGTGGACTCGGCCGGAAACGCAGATTCGGGACGGGCCGAAGCCCGCCCCGAATCGGATGACTAGTGTCGTGCTGTGATCACTCAGCAGCGGCGACGATGTTGACGACCTTGCGGCCGCCCTTCGCGCCGAACTGGACCGCACCGGCGGCCAGAGCGAACAGAGTGTCGTCGCCACCACGGCCGACGTTCACGCCGGGGTGGAAGTGCGTGCCGCGCTGGCGGACGATGATCTCGCCGGCGAGAACCTGCTGTCCACCGAAGCGCTTGACGCCAAGTCGCTGAGCGTTGGAGTCACGACCGTTACGGGTGGAGCTTGCGCCCTTTTTATGTGCCATGTCCTGGTCTCCTCGGTCTTTACTTGATGCCGGTGATCTTGACGCGCGTGAGCTCCTGGCGGTGGCCCTGACGCTTCTTGTAGCCGGTCTTGTTCTTGTACTTCTGGATGATGATCTTCGGGCCGCGGAGGTTGCCGATGACCTCTGCCGTGACCTTGACCTTCGCCAGCGAATCAGCGTCGGTGGTCACCGAGGCGCCGTCGACGAGCAGCACTGCGGCCAGCTCGATCTTCTCGCCCTGTGCAGCCTTGACACGGTCGAGCTGAACGATCGTGCCGACCTCGACCTTCTCCTGCCGCCCACCGGCGCGCACTACTGCGTAAACCACTTCATACCTGTTTCGTTGGGGAGCTCGCGGCTCCGAGATCTCACGGGAAGACTGTTGCTTGCATGCATCGCGGGGCGACGGGCACGAACGCAAGACTCTCCGCTCCGACCGTCCAGGACGACGCGGCATACGCACCAAGGGACTACTTTACCGGATGCGGGACACTGTGGCAAAACGTGCCGCCCGGTGTGTCCGGTCATAGGCTGAAGGGATGACCGTTCTCGTCGATGACCCCCTGTGGCCTGCGCACGGACGCCTGTGGGCTCATCTCGTCAGCGATGACACCCTGCAGGAGCTGCACGACTTCGCGAGGGCGCATGACGTGCCCGCGCGCGCGTTCGATCTCGACCACTACGACGTTCCGGAAGAGATCATCCCCCGGCTCCTCGCCGCCGGCGCACAGCATGTCGGCGGCAAGGAGCTGGTCAGGCGGCTGATCGCCTCAGGACTCCGAATCCCCGCTCGCGACCGGCGCTGACGGCTCGGAGTTCACCGAGACGGGCGTGCCTGTGAGGGCAGCCGTCGAGACGCGGCGACGACCGCGACCCTGACCGGGCGCCTTCGGCTCGGGAAGAGCATCGAGCACCGAATCGAGCAGCGCCTCCGCCGGGGACTTCGGCGACGACTTGCGGTCGGATCCGCGCTTCTTGCGAGGCTTCTTGGCGCGCTCCTGCGGTGCGGTCGCTTCCGTCGGCTCAGCCACGGGAGCGACGGCCTCTGCCGGCTCGTCGGCATTCGGAGTGCGCGTCGAGGCTGCGATCTGCGCGAGTGCCGACTTCGCTCCCTCGGGGATGCTGTGCGTCGTCACCGCGGCCGGAGCAGCGCTCTGCGACTGACCGTTGCCGCCGCGCTGGCGACGGTTGGACTGAGAGCTGCCGTTCCCGTTGCCGTTCCCGTTGCTGCTGGAGCGGTGCTTGACGACGGGGTCGTGGTGGACGATGACGCCGCGGCCGGCGCATACGTCGCACGCCTCGCTGAACGTCTCGAGCAGGCCGAGGCCCAGCTTCTTGCGGGTCATCTGCACGAGGCCGAGCGAGGTGACCTCGGCGACCTGGTGCTTCGTCCGGTCCCGGCTGAGGCACTCGATCAGGCGACGCAGAACCAGGTCGCGATTGGACTCGAGCACCATGTCGATGAAGTCGACGACGATGATGCCGCCGATGTCTCGCAGCCTCAGCTGGCGGACGATCTCCTCGGCCGCCTCGAGGTTGTTCTTGGTGACGGTCTCCTCGAGGTTTCCGCCCGAGCCGACGAACTTGCCGGTGTTCACGTCGACGACGGTCATCGCCTCGGTGCGGTCGATGACCAGCGAACCACCCGAGGGCAGCCACACCTTGCGGTCGAGCGCCTTCTCGATCTGCTCCGTGATCCGGAAAGCGTCGAACGGGTCGGTCTCGTCCTCATACGACTCGACGCGCTCGAGGAGGTCGGGTGCGACGCTCTCGAGGTAGGCGCGGATCGTGCGCTGCGCGTCCTCGCCCTGGATGAGCATCTTCGTGAAGTCCTCGTTGAAGACGTCGCGGACGATCTTGACGAGGAGGTCGGGCTCGGCGTGCAGCAGTGCGGGTGCCTGCTGGTTCTCGACCTGCTTGCGGATGTGCTCCCACTGGCTGGTCAGCCGCTGGACGTCACGCGTGAGCTGGTCCTCGGTGGCGCCTTCGGCCGCCGTGCGGACGATCACGCCGGAGGACTCGGGCAGGACCTCCTTGAGGATGCGCTTCAGGCGCGTGCGCTCGTTGTCGGGAAGCTTGCGGCTGATGCCGTTCATCGATCCGCCCGGCACGTACACGAGGTAGCGGCCCGGGAGCGAGATCTGGCTGGTCAGACGCGCGCCCTTGTGGCCCACCGGGTCCTTGGTGACCTGCACGAGGACGCGGTCGCCCGCCTTCAGCGCGAGCTCGATGCGACGCGGCTGGTTCCCGGTCTCGACGCCGTCCCAGTCGACCTCACCGGAGTACAGCACGGCGTTGCGGCCGCGGCCGATGTCGACGAACGCTGCCTCCATGCTCGGCAGCACGTTCTGCACACGACCGAGGTAGACGTTGCCGATCAGCGATGCGTCCTGGTTGCGAGCGACGTAGTGCTCGACGAGCACGCCGTCTTCGAGGACGCCGATCTGCGTGCGGCCGTTCTTGGAGCGGACGACCATCTTGCGGTCGACCGACTCGCGACGCGCGAGGAACTCCGCCTCGGTCACGACCGGGCGACGACGACCTGCGTCACGTCCGTCGCGGCGGCGCTGCTTCTTCGCCTCCAGGCGCGTGGAGCCCTTGATGGCCTTCGGCTCGGTGATGTACTCCACGACGCGCTGACGGGGCTGGCGCGGTTCATCGCGCTGCTCCCGCGGCTCACGCTGATCGCGAGTGTCGAGGTCGTCCGAACCGCCGCGACGACGGCGGCCGCGACGACCGGCCGGCTCGTCCTGCTCGCGGTCGGCGATGCGGTCGAACACACGCTCGCGACCCGTGCGCGCAGGAAGCGGCAGGACCTCGGGTGCGTAGAAGTGCAGCTGGGTCGAGACCTGCGAGACGAAGACCTCGGGGAGCAGCCCCAGCGAGACGGCGGTGAGGGGCTTGGGCTCCTCCGGCTTCTCGGGTGCGGTCTCGGCAGCGGGCTTCTCGGCAGCGGGCTTCTCGGCAGCGGGCTGCTCGGGTGCGGCTTCGACAGCGGGCTGCTCTGCAGAGGCGTCGGGCGCGTCCTGCGACGGAGCCTCCGCAGCAGCGGCATCCTCAGCCGGGGCATCCTCGACAGGAGTCTCCTCGACGGGAGCCTCTTCAGCAGGAGCCTCCTCAGCAGGAGCATCCTCAGCAGGAGCATCCTCAGCAGGAGCCTCCTCCGCAGGGGCCTCCTCCGCAGGAGTCTCCTCGGCCGAGGCGGTCTCGCTCGTCGAACCCTCGCCGTCGGCCGGAGCGTCGGATGCTTCAGCCTCCGGAGCGTCGGCGACTACCTCTGCGGGCGCGTCAGCATCCGCAGTGAAGTCGAGGGTAGGGGCGTCGTAGTCATTGTTCTCATCGGCCATCTCTGGCTTGCTCCTCGCGCGGACACTTCGTGTTCCGCTAACTCTCATGCGACACCCGCAGGTGTCGCGAACTCATTCGGTGTGCGACCGGCCCATGGCTCTGATCACGAGGGGCATACGGCCCCGAAGTCTGCGTCGATGCGCGCCACGACGGGGTCGAGCGATGCATCACAGGCCATTATCGCACCAAGTGCCCCGGTTCGCGGCATCCTCGCGACTCCGGGTCGTTTTCTCCGGCGCGCTCACGCCCGATACATAGCGATCGCTGAGAGAATCCACACATGAGCGAGCAGCGCACCCGCCCCGTCGTCTATGCCGTGTGGTTGATCATCGCGAGCGTCATCGGCTGGTTCGCCGCCTTCCAGCTGACGGTCGAGAAGTTCGTGCTTCTGGAGAACCCGACCGATGCGCTCGCCTGCGATGTGAGCCCCTTCATCCAGTGCAGCAAGAACCTCGGGTCCTGGCAGGGTGAGATCTTCGGCTTCCCCAACCCGCTGCTCGGACTGACCGGGTGGATGGCCCCGTTGGTGATCGGCGTCGCGATCCTCGCCGGGGCGAGGTTCCCGCGGTGGTTCTGGGCGGCCTTCGGCGCGGGGATCACCTTCGCCTTCGGACTCGTCTGCTGGCTCATCGGCCAGAGCCTTTACGCCGCGAACCTCGGGGTTCTGTGCCCGTGGTGCATGGTGACGTGGGCAGTGACCATCCCGACCTTCTTCGCGACGATGCTGCATCTGACCCGCAACGGCACCTTCACACGGAACGAGAAGACCCGGGAACGCGCCGACAAGCTGATGGTCTGGGTTCCGCTGGCCACCATCCTGGCCTACGCGGTCATCATCATGATGGCGCAGCTGCAGGGCCTGGACTTCCTCGGCGAGATGGCGCGCATAATCTTCTGACCCCGCCTGGACATGACGAAGCCCGCCGCACGATCTCGTGCGGCGGGCTTCGTCGTGTGCGGATCGGTCAGTCGAACCAGATGCCGAGCTCGCGTGCGGCCGACTCGGGGCTGTCCGAGCCGTGCACGAGGTTCTGCTGCACTTTGAGACCCCAGTCGCGGCCGAAGTCGCCACGGATCGTGCCGGGCGCGGCGGTGGTGGGGTCGGTCGTGCCGGCGAGCGAGCGGAAGCCCTCGATCACACGGTTGCCGGCGAGGCGGATGGCGACCGACGGGCCCGAGAGCATGAACTCCAGGAGCGGCTCGTAGAAGGGCTTGCCCTCATGCTCCGCGTAGTGCTCGGCGAGCAGGTCGCGGTCGGGCTCGACCAGGCGGATGTCGACGAGGGCGTAGCCCTTCGCTTCGATGCGCGCCAGGATCGTGCCGGTGAGGCCGCGGGCGACACCATCGGGCTTGACGAGGACGAGGGTTTCTTCGGTGGCCATGTCATTCACTCTCTGTCTGAGTCTCAGTCGTGGGCCCGTCGGGACGTCGTGCGTCCAATCGGGCCCCCATGATCGTCGCATACCCCCACATGCCGCCGAAAACCACGACGACGAGCAGGATCGCGGGGACCAGGATAGCCGCCAGAGCGATGACGACCTGCAGGACCCAGCCCGCCGTGATCGCCCACGGCTTCGTGATCATGCCGGCGAGGGCGAGGCAGGCGAGCCCGACGACGGCACCGCCGACGATCCCCCACCATTGCGGGATGCCCGCGGGCAGCGTCTTCAGACCGAAGACCGTGAGCCCCGCGAGGAAGACGACGATGGACTCGAAACCGAGCACGATCGGCGCCAGCTTCTGCACCAGAGTGCGTGGGGGACGCGGCGGACGGGCCGGGCGGGATGCGGCGGTCACGCGCGCCATCCCGACTTCCAGTCCTCTTCCTCGGCGAGAGCGATCGCCTCGCCGGCGAGCACGACCGAGCCGGCGATCACGACGGCCCGGCGATCCGATGACGCCGCCCACTCGCGGGCGGCGTCCGCTGCCTCGGCGAGCGTCGGGTGCACCGTCGCGCGCTGTCCCGTCGACTCGACGAGATCGGCGATGAGATCCGCGTCGCTCGCACGGTCGGACTCGGGCGCCGTGGCGAACACATGGGCCGCCGCGGGCGCGAGCTTCGAGACGATACCGGCGGCATCCTTGTCAGCGAGCACGCCGAGCACCACACCCCACTCGTCGAAGTCGAAGCTGTCATCCATCGCCTGCACGAGCGCGGCTGCGCCGTGCGGGTTGTGCGCAGCATCCACGATCACCGTGGGAGCGACGCCCAACAGCTGAAGTCGCCCCGGCGAGGTCGAGCCCTGCAGGCCCTCCGAGATGATGTCGGCGGCGATCGGCTGCTGCGCCCCGCCGATGAGCGACTCCACGGCTGCGACCGCGAGGGCCGCGTTGTGTCCCTGGTGCGCTCCGTACTGGGGCAGGTACTCCTCGACATACGCTCCGGCGAGACCGCGGATGGTCAGCAGCTGTCCGCCGACGGCGAGCTTCTGCTCGGCGAGCCCGAACTCCTCGCCTTCGAAGGCGATCGTGGCGTTCCTCTCGGCAGCGACACGGCGCAGCACCTCGGCGGCCTCCGCGGGCTGCTGGGCCGACACGACGGCAGCGCCCTCCTTGATGATTCCCGCCTTCACGGTCGCGATCTCGGCGATCGTGCCGCCGAGACGATCGGCGTGGTCGATGTCGATGGGCGCGAACACCGCCACATCACCGTCGGCCGTGTTGGTCGAGTCCCACTCGCCGCCCATTCCCACTTCGAGGACGAGCACGTCGACCGGGGCATCCGCCACCGCCACGAAGGCGAGCACGGTGAGCAGCTCGAAGAACGTGAGCGGCTCCTCACCCGCTGCCTCGAGCTCGGCGTCGACGATCTCGACGAACGGTTCGATCTCGTTCCAGGCGTCGACGACGGCGGCATCCTCGATCGGCTCTCCATCGATCACGATGCGCTCGGTGAAGCGCTCGAGGTGCGGACTGGTGAAGAGGCCCGTGCGCAGCCCGTGCGCGCGCAGCAGGGTCTCGATCATGCGAGCGGTCGAGGTCTTGCCGTTCGTACCCGTGATGTGGACGACGCGATACGTGCGCTGCGGATCGTCGAGATACGCGAGGATGCGCGCTGTGCGCTCCTTGCGCGGCTGCACCCAGCGCTCCCCCGCACGACTCAGCAGCTTGTCGTAGACGGCATCGGCCTTGTCGCGTGCGCTCATGCGGCGGGCTCCTTCGTCGTGACGTCGATCGTGACGATGATCGGACGCTTGTCGGCGCCCAGGGCGGTCGCACCACTGCGGAAGACGCCGTCGCCGGGGCTGGCGACCTCCTGCACGAGGGTGTCCATGTCGTCGGTCGCCTGCACCGCGAACGCGATGGCCAGGGTCTCCCCCGCGATCAGGTCCGCATGCGCCTGCAGCGCCTCGGCATCGGCCGGGCCGACGTTCAGTGCCAGAACGATGCGGTCGCTCACATCGAGGTCCGCATTCTTGCGGGCCTCCTGCACGACGCGGATGGCGTCTCTCGCCAGTCCCTCGGCTTCGAGCTCAGGAGTCGTCGTCGTGTCGAGCAGCACGAATCCGCCGCTCGGCACGATCGCGAGCGCCTCCCCCTCGGGCCGGCCGGTGGTCTCGAGCACGAGGTCGTACTCGCTCGGCTCGAGCACGATGCCGCCCGCGGTCACGACGCCGTCGACCTCCGACCAGTCGCCGGACTTCGCGGCCTTGATCACCGTCTGCACGTTCTTGCCCAGGCGCGGACCCGCCGCACGGGCGTTCACGCTCAGCCGGTGGCTGATCCCGTATCCGCCGGCGGTCGTGTCCGACTGCTGGACGAGCTCGACCGACTTGACGTTGAGTTCCTCGCGCAGGATGTCCTCGAACTGGCCGAGCGTGGCCGCCAGAGGTGACACCACCGTGAGGCGTGCGAGTGGCAGCCGCACACGGAGCTTCTCCTTCTTGCGCAGGGCGTTGCCGACGCTCGACAGCTCGCGAACGGCATCCATCGCGTCGCGGATCTCGTCCGCCGCGGGGAACGCGGTGTCATCCGGCCAGTCCTGCAGGTGCACGCTGCGTCCGCCCGTGAGCCCCTGCCACACGCGCTCGCTGATGAGCGGCACGAGAGGCGCGGCGACCCGGGTCAGCGTCTCGAGCACCGTGTAGAGCGTGTCGAAGGCGTCTGTGCTCGACCCCTCCCAGAACCGGTCGCGCGAGCGACGGATGTACCAGTTGGTGAGCACCTCGGCGAAGTCGCGCAGACGCGCGGACGCGGTCGTGGAGTCGAGACCCTCGAGGTCCGCTCGCACCTCGCGCACCAGGTCGCCGAGACGAGCGAGGATGTAGCGGTCGAGGACGTCGGTCGAATCAGTGCGCCAGGTCGCCTCGTATCCGCCGGGCTTCGCCGCGTTGGCGTACGTCGCGAAGAAGTACCACGAGTTCCACAGCGGGAGCAGGAACTCGCGCACGCCCGAGCGGATGCCCTCTTCGGTCACTGCGAGGTTGCCGCCGCGCAGCACCGAGCTCGACATGAGGAACCAGCGCATCGCGTCGGAGCCGTCGCGGTCGAGCACCTCGGAGACGTCCGGATAGTTGCGCAGCGACTTCGACATCTTGTAGCCGTCGTTGCCCAGGACGATGCCGTGGCAGCTGACGCCCGTGAACGCCGGTCGATCGAACAGCGCCGTCGAGAGCACGTGCATGACGTAGAACCAGCCACGCGTCTGCCCGATGTACTCGACGATGAAGTCGGCGGGCGCATGCGTGTCGAACCACTCCTGGTTCTCGAACGGATAGTGCACCTGCGCGTACGGCATCGAGCCGGAGTCGAACCACACGTCGAAGACGTCCTCGATGCGGCGCATGGTGCTCCGGCCGGTCGGGTCATCGGGGTTCGGACGGGTGAGGTCGTCGATGTACGGGCGGTGCAGATCGATCTCGCCCTCGGGGTTGCGCGGGAGCGTGCCGAAGTCGCGCTCCATCTCCTCGAGCGAGCCGTAGGCGTCGACGCGCGGGTACTCGGGGTCGTCGCTCTTCCAGATCGGGATCGGCGAGCCCCAGTAGCGGTTGCGGCTGATCGACCAGTCGCGCGCGCCTTCGAGCCACTTGCCGAACTGGCCGTGCTTCACGTTCTCGGGCACCCAGGTGATCTGCTCGTTGTTCGCGAGCAGGTCGTCCTTGATGTCGGTGACGCGGATGAACCAGCTGGACACGGCCTTGTAGATCAGGGGATTCCGGCACCGCCAGCAGTGCGGGTACGAGTGCACGTAGCTCTGCTCGCGCAGGAGGCGCCCCTCGGTGCGCAGCAGGCGGATGAGCGGCGTGTTCGCGTCCATCCACAGCTGCCCGGCGACGTCGGTGACGTTCGGCAGGAATCGTCCGCCATCGTCGAGCGACAGGATCGTCGGGATGCCGGCAGCACCGGCCACCCGCTGGTCGTCCTCACCGTAGGCAGGAGCCTGGTGGACGATGCCGGTGCCGTCGCTGACCGTGACGTAGTCGTCGACGAGGATGCGCCAGGCGTTCTCCGTGCCGTAGGTCTCGGCGTCGGCGTAGTAGTCGAAGAGCCGGTCGTAGGTGACTCCCTCGAGCTCGGCTCCGCGCACCGTCGCGTCGACCGCGGCGAGCGCCTCGTCGAGGCTCTCGTATCCGAGCTCCTTGACGTAGCCGCCGAGCAGCTCACGCGCCAGAAGGTAGCGGTGGGCCGAGGCCTCGACGGCGGCATCCGTCGTTCCCGCGACCTGGTGCACGTCGGCGGCTCCTCCGGGACCGGCGGGCAGCACGACGTACTCGATGTCGGGGCCGACGGCGAGCGCGAGGTTGGTGGGGAGGGTCCAGGGGGTGGTCGTCCAGGCGAGTGCCCGCACGGCGGTGAGACCGAGGGCCTCAGCCTTCGCACCGGTCAGCGGGAACGTGACGGTGACCGACGGGTCCTGACGGTTCTGGTACACGTCGTCGTCCATGCGCAGCTCGTGCGCCGACAGCGGGGTCTCGTCGCGCCAGCAGTACGGCAGCACGCGGTATCCCTCGTAGGCGAGTCCCTTGTCGAACAGGGTCTTGAACGCCCAGAGCACGCTCTCCATGTAACCGAGGTCGAGCGTCTTGTATCCGCGCTCGAAGTCGACCCAGCGAGCCTGACGCGTGACGTAGTCCTGCCACTCATGGGTGTACTTGAGCACCGAGTCCTTCGCCTTCGCGTTGAAGACGTCGATGCCCATCTCCTCGATCTGGCTCTTCTCGGTGATGCCGAGCTGCTTCATGGCCTCGAGCTCGGCGGGCAGACCGTGGGTGTCCCAGCCGAAGACACGATCGACCTTCTTGCCGATCATGGTCTGGAATCGCGGGAAGACGTCTTTGGCGTAGCCCGTGAGCAGGTGCCCGTAGTGCGGCAGGCCGTTGGCGAACGGCGGGCCGTCGTAGAAGACCCACTCGTCTTCGCCCTCGCGCTGCTCGATCGAGGCGCGGAAGGTCTGATCGGTCTCCCAGAAGTCGAGCACCTCGCGCTCGATCTGAGGGAACCGAGGGCTCGGGGCGACGGAGGCAGCCTGGTCGGCGGCGGGGCCGAAGGAGGAACGCGGGTAGGTCATGTCGTCTCGCAGGAGTCGTGGCGGATGCTGCTGCGAGGACGATCCGTCCGGCTTGTCGTTCCGGGGACCGCGGTACCACCTCGCGTGCCGCGCCTCACGGCGGAGCCACTCTCACTGCGGCTGTGACGGGCCTGCCCCGCTCGGTTCTACTGAGTCCGCCCTCGCGAGCCGACCGTTCTTCCGAGAGCTCCCCGGTGATGTCCGGATCACAGCTCTTGTCTCCCATTGTACGCGCGGTGCGGCGCGTGCGCCTCCTGCCTCCTGAGAGCGGCCGAAGTCCGTGCGCGCTTCCGATGTCGGTTCTGTCTCCGGAGCCCGCACCCCCGTCGGCCGAATGCACCTCCGTCGGCCAGTCTCCGGGAATTCGGCCGAGGCACGACGATCTGTCCGACGGTGCGAAGCGTCTGAACGGCGGGTCACTCACCCCGCGCGGTGCAGTCCCTGCGCGACCGCGCGCATGATCAGGTCCTGCACGATGTGCCAGTCGAACATGACGTGCGTGTACGACACGCGCATCACGTGATACCCCATCAGCCGCAGTTCGGCATCGTGCCGGATGTCTTCGGATCGCTGCGCACCGACGTGGTGGGCCCCGTCGATCTGTACGACGAATCGGTCGCCGATCAGAGCGTCGACGCGGTGGCCCGCGATCCAGATCTGCACGCGGATCGGCTCTCTCAACCACCGCAGTCGCGCACGAAGGTAGGTCTCCAGCCCCGCGTCGGCGAAAGGAGTGGCCCGTTCGAGAATCAGCCGCGCCGCCGGCTTCCACGAGTATCCGCGCAGAGCTTCCATCGTGACGAGCGACTTGTTGAGCGCTGACTCCCAGGTCGCGAGCGCCCGCTCGAAAGGCTCGCACTCAGCGATGTACGCCAGCACATTCTCGATCGGATCGACGAGCACATCCGGATGACGCGGCACGATCGGACTGCCCCAGTGCACCTGCGCGTCGACACGTCGCCTCCCCGCGGCGTTCGGCCCGACGGCGACGTGTGGCTTGCCCGAATCGTCGTGCAGCCAGAGACCGAGCCGAGCGGCTTGAGTACGGCAGGTCAGCACGACGCCTCGGCGCGCCGCGCTGATCAGCATCCCGTCGGCGGAAGGCACCGCGAGCCATCCTCGTCGCGGCCGGATCAGCACACCGCTTTCGACCGCCGACGCGACCAGGCTCCGAGCGAATCCGCGCTCTTGGATGACGGTGACACGCACGACGCCGCCGAGCTCCGTCATCGTCGCAAGCAAGTCCTCTGACGTTCTCCGCACCCAGCCAGTGTGGGACGTATCGCGTGCGCGTCGCCCCCCGTTCCAGGCTTGTGCGCACAACGGCGTCTCGTGGCGTTCTGTGCAGGACCGGTCGAGGCGTCCGCAGACGTCGCTCGCTCGCCACTCTCGTGCTCCCGCTCTCGCTCGGCCGAATCCACCTCCCTCGGTCCGATTCCGCGCAATAGGCCGAGTGAAGCGCATCCGGCCGAGGAAGGAGCAGCCGAACCGAGGAAGGCGCGGCCGAACCGAGGAGTGTCTCACCCACCCCCTACCCTCGAAGCATGGTCCGCTCCCCCGAATCCCCTGCGGCTCCCCGCGTATCGCCTCCCGACCTTCCCCTCGAGTTCGAGTCGGCGACGGCTCGGCGCAGCGCCGATCTGCTCGCGGCACAGCTCGATCTCGAGGTCGCAGCCGATCTCGCCCACGCCTCACTCGAGCAGTGCACGATCACGGCCGACGCCGACAGTGTCGATCTGACCGGAGCCACCCTCATCGACGTCGACATGACGGGTGTCCGCATCGCCTCGCTCAAGATGCGGGATGCCGGCATCCGTCGCGTGCGCATCAGCGGCGGACGCATCGGCACGCTCGATCTGAGCAGCGCCCGAATCGACGAGCTGGAGCTCCGCGACGTGCGGATCGACTATCTGAACCTGGGGGCGTCGAAGGCCACGGACGTCGAGATCACCGCGTGCAGCATCCGGACGATCGACATGCCCCAGGCCGAGCTCACCCGCGTGCGCTTCACCGACACGCGCTGCGACGAGGTGGACTCCCGCGGCATGCGCGCCACGCACGTCGACCTGCGCGGGCTCGACGCCTCGGCGTTCCTCGATGCGAACAGCCTCCGCGGCACGACCCTGAGCAGCTTCCAGGTGCAGCAGCTCGCACCGGTACTCGCGGCGGGGATCGGCATCCAGGTCAGGGACTGACGGGCCGGTTCGCGTCGAGCAGCTCCTGAGTGAACGGATGCTGCGGCGACTCGAACACGTCCGTGACTGCACCCTGTTCGACGATGACGCCGTCCTGCATCACCAGCACGTCGTCGGCGACCGCCCCGACGACATCGAGATCGTGCGACACGAAGATCATGGTCAGCCGACGCTCGCGCTGCAGCCTGAGCAGCAGCTGGATCACGCGCTCACGCACCGACGGATCCAGAGCCGACACCGGCTCGTCCAGCACGAGCACCTCGGGCTCGGCAGCCAGTGCCCGAGCGATGGCGGCACGCTGTCGCTGCCCACCCGACAGCGCGGACGGCCGCCGTGTCGCCAATACGGGGTCGAGGTCGACCTCGGCGAGAAGCTCGGACACCCGCGCGGCCCGCAGCGCCCGAGGCACGCCGCCCGCGGCGAGCGCCTCCCTCAGCGACCGCCCGATGCTCCATCGGGGATCGAATGCGCCGAGCGGATTCTGGTGCACGAGCTGCACGCGGTGCTCGCCGATCCAGCGCAGGCCGCCGTCGTCCGGCTGCTCGACACCGACGATCATCCGGGCGAGCGTCGTCTTGCCCGACCCCGATTCCCCGACGATGCCGAGTGTGCGTCCCTGATGCACGGCGAACGACGCGTCGTTCACGGCGGCGATCTCCTCGTATGTCCTGGTGACGCCTGTGGCGACGAGCACGGGTGTCACGTCGTCGGTAGAGGTCACACGCGGCTCGTGCATCGTCGCGGCGATCAGCTGTCGGGTGTACGCGTGCTGCGGCTTCTCGAGAACCTCGCCGACGGGCCCGGACTCGACGACCACGCCGTTGCGCATGACCAGCACGCGATCGGCGATGCGACGGACGGCCGCGAAGTCGTGGCTGATGAACACGATCGCGGTGCCGGCGTCGGCGATGTCGCGGAGGAGTCCGAGGATCCTCGCCTGCACCGTCGCATCGAGAGCCGTGGTCGGCTCGTCCGCGACGAGGATCGCGGGTTCGGCAGCGATGGCCGAGGCGATCAGTGCCCGCTGCCTGAGTCCGCCGGAGAGCTCGTGCGGGTACTGCCGCGCTCGGCGGCCGGCGTCCGGCATCCAGACGCGGTGCAGCAGCTCCTGCACTCTTTCGCGCAGCGCCGCTCGTCCGGACCTGAGGCCGTGGAGACGCAGGGGTTCGGCGATCTCCGATCCCACCCGTTGCAGCGGATCGAGCGAGACGAGGGCATCCTGCGAGACGAGCGCGATGCCCGCGCCGCGCAGAGACCGCCAACGCCGCTCGCCGAACCGCGCGACATCCGTCCCGTCGATGATGAACCGTTCGAACCGCACCCGTGCGTCTGCGGGCGTCAGTCCGAGAAGTGCCCGTGCGGTGAGCGACTTGCCCGCGCCCGACTCACCGACGATGGCGACGCACTCCCCTCGCGCCACCGACAGCGACACCCCGTCGACGACGGGCGTCCCACCGAAGTCGATGCGCAACCCCTGCAGCTCGAGCGCTTCCGTCACGACGCCCGCCCCTCTGCTCTGGCACGCAGCACGCGGCCGACGATCGTCGCCGCGATCACGGTGACGGTGATCGCGATGCCGGGGAACACGGCGATCCACCAGGCCTGTCCGAGCACGTTGCGTCCTCCGGCGAGCATGAGGCCCCACTCGGGAGTGGGCTCCGATGGGCCGAGACCGAGGAAGCTGAGTCCGGCGGCCGCGAGGATGCTCGAGCCGATGCCGATCGTCGCGAGCACGCTCAGCGACCCGAGCACACCCGGCACGACATGCCGGACGAACGCGGGCACAGGGGGGACGCCGAGGATCCGGGCGGCCTCGACGTGCTCGGCGCTGCGGAGGGTGCGGGTCTGCACCCTCGCCAGCCGGATGTAGACGGGGACGGCGGCGAGCGTCACGGCGATCGCGATGTTGACCGGTCCGGGCCCGAGCACCGCCACGACCACGAGCGCGACCAGGAACTCGGGGAAGGCCATGAGCACATCGTTCACCCGCATGAGTGCCGCGTCGACTCCCCGCGGGGCGAGGCCGGCGAGCGCACCGATGAGCAGCCCCACGGCGAGCGCGATGCCCGTGGCGAGCAGGCCGATGCCGATCGAGCGCCCTGCCCCGTAGAGCACGCGCGAGTAGACGTCGCGCCCGCTCTGATCGGTGCCGAACAGATGCTCGGCGCTGGGCGGCAGAAGCGATGCGCGCACGTCGGTCTGAAGAGGGTCGTGCGTGGCGAGGACAGCGGGGAAGGCCGCAGCGAATGCGAGCACCAGCAGCACGGCCACGGCGCACCAGAGCAGCACGGTCTGCGCGCGCTTCATCGCCTTCCTCCCCGCCCGGTGCGCAGCCGAGGATCGATGAGCGGATGCAGCAGCTCGATCACGAGGTTCACGATCACGAAGACGATGGCACTGAGCAGGATGATCCCGGTGATCACCGGCAGATCGCGGTTCGTGATGGCCGCGAGGGTGACCCGGCCGAGGCCCGCCCTGGCGAACACGGTCTCTACGAGCACCGCTCCTCCGAGCACCGATCCGGTCAGGTAGGCCGCCAGGGTCACGGCATTCGCGGCACCGTGTCTCAGTCCGTGACGCAGCGTGAACCAGGACGGGCTCGCACCCCGCGCCCGCACGGTCTCGGCGAACGGCATCCGCTCGGCCTGCACGAGTCCATCCCGCAGCACCTGGCTGAGCAGCGCCGCCACGGGAAGCGCGAGCGTGATGGCCGGCAGCACGATCGTCGCCGGATTGCGGGCACCCGAGACAGGGAACCACCCCAGTCCGAATGCGAAGACGCTGAGCAGGATCAGTCCGATCCAGAACACGGGCGACGACAGGATGACGAGTTCGATGCCCGCGGCGACGGCTCGTCCTGCCTGGCCTCGCACCAGCAGGGCGACGGCGAGCGCGAGCAGCACGGCGATCACGAGAGCCAGCGCCGAGAGCTGCAGCGTCGATCCGAGCTGACGGCCGATGACCTCGGTCACCGGCATCCGCAGCTGATACGACTCGCCCAGGTCTCCCCGGGCGAGCTGACCGATGAAGGTCAGATACTGCTCGAGCGGGGGTCGATCGAGGCCGAGCTCCGCACGGATGCCGTCCTTGACCGCCTCGCTCACCTGAGCCTGCGGCCCGAGCATCACCGAGACCGGATCGCCCGGGATGACGCGGAACGCCAGGAAGACGAGTGTCGCCGCGCCCCAGAGCACGATCACGACGGATGCCGCGAGACCGGCGATCCGGATGAGCGCTGCCTTCACCGTTGGCGCCCTCTCGACGATCTCTGAGCACCCTTCGGCACGCGGCGCTCGCTCACGAACGATACCGCAGCGATATGCCCAAGGGTGCTCGACGACTCAGCGGTCAGCCGACGCTCACGTCGTAGAACAGCGGACGTCCGTACAGGTCGTAGTCGAGACCGCTGACCCGCTCGCCGACGGCGGTGATCGCCGAGGGGCTGTAGAGCGGGACGATGGCCGTGTACTCCGCATTCCACTCCTGCAGCTGCGTGTAGATGCTGTTGCGCTCGTCCTGATCGCTGGAGGCGACGGCCTGGTCGAGCAGAGCGTCGATCTCCGGATCGGTGACCTGGGAGGCGTTCTGGAACCCCTCTGTGTGCAGGTGCGCACGGAGGAAGTCGGGGTCGACGCCGGAGAATCCCCAGTCCGTCAGGTCGAAGGTCTTCGGACCGTACTGCTCGTTGTAGGCGCCGGGCTCCAGCACCTCGCGCACGACCTCGAACCCGATCCCCTTGAGATCCGACTGGATGGCGTTCGCCAGGGCGGCCCTGTCGTCCGGCACCGGGGTCCATGCGATCCACCGCGCAGACAGGCGCTTGCCGTCCTTCATGCGGATGCCGTCGCTGTCGCGCTCCGTCCAGCCGGCCTCGTCGAGGAGAGCGTTCGCCGCTGCTGCATCGAAAGGCCAGCTGTCCTCGAGGGAGGCGTCGTACCCGGGAGTCGTCGAGCCGAGCACGCTCCATGCTCGTGGGAACTGCCCGAAGAAGATCTCCTCGACGGCGGCGTCGACGTCGATGCCCCGAGCGAATGCCTGGCGCACCTTCTCGTCGGCGAAGACACCGTACTTCTCGTTGAGGTACAGCGAGTACGGCAGGCCGGGGTACTCGACCGAGTCCACGGTGATGCCGTCGCCGAGATCTCCCGCGAGGTTCGGGGGGATGTTGCTCGCGAGGTCCGCCTCGCCGCTCTGCACGACGCCCGTGCGCACGGAGGCCTCCGGCTGGATCTCGACGCGCAGCGTCTCGACCTCCGCCGCATCCTCGCCGTGCGGCCCCCAGGCGTAGTCATCGTTCCGGGTGTACACCAGCTCCTGATCGGGCGTGTACTCGGTGAGCACGAACGGACCGGTGCCGACCGTGACATCGGGCCCTCCGGCCTTCAGCTGGTCGGCGGACTCCGCCAGCACGGCCGGTGAGTAGAACCCGAGCTGCGGCGTGCTGGCCGCCTGCAGGAACGGCGCGTACGGCTGGGTGAAGCTGACCGTGACGGTGTGCTCGTCGACGACCTCCGTACCCGCGTAGAAGTCTGCTCCGAGCATCGACGCCGCCTGCGCCGACTCCGTCTCGGGGTCGACGATGCGGTCGAAGTTCGCCTTGACCGCCTCGGCGTCGAAGACCTCGCCGTCGGTGAACGTCACGTCGTCACGGAGGACGAAGGTGTACTCCGTGCTGTCGTCGGAGACGGTCCACTCCTTCGCCAGCCAGGGGCTGAACGAGCCGTCGTCCTCCTGGAAGACCAGCGAGTCGAGCACTGCCCGCTGCACCATGCCGGAGACGTCGAGCTGGCTCACCTGCGGATCCATGTGCCCGGCAGAGAGGTTCGCGCCCTCGATCGACCAGACGAGCTCTCCGCCGTCGGACTCGGAGGACGGCGCGGCGCAGGAGCTGAGCAGGAGGGCGCTCACGGCGACGGTGGCACCGAGCGGGATCGCGCGGCGCAGGAAGGTGATGGGCATGCTGTTCCTCGGGAGGGAAGGCGAAGGGACGCGGACGCGTCGTTTGTTGGACTGGATCCAATTCTAGAGCGTCCTCTTCACCCCCGGCGCTGCGCGGCAGGACCGGAACTCTGCACTGCCGCGGGCGATTAGACTGTGGGACACAATCCACACTCAGGCACGCTCACACAGTGCCGCATACATCGCTCGAGGAGAACCTTCATGTCCGCTATTCCCGACAAGCCCGCACTCGAAGGTCTCGAAGCGAAGTGGGGTGAGACCTGGTCCGAGCGGGGCACGTACCTGTTCGACCGCATCCGCGCCGCGGAGTCCGGCCGCGAGGGCGTCTACTCGATCGACACTCCCCCGCCGACCGCATCCGGAAGCCTGCACATCGGGCACGTCTTCTCGTACACGCACACCGATGTCAAGGCGCGCTTCGAGCGCATGCGCGGCAAGAACGTGTTCTACCCGATGGGGTGGGACGACAATGGACTGCCCACCGAGCGCCGCGTGCAGAACTACTACGGCGTGCGGTGCGACCCGACGCTCCCCTACCAGAGCGACTTCACCCCGCCGTTCGAAGGCGGCGACAACAAGTCCAGCCGCGCTGCCGACCAGGTGCCCATCAGCCGCCGCAACTTCATCGAGCTCTGCGAACGTCTGACGATCGAGGACGAGAAGCAGTTCGAGGCGCTGTTCCGCCAGCTCGGCCTCTCGGTCGACTGGACGCAGACCTACCGCACCATCTCCGACGACACGATCCGTCAGAGCCAGCTCGCATTCCTGCGCAACCTCGAGCGCGGCGAGGCCTATCAGTCGCTCGCTCCGACGCTGTGGGACATCGACTTCCGCTCGGCGATCGCCCAGGCCGAACTCGAGGATCGCGACCAGCAGGCCGCGTACCACACCATCGACTTCCCGTTCGCCGACGGATCCGGCTCGATCACGATCGAGACCACCCGCCCCGAGCTGCTTCCCGCGTGCATCGCGATCGTGACCCACCCCGAGGGCCCGCACAAGCACCTGATCGGCACGAAGGTGCGCACGCCCTTCTTCGGCGCCGAGATCGAGATCCACGGCCACCACCTCGCACAGCCCGACAAGGGCACCGGCGCCGCGATGGTCTGCACCTTCGGCGATGTGACCGACATCATCTGGTGGCGCGAGCTGCGCACGGCGGCGGGCGACCACCTCCCGAACATGACCACGATCGGCCTCGACGGACGCTTCCTCCCGACGGCGCCGTCGATCGTCGCCGATGCCGACGCGATCGACTGGTACACCGCCGAGCTCGCGGGCAAGACGGTGTTCTCCGCGCGCAAGGCCATCGTCGAGAAGCTGCAGGAGACCGGAGACATGACGGCCGTCGGCAAGCCGTTCAACCACGCCGTGAAGTTCTTCGAGAAGGGTGACCGCCCTCTCGAGATCGTCTCGACCCGCCAGTGGTACATCCGCAACGGCGCACGCGACGCGAACCTGCGCGACGAGCTGCTCGAGCGCGGCACGCAGCTGGCGTGGCACCCGGACTTCATGCGGGTTCGCTACGAGAACTGGGTCGGAGGTCTGACCGGAGACTGGCTCGTGTCGCGTCAGCGCTTCTTCGGCGTGCCGATCCCGCTCTGGTACGGCCTCGACGAGAACGGCGAGCGCGACTACGCCCGCGTGATCGCTCCCGATCACGCCAGTCTCCCCATCGACCCGACGACCGACGTGCCGGAGGGATACACCGAGGATCAGCGCGGCGTGGCCGGTGGTTTCGAGGCCGAGGCCGACATCCTCGACACCTGGGCCACCTCGTCGCTCACTCCGCAGCTCGCCGGTGGATGGCAGCGCGACGAGGAGCTGTGGCAGCTCACGGCACCGTTCGACCTGCGCCCGCAGGGACAGGACATCATCCGCACCTGGCTCTTCTCGACCATGCTGCGCTCGACCCTCGAAGACGGGCGCTCGCCGTGGCGCAACGCCGCGATCTCGGGCTTCATCGTCGACCCCGACCGCAAGAAGATGTCGAAGTCGAAGGGCAACGTCGTCACGCCGGCGGACATCCTCGAGACCCACGGATCGGATGCGGTGCGCTACTGGGCCGCCTCCAGCCGCCTGGGAATGGATGCCGCCTTCGACCCGCAGAACCCGACGCAGGTCAAGATCGGCCGCCGACTGTCGATCAAGGTGCTCAACGCGGCGAAGTTCGTGCTGTCGTTCCCGGTGCCCGAAGGCGCCCAGGTGACGCACGCCCTCGACGCCTCGATGCTGACAGGCCTCGACGCCGTGATCGCCGAGGCGACCAAGGCGTTCGAGAACTACGACCAGGCCAAGGCGCTGGAGGTCACCGAGGCGTTCTTCTGGACGTTCTGCGACGACTACCTCGAGCTCGTCAAGGAGCGCGCCTACAACCAGAACGACGTGGGCCAGGCCTCCGCGGCACTCGCGCTGCGCCTGGCGCTGTCCACGCTGCTGCGCCTTCTCGCGCCGATCCTCTCGTTCGCGACCGAAGAGGTGTGGTCGTGGTTCGAAGAAGGCTCGGTCCACACCGCCGCGTGGCCGGAACCTCTCGGCATCGACGGTGACACGGCGGTGCTGTCGGCCGCGAGTGAGGCACTGATCGGCATCCGCCGCGCCAAGACCGAGGCGAAGGCATCGCAGAAGACTCCGGTATCTCGTGCCGCGATCGCGGCGCCCGCCGCCAAGCTCGACGCACTCCGCGCCGCAGCCGAAGATCTCAAGGCCGTCGGCCGCATCGCCGACCTCGAGTTCACCGAGGCCGACGAGTTCGCGGTCACCGCGATCGAGCTCGCTCCGGTCGAGGGGGCATGATGCAGCTGGGTACGCGGTGGGCCACCGGCTCGGAGCCGCCGGCATCCGTTCCCGCCGCGCTCCGGCCGGCGATCGCCGAGGTCGAATCCCGCGGCCTCACCGGACACTGGACGCTCACATGGCTCGAGGGCCGTGCGATCGCCGAGCTCGATGCGGGCTGGGAGGTCGTGCAGACCGGGGCCGGCGACGTGATCGCCCGCCCCTTCGAGGACTGACGAACTCTGATCAGAAAGCCCCCTGTCCGGAACTCCAGACAGGGGGCTTCGCTGCGTGTGGCGATGTCATCGACGCGGCAGGCCGAGCTGCGCGAGCATGTGGTCGACGGCGTGGGGATCCTGGCGTCTGGTCTGCTGCTCGCGCAGGAGATCCAGCGCGAGCGTCCGCTTCTCGGCCCGACGTTCGATGCGACGTTCCACGAAGGCCGTGAGCAGCCCGGCGAGGCCGAGCAGCCTGCGCTCAGTGCGCGTCGGGGCGACGAGTCGGATGGTCGCGCTGGTCATGATTCCTCCGTCTTCGAGTCGGCGGCATCCGCGAGCACAGCACCGGAGGCCGGCAGGTCGAAGAGCTCGGTGCGCAGCGACACCCGGCGCACATCCGGCCCGGTCTGGCCGCGGAATCGCTCGACCGCGCTGTCGACCACCGCCATGAGCTCATCCTTGAGACCCGCCATCTGCGAGGGGGTCATCTCGAGCAGAGTCGTGGCGATCAACCCGGTGTCCTTCCAGCCCTCTGGCACGTCCGTGTCCGGCCGATTCACGTAGGACATCAGGGTCTCGTGGCGAAGTCGGAAGAACTCGGACGAGACGATCTGCGCCGCGGCTCGATTCGCCGGTGACATGCTCTGACTGGGACCGGGGATGTCGATGCGTCCTTCGGGAAGCTCCCACCAGCGCTCTCGGGCCGTGCCGCGGCCCTCGACCTCGTGGATGAGGTCGTGCGCCGAGAGCGTTCGCAGGTGATAGCTGGTCGACCCGGACGTCTCACCCAGCATCGAGGCGAGCGAACTCGCCGTCTGCGGCCCGTGAGTGCTGAGCAGGTCGAAGATCCTCACACGCAGCGGGTGAGCGAGGGCTTTGAGCGCCCCCGCGTCGAGGCGTCGCAACTGCAGTTCGTCTTCCATACCGTCGACGATACTCTTGCAAAGACTTCTTTGCAAGTTAATCTTTGCAAATTAAACTTTGCACACGTCTGCGCCGTACGGCCAGAGCCCGTGCCGTCACGGACGCCGCCGCCGGGAAGCGAGTCCCTGTAGCGGGTGATGGCTAGGCTCAGAGGATGACCGACGTCGCGAATCCCCTGCTTCAGCCGTCCACGCTCCCCTACGGTCTTCCCGACTTCGCTGCCATCAGGCCCGAGCACTACCTGCCGGCATTCCAGGCCGCGTTCGACGAGCACCTCCGAGAGATCGCCCGGATCACGATGGTGCGCTCGATGCCCACCTTCGAGAACACGATCGAGGCGCTGGAGCGCTCAGGAGAGCTGCTCGACCGCGTCGCGCACGCGTTCTACACCGTGACCTCGGCCGATGCGACGCCGGAGATCCAGGAGATCGACGAACAGCTCGCTCCTCTCATGGCGGCCCATCAGGATGCCATCACTCTCGACGCTGCGCTGTACTGGCGCGTCCAGCAGGTGCACTCGCACCTCGACGATCTCGAGCTCGATGATGAGCAGCGGTACCTCGTCGAACGGCACCACCGCGAGATGACCCACGCGGGCGCGGCCCTCGGCGACGAGGCGAAGAGCAGACTCACCGCCCTGAACCAGCAGCTGTCGACGCTGAACAACACCTTCGAGCGCAACCTCCTCAACGACACGAACGACCTCGCGGTGGTGTTCGACTCGCCCGAGGAGCTCGCGGGCCTCAGCAGCGGTGAGCTCTCCGCAGCGGCTCGCTCGGCGGCGGATCGCGGCCTCGACGGACGCTTCGTCATCTCCCTCCCGCTGTTCACCGGGCATCCGTACCTGGCGCAGCTCCGCGATCGCGAGTCGCGTCGCCGCATCCTGGCGGCCTCGCAGTCGCGCGCGTCGCGTAACAACGGGAACGACAATCGTCCCGTGCTCGCCGAGATCGTGCGCCTCCGCGCCGAGCGCGCGGCACTGCTCGGCTATGCCTCGCACGCCGCGTACGTGACGGCAGATGAGACGGCCGGCACGCCGGACGCGGTCGAGCGGATGCTGCGCGATCTCGCGGCGCCATCTGCACGCAACGCACGAGCCGAGAAGGAAGCCCTGCAGGCGATCGTCGACGAGACCGAGGCGACGCCCTTCGCGGTCGAGGCGCACGACTGGGCTTTCTACACGGAGAAGGTGCGGACCGCCCGATACGCGATCGACACGAGCGCGCTCCGTCCGTGGTTCGAGGCCGAGCGGGTCCTGAAGGACGGCGTGTTCTTCGCTGCGACGAAGCTCTACGGGGTGACGTTCGCAGAGCGCCGGGACCTCCGGGCCTACCACCCGGGTGCGCGTGTGTTCGAGGTGAGGGACGCGGACGGGAGCGCGGTCGGACTGTACGTGCTCGATCTCTATACCCGCGACTCGAAGCGCGGTGGCGCCTGGATGAATCCGATCGTGAGCCAGTCGCGCCTGCGCGGGACGCTGCCCGTGGTGGTCAACAACCTCAACGTGGCGCTCCCCGGAGAGGGAGAGCCCACGCTGCTCACCCTCGACGAGGTCACGACGCTCTTCCACGAGTTCGGCCACGCTCTGCATGGCCTTTTCGCCGTCGTCACCTACCCGCACTTCGCCGGAACGAACGTCTTCCGCGACTTCGTGGAGTTCCCGAGTCAGGTGAACGAGATGTGGATCCTATGGCCCGAGGTCCTCGACAACTATGCCCGGCATCATGAGACGGGAGAGCCGCTCGACCCCGCGATCGTCGAACGACTGCGCGCGACGGAGACGTTCAACCAGGGCCACGACACGAGCGAATACCTCGCAGCCGCCTGGCTTGACCAGGCATGGCATCGCGTGAGCACGCAGACGGAGATCCTCGACGTGGCCGACTTCGAGGCCGCCGCCCTCGCCGACATCGGACTCGACGATCCTGCCGTGCCGACCCGCTACTCGTCGACCTATTTCGCACACGTCTTCTCGGGCGGATACAGCGCCGGCTACTACTCCTACATCTGGAGTGAGGTTCTCGACGCGGACACCGTCGAGTGGTTCCGTGAGAACGGCGGACTCACCCGCGAGAACGGCGACCGGTTCCGCTTCCGTCTCCTCGGCGTCGGAGGGTCCAAGGATCCGCTCGACGCCTACCGCGATTTCCGCGGGCGCGATGCAGAGATCGCACCGCTCCTGAAGCGGCGCGGACTCGAGGCGTGATCAGGTCGCACGCCGCGTGACCTCAGCGGTCGAGCATCTCCATCGCCTTGTACCAGGTGAGCTGGTGGTAGCTCTGCGCGAGGTGATCGCCGAGGCCGTCGAGAGACACGACGTGCACGGCGATCGCCTCGCTGTCATCGAGCGACTGCTCGGTGACTCGCACGCAGCCCCGCGCGAGGAAGTGATGCACCCGGTTGGTGTGGCTGCCGAAGTTGGCCCAGGTGGGACCGAGGTCGATCATCTCGTCGGGCTCGTACCCGGTCTCCTCGCGCAGCTCGCGGATGGCGGCCGCTTCCGGTGACTCGCCAGCCTCCAGACCGCCACCGATCGTCCCGACCGCGACGATTCCTGCACCATGGCGATACTCGTCGACGACGATCGCGTGGCCATCCCGATCGACGGCGAGCACCGAGATCCAGTCGCCGTATTCGAGCACGTAGTACGGAGCGATCGAGTGTCCTCGCTCGTCGACGCAGTCATCCGCGCGCACGCGGATCCAGCGGTCTGCATGCACCAGCTTGCTGTCGACCACCCGCCAGGGCGAGGGAGCGGAACTCACGCGCTCTTGCGCTTGCGCTCCATCACGATCGTCGGCGGAGCGCCCTCGTCGACGGCCGCCTGGGTGACGATGACCTTGGCGACGTCTTCGGCCGAGGGGATCTCGAACATGATCGGACCGAGCACGTCTTCGAGGATGGCCCGCAGTCCGCGAGCGCCGGTCTTGCGCTCGACGGCGAGGTCGGCGATCGAACGGAGCGCGCCCTCTTCGAATTCGAGCTGAACGCCGTCGAGTTCGAACATGCGCTGGTACTGCTTGACGAGTGCGTTGCGCGGACCCGTGAGGATGTCGATGAGCGCATCCTGGTCGAGCGGAGACACCGATGTCACGACCGGAAGACGACCGATGAACTCGGGGATCAGACCGAACTTGTGCAGGTCCTCCGGAAGCACCTCGCTGAACAGGTCGAGGTCCTTGCCCTTGTCGTGCAGCGGAGCACCGAAGCCGATTCCGTGCTTGCCGACGCGTGCCGACACGATGTCCTCGAGGCCCGCGAACGCGCCAGCGACGATGAACAGCACGTTGGACGTGTCGATCTGGAGGAACTCCTGGTGCGGGTGCTTGCGCCCACCCTGCGGGGGCACCGATGCGACCGTTCCCTCGATGATCTTCAGCAGGGCCTGCTGGACGCCCTCACCTGAGACATCGCGGGTGATCGAGGGGTTCTCCGCCTTGCGGGCGATCTTGTCGACCTCGTCGATGTAGATGATGCCCTGCTCTGCGCGCTTGACGTCGTAGTCCGCCGCCTGGATGAGCTTGAGCAGGATGTTCTCGACATCCTCGCCGACGTAGCCGGCCTCGGTGAGCGCCGTGGCGTCCGCGACAGCGAACGGCACGTTGAGCTTCTTCGCGAGGGTCTGGGCGAGGTAGGTCTTGCCGCATCCGGTCGGCCCGATGAGCAGGATGTTGCTCTTCGCGATCTCGACGCTCTCGGCCTTCTGCTCGGCCGTCTGGAGGGTGCCGTGCGCGCGGATCCGCTTGTAGTGGTTGTACACCGCGACGGCCAGTGCCTTCTTGGCTGGCTCCTGTCCGACGACGTACTCCTCGAGGAAAGAGAAGATCTCGCGCGGCTTGGGGAGTTCGAAGTCCGCCGTGCCGTCGGCGGAGGACTCGGCCATCCGCTCCTCGATGATCTCGTTGCACAGCTCGACGCACTCGTCGCAGATGTACACACCGGGTCCTGCGATGAGCTGCTGCACCTGCTTCTGGCTCTTTCCGCAGAATGAGCACTTGAACAGGTCAGCGCTTTCGCCGATACGGGCCATGCGCGTCCTCCTAGGGGGGATCCTGAGATCGTCTACTGAGCCTAACCGCTGCATCCGACACCGGGACGCATTGGCGCGGCGTCGTACATCTCGAGTCCGTATCGCCCGTCCGCGTCTGCACGACGAAGCCCGCCTCCTCGGTGCGGGGAGACGGGCTTCGTGATGCTCGAACGTCAGACGAGGCTCTTGGTGTGCCAGACGGTCTTGACCTCGGTGAAGGCGCCGATGCGCTCCGGAGACGCGGTGACCGCGCCGGGAGTCAGCACGCGCTTGAGCGTCTCGGCGGCGGCGATCTGCATGTCGATCCACTCGAGATCGCCGGCACCGGCCAGATCGAGCGCATTGACGTCCTGGTGCGAGGCGAGCCAGGGCGCCATCTCGGCGGGAGACCCGGTGAGCACGTTGACGACGCCCCCGGGCACATCGCTCGTGGCGAGCACCTCAGCGAGGCTGATGGCCGACAGCGGGAACCGCTCGCTCGCGATCACGACGACCGTGTTGCCTGCGACGAGCGCAGGAGCCACGACCGAGACAAGACCGAGCAGCGCGGAGTCCTGCGGTGCGACGATCGCGACCACGCCGGTCGGCTCCGGCACCGAGATGTTGAAGTACGGACCCGAGACCGGGTTCGCGTTGCCCGCGACCTGCGCGTACTTGTCGCACCAGCCGGCGTACCAGACCCAGAGGTCGATCGCCTCGTCGACCTGCGCGGCGGCGGCGGACGTGGAGACGCCCTCCTGCGCGGCGATCTCGTCGATGAACTGCGCGCGGCGACCCTCGAGGACCTCGGCGACCCGGTACAGCACCTGCCCGCGGTTGTATGCGGTGGCGCCGGACCACCCCTTCACGGCGGCACGTGCGGCCACGACGGCGTCCCGTGCGTCCTTGCGCGAGCCCTGGGCGGCGTTCGCGAGGAATGCCCCCTTCGCCGACAGCACCTCGTAGGTGCGGCCGGACTCGCTGCGCGGGAAGGCGCCGCCGATCGCCAGCTTGTAAGTCTTCGGAACGGTCAATCGCTTGCTCATGCGGAGGCCCCCTTCAGGTATGCGGTGAGACCCTGACGTCCGCCTTCACGGCCGTATCCGGACTCCTTGTAGCCGCCGAACGGACTCGACGGGTCGAATCGGTTGAACGTGTTCGCCCAGATGACACCGGCACGCAGACGGTCGGCGACCGCGAGGATGCGCGAGCCCTTGTCCGACCAGATGCCGGCGGAGAGGCCGTACGGCGTGTTGTTCGCCTTGGCGATCGCCTCGGCCGGCGTACGGAACGTCAGCACCGACAGGACGGGCCCGAAGACCTCGTCGCGGGCGATGCGATGCGACGCCTCGACACCGGTGAAGATCGTCGGAGCGAACCAGAACCCCTTGTCGGGGATCGCGCAGTCCGCGGTCCAGCGCTCTGCGCCCTCGGCCTCGCCGATGTCGCTCAGCTCACGGATGCGGGCGAGCTGTGCCGCCGAGTTGATCGCGCCGATGTCGGTGTTCTTGTCGAGCGGGTCGCCGAGGCGCAGCGTCGACAGGCGGCTCTTCAGGCGATCGATGACCTCGTCATGGATCGACTCCTGCACGAGCAGTCGGCTTCCGGCGCAGCACACATGCCCCTGATTGAAGAAGATGCCGTTCACGATGCCCTCGACGGCCTGGTCGATCGGCGCGTCATCGAACACGATGTTGGCGGCCTTGCCGCCGAGCTCGAGCGTGACCTTCTTGTCGGTCCCCGCGACGGCCCGTGCGATGTCGCGGCCGACACCGGTCGAACCCGTGAAGGCGACCTTGTCGACGTCGGGGTGACGCACGAGCGTGGCCCCCGTGGAACCGGCACCCGTGATGATGTTGACGACACCGGCCGGCAGATCCGCCTGCTGCAGGATCTCTGCGAAGATCAGCGCCGTCAGCGGCGTGGTCTCCGCAGGCTTGAGCACCACGGTGTTGCCTGCCGCCAGAGCAGGAGCGAGCTTCCACGCGAGCATCAGCAGCGGGAAGTTCCAGGGGATGATCTGCCCGGCCACGCCGAGCGCACGCGGGTTGGCGCCGAGTCCGGCGTAGTCGAGCTTGTCAGCCCACCCCGCGTAGTAGAAGAACCAGGAGGCGATGAGAGGCACGTCGACATCGCGGCTCTCCTTGATCGGCTTCCCGTTGTCGAGGCTCTCGGCGACCGCGAGCTCGCGAGCCCGCTCCTGCACGAGACGTGCGATGCGGAAGAGGTACTTGCCGCGATCGCGGCCGCTCATCTTCGACCAGGTCTTCTCGTAGGCGCGACGCGCGGCGGCGACCGCCCGGTCGACGTCCGCGTCGCTCGCCGAGGCGATCTCGGCGATGTGGCTCTCGTCAGCCGGCGAGATCGTCGCGAAGCTCGAGCCCGATCCGTCGACGAACTCGCCGTCGATGAACAGTCCGTAGCTGTCCTTGAGGTTGAGTACTGCTTTCGACTCCGGTGCCGGAGCGTATTCCAGGAATGACATATGCGGGCTCCTAGTCGATCGTGACGTAGTCGGGGCCGGAGTAGTGGCCGGTGGTGAGCTTCTGGCGCTGCAGCAGCACGTCGTTCAGCAGGCTCGAGGCGCCGAAGCGGAACAGGTGCGGCTGGAGCCATTCCTCCCCCACGGTCTCGGCGACCGTCACGAGGTACTTCACCGCATCCTTCGACGCGCGGATCCCGCCGGCGGGCTTGACGCCGATGCGCTCTCCCGTACCCCGGTGCCAGTCGCGCACTGTCTCGAGCATGAGCAGCGTCGTCGGCAGCGTCGCCGCCGGCTGCACCTTCCCGGTGGAGGTCTTGATGAAGTCGCCACCGGCGAGGATGCCGAGCCACGATGCGCGCTTGATGTTGTCGTAGGTGTTGAGCTCGCCGGTCTCGAGGATCACCTTGAGCGAGGCGTATGAACCGTCGGCACGACGGCATGCCTCTTTCACCTGGGCGATCTGGTCGTACACGAGTCCGTATCGGCCCGAGAGGAACGCTCCTCGGTCGATGACCATGTCGATCTCGTCGGCGCCGGCCGCGACCGCTTCGGCGGTGTCGGCCAGCTTGATGGCCAGCGAAGAACGTCCGCTGGGGAACGCGGTGGCGACCGCGGCGACCGAGATGAGTCCGTCATCCGGATCGCCGTGCATAGCGCCGAGCGCCTCGACCGCGTCGCCGACCATGTCGCCGTACACGCAGACGGCGGCGACCCGGGGGGTCGTCGGGTCGGCGGCATCCGGGTTCTTCGCCTTGGCGACCAACGAGCGCACCTTGCCCGGCGTGTCGGAGCCTTCGAGGGTGGTGAGGTCGATCAGCTTGATGATCGTGTCGAGTGCCCAGGCCTTCGACGTGGTCTTGATCGAACGCGTGCCGAGTGCGGCCGCGCGCTGCTCCAGGCCGACGGCGTCGACACCCGGGAGTCCGTGCAGGAACCGGCGGAGCGTGGCGTCATCCGGCTCACCGCCGAGAACGTCCACCGCCGATCTGCGGCTGAGTTCTTGGGTCGTCATCGTTCCTCCAACAATGCTCGTGCTGTGGTCTCATCTGTCACCAAAACGCTGCACAGGCCGCTGGTCACGACTGTGCGCGCGATGTCATGCTTGGCGTCACCGGCGGTGACGAAGATCGAGCGCTTCGCGGCGCGCAGGCGCCCGAGGTCGACTCCGACCGTCCGGGCGTCGAGCTGCGGGTCGACGATGTTGCCGTCGGCGTCGATGTACCGCCCGAGGACGTCGCCCACGGCACCACGGCGCGCGAGCTCTTCGACATCGGATGCCGAGAGGTAGCCGTTCTCGACATGCGCGGAGGTCGCATCGCAGGGCCCCGCGGTGAACAGGAACGCCTGCGCTTCGGCCGCTTCGACGAGGACGGCCGCGACGGTGCGGTCGGCTTCGATCGCCTGCTTGGTCTCGACGCGTTCGAGGATCGCCGGGCTCGGCAGGAGGGACACGTGTCCGGATGCACGCTGGGCGATGGTGACGGCGAGGCCCGCGGCTCCGCCCGAACGGCGGTTGAGGCTCACTCCCCCGTTGAGCTGCACGACGGTGACGCCGGTCGCCCATCCTTCGGGCAGCGACTCTGCGACGGCGCGCAACGTACGCCCCCAGCTGACGCCGAGCGTGCGGGGCACCGGCCGCATCGCAGTGAGGTAGTCGGCCGCGGCCTGGGCGACCCGCTCGAGGGTCCCGTCATCGCCGTCCGGGGAGGGAACGACGACGGCAGCCGTGAGGCCATGGCGTTCGACGAGCTGGCGCTCGAGTCCGAGTCGGCGCGCACGCGGGTGCACGATCTCGATGCGGACGATGCCACGCTCTCTGGCCTGTGTGAGAAGGCGCCCCACCTTCCAGCGGGACAGCTTGAGGAGGGCGCCGATCTCGTCCTGCGTCTTGTCCTCGTCGTAGTACAGCTCGGCGACGCGGACCATGATCAGTTCTTCTTCCATGGCATCCTCCTTCCGTCTCCAGCATACGTCCGTAGCACCGTTCGCGCAGCTTGATGCTCATATGAGCATTGACGCTTCCAGTGGTCGCACATTCGCCGGAGACGACAAAAGGACGCCGACCCTGAAGGGCCGACGTCCTCTCACCATGGAGATGCGATCACATGCGCTTGCGCGAGGTGAGCACCTGGTCGACGATGCCGTAGTCCAGCGCCTCAGCGGCGGACAGGATCTTGTCACGGTCGATGTCGCGGTTGACCTGCTCAACCGACTTGCCCGTGTGACGAGCCATGGTCTCCTCGAGCCAGGTGCGCATGCGCAGGATCTCGGCCGCCTGGATCTCGATGTCGGATGCCTGACCGTGCCCCGCCTCGCCCATCGCCGGCTGGTGCATGAGCACACGGGCGTTGGGCAGAGCCAGGCGCTTGCCGGGGTGACCGCCTGCGAGCAGCACCGATGCGGCCGAAGCCGCCTGGCCGAGCACCACGGTCTGGATCTGCGGCGCGACGTACTGCATCGTGTCGTAGATCGCCGTCATCGCGGTGAACGAACCACCGGGCGAGTTGATGTACATGGTGATGTCACGCTCGGAGTCCTGGCTCTCGAGAACGAGCAGCTGCGCCATCACGTCGTCGGCCGACGCATCGTCGACCTGGACGCCGAGGAAGATCACTCGATCTTCGAACAGCTTGTTGTAGGGGTCCTGGCGCTTGAAGCCGTATGCCGTGCGCTCCTCGAACTGAGGAAGCACGTAGCGGCTGGAGGGCAGATCGCCGGCAGAGCGGAAGGTGGGTGCGTACATGAGAGTCCTTTCGCTTTCCGTTACTTGATGTCCTGGTCGGTTCCGCCGCCACCGATGACGTCGGTGGCCGAGTCGCGGATGTGATCGACGAAGCCGTACTCGAGCGCCTCGTCGGCGGTGAACCAGCGGTCGCGGTCACCGTCTTCGTTGATCTGCTCGACCGACTTGCCGGTCTGCGCCGCGGTGATCTCGGCGAGGCGGTTCTTCATCGAGGTGATCAGCTGCGCCTGCGTCTGGATGTCGCTCGACGTTCCGCCGAAGCCACCGTGCGGCTGGTGCAGCAGCACGCGGGCGTTGGGCGTGATGTAGCGCTTGCCCTTCGTGCCCGCGGTCAGCAGCAGCTGACCCATCGATGCGGCCATGCCGATGCCCACGGTGACGATGTCGTTCGGGACGAACTGCATCGTGTCGTAGATCGCCATGCCCGCGGTGATCGATCCACCGGGCGAGTTGATGTAGAGGTAGATGTCCTTCTCGGAGTCCTCTGCGGCGAGAAGGAGGATCTTCGCGCAGATCTCGTTCGCATTGTCGTCGCGCACCTCCGATCCCAGCCAGATGATGCGGTCTTTCAACAGTCGGTCGAAGACGCTCGTAGCGAGGAGGGGTTCTGCAGCCATGTCAGCTCCTGATTCCGTGTTTCAGTGATTCGAATCTACCGGCGACAACGCAGCGCTCAGGCCGTGTTCGCCGTCGGCATATCAGGCGTCGAGTTCCGCGATCTCGTGTGCGTACGCGGTCATCGAGCGGTGGTACCGCGGCAGGTGCGGCACGAGTGCGAGGAGAGCGACCGACAGGCCCCGCGCCGGGCGTCCGGAACTCGCCAGGATCAGCGCGTGGACCGTCGCCACGGCATCCCGGTAGGGGCCGTCCGCCGAGAGCTCCTCCTCCGCACGGATGACGGCGAGGGCATCGTCGTACTCGCCCAGATTGCGCAGTGAACTCGCAAGCTGGATCACGCACTGCGGGCGGTGCTCGTCGTCGAGACCCAGTGCGAGCGCGCGCCGGTAGAGTTCGACTGCCTCGGCGGGGCGGCCGGCCGAATCACGTGCCCCGGCGCGCTCGAACTCCGCGCGGGCGTCATCGACGCCGCGCTCGGCGGCCAGCGCGTCGATCCGGGCGATCGTCTGGTCTCCGACCTCTTCGCCGGACGCGTCGTCCCACACCTCGTCGATGCGTTCGTCCCAGGTCTTCATGGTCTCCTCGTTCATCTGCTCTCCCCGCTGACGCGAAAGGGGCGGATGCCGCAGCATCCGCCCCTCATGAGATCGTGTCCGATCACTCCGCCTTGTCGGCAGCCTTCTTGGCCGGAGCCTTCTTGGCTGCGGGCTTCTTCGCGGCGGGCTTCTCAGCGGCCTCCGCGTCGTCGGCCTTCTTCGCGGGCGCCTTCTTCGCAGCGGGCTTCTTCGCGGCCGGCTTCTCAGCGGCGTCGGCGTCGTCGGCCTTCTTCGCGGCAGCCTTCTTCGCGGGAGCCTTCTTGGCCGGCTTCTCGTCGGCAGCCGTCTCGGACTCGGCCTCGTCGTCGGTCACGACGAAGTCGGACAGATCGACGGGCTTGCCGTTCGTGTCGACGACCTTGACCTTGCCCAGGGCGATCGCGAGGGCCTTGTTGCGGGCGACCTCTCCGACGAGCGCCGGAAGCTGGTTCGACGACTGCAGAGCCTCGACGAACTCCTGGGGAGCCATGCCGTACTGCGAGGCGGACTGGATGAGGTACTGCGAGAGCTCCTCCTGCGAGACCTGCACGTCAGCCTGCTCGGCGATCGTGTCGAGCAGAACCTGCGTGCGGAACTGCTTCTCGCTGGCCTCGGTGACCTCGGCGCGGTGCACGTCGTCCTCGAGGCGGTTCTCACCCTCGAGGTGGTTGTGCACCTCGTCCTCGATGAGCTTCGGCGGCACGGGGATCTCGATCTGCTCGAGCAGCGTCTCGACGAGCTTGTCGCGAGCCGCGGAACCCTGAGTGAAGACGCCCTGCTGCGAGACGCGCTCGGCGAGGCTCGCGCGGAGCTCGGCGATCGTGTCGAACTCGCTCGCGATCTGCGCGAAGTCGTCGTCGGCCTCGGGGAGCTCGCGCTCCTTGACCGCCTTGACCGTGACGGAGACCTCCGCCTCGGAGCCGGCGTGGTCGCCGCCCACGAGCGCAGAGCGGAACGTGGTGTCCTCACCGGCGGTGAGGGATTCGATCGCGTCGTCGATGCCCTCGAGCAGCTCGCCCGAGCCGACCTCGTAGGAGACGCCCTCGGCGCGGTCGATCTCCGCACCGTCGATCGTGGCGACCAGGTCGAGCTCGACGAAGTCGCCCCTCGCGGCGGGACGGTCGACGGGAACGAGCGTTCCGAAGCGCGCGCGCAGGTTCTCGAGCTCTGCGTCGAGCGCGGCGTCGTCGGCCTCGACGGCGTCGACCGTCAGGGTGATGCCGTCGAATGCCGGGACCTCGATCTCGGGACGCACGTCCACCTCGATGTCGACCAGGAGGTCGCCCGAGAAGTCCTTCTCGTTCGGCCACTGGGTGATGTCGGCGGCCGGACGTCCGACGACGCGGAGCTTGTGCTCGACGGTCGCGTCGCGGAAGAACTTGTCGAGGCCCTCGTTGACCGCGTGCTCGATGACCGCGCCACGACCGATGCGCTGATCGATGATCGGAGCGGGGACCTTGCCCTTGCGGAAGCCGGGGATCTGGACGTCCTGAGCGATGTGCTCGTAGGCGTGCGCGATGCTGGGCTTGAGGTCGTCAGGGGTGACCGTGATGCTGAGCTTGACCCGGGTCGGGGTCAGCTTCTCGACGGTGCTGTTCGCCATTCTGGTGTGCTCTCCTTGTGATTTCCGCGCTGAATCGCGGCTGTCAGGCCGTTGAAGCCATGTCGGGGCGACAGGAGTTGAACCTGCGACCTCCCGCTCCCAAAGCGGGCGCTCTACCAAACTGAGCTACGCCCCGGGGAATCCGCATGCAGATTCAGCCCCACCGAGTCTAACGGACACGAGCACCTCCGTCAGTCCGCTATGATCGATGAGTCGGCACAGTCCTCCCGGATGCAGCTGACAACGGGGCTGTAGCTTAGTGGTAAAGCCTCTGTCTTCCAAACAGATGATGCGAGTTCGATTCTCGTCAGCCCCTCCACTCGAGAAAGGCCCCCGCGATGCGGGGGCCTTTCTCGTCCCCGGGGGTTCTCGCACCGGACGGCTCACTGATTAGAGTCATCATGAGCCGGTTCCCCACGGAGGTCCCCCCGCATGACTGCATCCGTCGACGTGGCCACCTCCCCCGCCGGAGGCCACGCACTCCCCCCGCACTTCGCCAGCACCGACGACGCAGCGCCGAAGCGCCGAGGACGGCGCATCGGGTTCATGCTGGGCGCTGCGGGAGTCCTGGTCGCGGCGGCCGTCGGCGTGCTCCAGGTCACCGCCAGCCTCGGATACGACGGGGCACGCGCCGAGTTCGACGCAGCGGCGGCCTCGGCTCGCGACAGCGCGACGACGGTCCAGCAGGAGCTCGACACGCTCACATCCGTTACCGATGTCGCTGATCTGCTGAAGACGGCCGATACCGGCGTCCTCACCGTGCCCTCCGCGAGGGACGCGCTCACGACGGCGTCGACGGATGCCGATGAAGCCGCCGGTCCGGCGGAGGAACTGCTCACCGAACCGCTGGCTTCGGCGGATTCCAAGCCGTCGGCGTTCTGGGAGCTCTTCGCAGCATCCGATCAGCTCGCCGTCGACGCCGGCGACCTGGACGAGCTGGCTGCCGACCTCGACGCGGCGACACCTGCGATGACCGCCGCCAGTGCCGAAGTGACCGAGGCCGGCGTGGCCCTCCTGCGCTCGGCGGCCGACGCAGCCCCGGCTTTCGAGTCGGCACACCTCTCGGCCAAGAACGACGCCGTCATCGCCCTGCGCGATGCGGCGTCGCGAGTACCCGACACCATGCTCCTCGATGTGACGGCGGTCGAATCACTGGTGTCCATGCAGGACGCCGCAGGACAGGTCGTGGCGACCGAACAGGCCGAACTCGCCGAGAAGGCGGGACCGCTGCAGGGTGATCGCCTCGAGATCGAGGCGTTCGCCCGGTCGCTCGCACCCGGGGTGCTGCTCGAGTTCGACTGGAACCAGATCGTCAACAACGCCGGTTCCAACGGCAGCATGGGAGGCCTCACGACCTGGTGGTGGGACGATCCCGACCGCGCCGCCATCGAGCTGTCGAACTCGGTCGCCGAGCAGTGGCCGGCGGACCGGAGCAAGGCTCTCATCGCCCACGAGGTCGGCCACGCGATCAGCGTGAAGTGCGAGGACATGTACGACTCGTCGACGCAGGACAGCATCGAGAAGTGGGCCACGGCGTGGGCGATCAGCATGGGCTTCACCGACGATGCCAACGGCGTCTGGGCGTACGGCTACCCACCTCAGTCCTACATCGACGCCGCGTACGGGTGCCGGTGAGCACGTCCGCCTGGTACGAGAGAAGCCACCGCGATCGGATCGCGGCGGCTTCTGTCAGGAGATCAGATCGAGGTCACTGACCCCGACGCTCACGCAGCTGGGTGAGCGCATCTTCGAGAAGCTGGACGGCTTCTGCGTCGGTGCGACGCTCCTTCACATACGCGAGATGCGTCTTGTAGGGCTCCGGCTTCGCGAGGGCAGGCGGGTTGGCCTTGTCGCGACCCGCCGGAAGACCGGACTGCGGGTGGTCGATCGTCTCGGGGATCTCCTCTTCAGGGAGCCCCGCGGCGAAGTAGCGGACCGTCTCGTTGCCGAGACCGTCCCAGTACGAGACCGCGATGCGGTCGGCGTGGTAGCCGTGGTCCTGCTCGCCCATGGGGCCGGAACCCACTCGGGTCCCTCGGATCGCGTTGCCGCCGGTAGCCATCAGATCACCTCGAACTTCGTGATGAGACCGAGCGCCACGATCGACACGAACCACGCCAGAGCGAGGATGACCGTGAAGCGATTGAGATTGCGCTCAGCGAGACCCGACGAGCCGACAGCTGACGTCATGCCTCCACCGAACATGTCGGAGAGGCCGCCACCGCGACCCTTGTGGAGGAGGATGAGGAGAGTCAGCAGGACGCTGGTTATGCCCAGCACCACCTGCAGGACGAACTCGAGAATTTCCACGAGGAAGAGCCTTTCGCTGGGGCAGGATTGCCCCGGTAACGGTCAAGTATACGGTGCGGCGGGGCCGGAGCCCCGCCACACTCACACGCCGACGTGCTTCTCGAAGCGGATGATCGCCGCGAACTCGTCGACCACGAGGCTCGCGCCTCCGACGAGTGCGCCATCGACATCAGGCTCGCGCATGAAGCTGGCGATGTTGGCCGCCTTGACCGATCCGCCGTACAGGATCCGGGTGCGCGCCGCAGCGTCGTCACCGAGAACCTTGGCGATCACCGTGCGCAGCGCAGCGCAGACATCCTGCGCCTGCTGCGGCGTCGCTGCCTGCCCGGAGCCGATGGCCCAGACCGGCTCGTACGCCACGACGATGTCCGCATCCTTCGACAGACCCTGGAGAGCGGCCTCGAGCTGCCCCGCGGGCACTGCGCTGGCCCCGAACTTCTCGAGGTCCTCAGCCGTCTCCCCGACGCAGATGACGGGCGACAGACCATGCTTCAGCGCGGCCTTCGTCTTGGCCGCGACGACGTCATCGGACTCCGCGTGGTATTCACGGCGCTCCGAGTGACCGATGATCACGTACTTCGCATCGAGCTTCGCCAGGAAGGCTCCCGAGATCTCCCCGGTGTAGGCGCCGGAGTCGTGAGCCGAGAGGTCCTGCGCGCCGAGGGCGAACGGGATCTTGTCGGCGTCGATGAGCGTCTGCACGCTGCGGATGTCGGTGAAGGGCGGGAAGACCGCAACCTCGACCGAGCCGTCCTCGTGCTTGGCGTCCTTGAGCGTCCAGTGCAGCTTCTGCACGAAGGCGACCGCCTGCAGGTGGTCGAGATTCATCTTCCAGTTTCCCGCGATCAGCGGGGTACGGGTGTTCACACCCATCCGAGCACCTCCAGGCCGGGTAGTTTCTTGCCCTCGAGGAACTCGAGGCTTGCGCCGCCGCCGGTCGAGATGTGACCGAACTGGTCGTCGGTGAAGCCGAGCTGACGCACGGCCGCGGCCGAGTCTCCGCCGCCTACGACGCTGAGGCCGTCGACCTCGGTGAGCGCCTGCGCAACGGCCTTGGTGCCGCCGGCGAAGGCCGGGAACTCGAACACGCCCATCGGGCCGTTCCAGAACACCGTCTTCGACCCACGGATGACCTCCGCGAACCGCGCAGCCGTCTCCGGGCCGATGTCCAGGCCGATGCCGGAGGAGCCGAACGCGGTGCTCTCGATGGCGTCGGCGGCGGTGACCTCGTGCTCCGCATCAGCGGAGAACGAGGATGCGACGACGACATCGGTCGGGAGCACCAGCTCCACACCGCGCTTCTCGGCCTCGGCGATATAGCCGCGGACCGTCTCGAGCTGGTCCTCTTCGAGGAGGCTGGACGCCACCGCGTGGCCCTGCGCCTTCAGGAAGGTGAACAGCATGCCGCCGCCCACGAGGATGCGATCCACGCGCGGCAGCAGGTGCGAGATGACTCCGAGCTTGTCGCTGACCTTCGACCCGCCGAGGACGACCGCGTACGGGCGCTCGGGGTTCTCGGTGAGACGGTCGAGCACGTCCAGCTCGGCCGCGATGAGCAGACCGGCGGCCGACGGCAGCAGCTCGGCGAGGTCGTAGACGCTCGCCTGCTTGCGGTGCACGACACCGAAGCCGTCGGAGACGAGGACGTCTCCGAGCTCTGCCAGCTGAGCCGCGAAGGCGCCGCGCTCGGCGTCGTCCTTCGAGGTCTCCCCCGGGTTGAACCGCAGGTTCTCGATGACGACGATGCCGCCGTCCTCGAGCGAGGCCACGGCCTCCTGCGCCGACTCGCCGACGGTGTCGCGAGCGAACGCCACCGGCTTGCCGAGCAGCTCGGACAGCCGCTGGGCGACCGGCGCGAGACTGTACTGCGGGTCGGGCGCACCGTCGGGGCGGCCGAGGTGCGAGCACACGATGACGCGGGCGCCCGCGTTGATCAGTGCGTTGAGGGTAGGCAACGAGGCGCGGACACGGCCATCGTCCGTGATGATCCCATCCCGCAGGGGGACGTTGAGATCACAACGGACGATGACGCGCTTGCCCTCGAGCGAACCCAGTGAATCCAGGGTGCGCAGAGTCATGGGAGATGTCTCAGAGACGCTCTGCCACGTACTCGGTCAGGTCGACGAGACGGTTGGAGTAACCCCACTCGTTGTCGTACCAGCTGGAGACCTTGACCAGGTTGCCGCTGACGTTGGTCAGCGTGGCGTCGAAGATCGACGAGTGCGGGTTGTGCACGATGTCGCTCGACACGATCTGGTCTTCGTTGTACTGCAGGAAACCGGCGAGGCGTCCGTCGGCAGCAGCCTTCTTGTACGCCTCGTTGACCTCTTCGACCGTGAGGTTCTCGCGGTCGGTGATCAGCGTGAGGTCGACGATCGAGCCGGTGGGAACCGGAACGCGGTACGACGAGCCGCTCAGCTTGCCCTGGAGCTCGGGCAGAACCTCGCCGATCGCCTTCGCGGCACCGGTCGACGCCGGGGTGATGTTGATCGCTGCGGCGCGTGCGCGACGCAGGTCGCTGTGCGGACCGTCCTGCAGGTTCTGGTCTGCCGTGTAGGCGTGAGCCGTCATCATGAAGCCACGGTCGATGCCGAAGGCGTCGTTGAAGACCTGGGCCAGCGGGGCGAGGCAGTTGGTCGTGCAGGAGGCGTTGGAGATGATGTGATCCGTCTCCGGGTTGTACGTGTCCTCGTTCACGCCCATGACAAACGTGCCGTCGACGCCGGTGCCGGGAGCCGAGATGAGGACCTTCTTGGCCCCTGCCTCGATGTGCTTCTTGGCCAGCTCGGCCTTGGTGAAGAAGCCGGTCGACTCGATGACGATGTCGACGCCCAGCTCGCCCCACGGGAGGCCGGCGGGGTCGCGCTCGGCGAACGCCTTGATGGCCTTGCCGTTGACCGTGATGCTCTCGTCGTCGTAGCTGATGTCAGCATCGAGGACGCCGCCCACGGAGTCGTACTTCAGAAGGTGGGCAAGGGTCTTGTTATCGGTGAGGTCGTTGACAGCGACGATCTCGATGTCCGCTCCCTGCGCGAGAGCCGCGCGGAAGTAGTTGCGTCCGATACGGCCGAAGCCGTTGATACCGATCTTGACAGACACTCAGGTCTCCCTGTTTCTCGTGCGCTGTGCGCAGCAATCGTGCGTGCGCGGTGCGCGGGGGTTTTTGGCTGAGATGGCGTCCCGACGAGACTTGGCCCGTCGGGACGCGACCCGATTACGACAGTACCAGCAGGCCGTTCGTCTTCTCGCGGGCGACCTCGAAGCGCTGGGCGACGTTCTCCCAGTTGGCGATGTTCCACGCGGCCTTCACATAGTCGGCCTTGACGTTGAGGTAGTCGAGGTAGAAGGCGTGCTCCCACATGTCGAGCTGGAACAGCGGCACGGTGCCCTGTGCCGTGTTCGACTGCTGGTCGAACAGCTGCTGGATGATCAGGCGCTGGCCGATCGAGTCCCAGCTGAGGACGGACCATCCGGAGCCCTGGATTCCGAGGGCGTTCGCGGTGAAGTGCGCCTGGAACTTCTCGAAGGAACCGAAGAACTCGTCGATGGCTGCCTTGAGCTCGCCCTCGGGCTGTCCGCCGCCGGTCGGCGAGAGGTTGGTCCAGAAGATGGAGTGGTTGACGTGACCGCCGAGGTTGAACGCGAGGTCCTTCTCGAGCTTGTTCACGTTCGCCAGGTTGCCGCTGTCGCGCGCCTCGGCGAGCTGCTCGAGGGCGGTGTTGGCGCCGGCGACGTAGGTCGCGTGGTGCTTGTCATGGTGCAGCTCCATGATCTTGCCGCTGATGTGCGGCTCGAGGGCTGCGAAGTCGTAGGGAAGGTCGGGGAGCGTGTAGGTCGCCATGTCGCTTTCATCCAATCCGCGCCGCGCCGCGGCGCTTGCCGATCCTCTGCGCCGCCGATGTGCGACGTAGAGCGGACGTAACTCATCCTAGTGACGACAACGCGTCGCCGACCCTGATCCTTCCCCCATATGACGAAGCGAGGCGACCCCTTGACAGGGATCGCCTCGCTGATGTCGTTCGCTGTGGTCAGACGTCGAGACCCGCGGGCACGGCTGCTTCCGTTCCCGGGATGCCCTCCTGCTGGGCACGCTTGTCCGCCATCGCCAGAAGACGGCGGATGCGGCCGGCGACGGCGTCCTTGGTCATGGGCGGATCGGCGTGGTGGCCCAGCTCGTCGAGGCTCGCGTCGCGGTGCGCGAGACGCAGCTCTCCCGCGATCTTGAGGTGGTCGGGCACCTCGTCGGCGAGGATCTCCAGAGCCCGCTCGACGCGCGCGCAGGCGGCGACGGCGGCCTGCGCGGAGCGACGGAGGTTGGCATCGTCGAAGTTGACGAGACGGTTGACGCCCGCACGCACCTCGCGACGCTGGCGCATCTCCTCCCAGGCGACCGCGGTCTTCTGAGCACCCATCTCGCTGAGGATGGTGCGGATCGCCTCGCCCTCACGCACGACGACGCGCGGCATGCCTCGCACCTCGCGCGCCTTGGCGGCGACACCCAGGCGATGCGCCGCGCCCACGAGTGCCATGGCGGCCTCGGATGACGGGCAGGCGACCTCGAGCATGGCCGATCGGCCGGGTTCGCTCAGCGTTCCCGCGGCGAGGAACGCACCCCGCCAGAGACCGGCCACTTCAGCGCGAGAGCCAGTGGTGAGACGGTTGGGGAGTCCGCGGACCGGACGCCGACGCTGGTCGAGCAGACCGGTCTGGCGTGCGAGGGTCTCCCCCGAGGCGATGACCCGGACAGCCCATCGCGCGCCGTCATTCGCCGTGCTCGACTGCACCTGTGCGATCTCCGGTCGGACTCCGTAGATCTCGGCAAGGTCGCGCGCGACACGCTGCGCGAGGATCTCGGCATCCACCTCCGCCTCGACGGCGACCCGCCCGGCGATGGAGTGCAGTCCGCCGGCGAACCGGAGGATCGAGGTGACCTCCGCGACACGCACCGTCGGGGGTGCATTACGGATGCTGACCAGCTCAGCCTTGACGTCGGTCGTTAGTGCCACGACACTCCTCTACGCTCACGCGCCGGATCGCGGCGCAAACCTCCAGCCTACTCTGACGGAGGCTCTTGCTATTCCCTGCCGAGGTCCCGGTGACGCACGTTGACGGCCACTCCCGGCACGGAGGCGAGCCGACGGGCCAGCTCCTCCGCCATGGCCACGGAGCGGTGCTTTCCGCCGGTGCAGCCGATCGCGACGGTCGAATGGCTCTTGTTCTCGCGCTGATACCCCTCGAGCACCGGAGTGAGTGCCGCCGAATACGAATCGAGGAACTCGGCGGCGCCCTCGCGTGACAGCACGTAGTCCCTGACGGACTCGTCCTGACCGGTCAGGCCCCGCAGCTCTTCGTTCCAGAACGGGTTCGGGAGGAAGCGCATATCCGCGACCAGGTCGACGTCGGTCGGGAGACCGTACTTGAAACCGAAGCTCATGAGCGTCACACGATGCCTCGCTGCGCCCGCTTCCGAGAAGAGGTCGGAGACCTGGGTGGCGAGCTGATGGATGTTGAGTGCGGAGGTGTCGACCACGAGATCGGCCGATTCGCGGATCGGCGCCAGTCGCTGGCGCTCGACGCGGATGCCGTCGAGCAGAGTGCCGTCCCCCTGCAGCGGGTGGGGTCGGCGAACCGCCTCGAACCGACGCACGAGCACATCGTCCGACGCGTCCAGGAACAGCACGCGGACGGAACCACGCGATCTCAGCGCCCTCGCGACGCCCGGGAAGTCGTCGAAGAGGTTGCGCCCGCGAACGTCGACCACCGCTGCGACCTTCGGCAGAGCGTCACGGCCCATGTCCGTGAGGTCGAGCAGCGGTCGGAGGATCTGCGGCGGCAGGTTGTCGACCACGTACCAGCCGAGGTCCTCGAGTGCGTTGGCTACCGTCGTGCGCCCTGCGCCCGACATGCCCGTGACGATGAGGAACTCGCCTTTGTCCCCGTCAGTCATGGTTACTCCTTCTCCCCCGCTGGCTCCAGCCTAGCGAGTGGAGAGATGCGTATGGATGTTCTGTGCGAGGACAGGACCGATCCCCTGCACCTCCTGGATCGCCTCCAGAGGCGCGGAGCGCAGCGCGGTGACGGAGCCGAAGTGCTTCAGGAGGACCTTGATCCTCGAGGAGCCGAGGCCTGGCACCTCGGCCAGGATCGACGTGATGTCGTTCTTGCGTCGTTTGCGCTGGTGCGTGATCGCGAACCGGTGGGCCTCGTCTCTCAGCCGCTGCAGCAGGTAGAGCGACTCGCTGGTGCGCGGCAGGATCACCGGGAAGTCCTCCCCCGGGAGCCAGATCTCCTCGAGCCGTTTGGCGATGCCGCACACGGCGATCTCGGTGTGCCCGGCGTCTCGCAGTGCACGTGCCGCCGCTTCGACCTGGGGCTGTCCACCGTCGACCAGCAGCAGCTGAGGCGGATAGGCGAAGCGCGGTTTGCGCTTGACCTCCACGACGACGTCCTCGGACTCGTCTCCCGCCTCCACGGGGACCGCTGCGGATGCGGGCTCATCGATCTCTTCCGGACGATCGAGATAGGCGAGTCGACGACGCAGCACCTGGTACATCGAGTCCGTATCGTCGGTGGTCTCGGCGATGTTGAACGACCGGTACTGGTCTTTGCGGGGAAGCCCGTCTTCGAAGACCACCATCGAGGCGACGACGTTCGTGCCACCGAGGTGCGAGATGTCGAAGCACTCGATGCGAAGCGGCGCCTCCGACATCCCCAACGCCTCCTGCAGATCGGTCAGAGCCTGGGTTCGTGCGACGTAGTCGCTCGTACGACGGGTCTTGTACCTGATCAGGGCCTGCTGCGCGTTGAGGGTCGCCGTGCGCATGAGATCAGCGCGTTGCCCCCGTTGGGCGATGGCGATCTCGACCTTCTTGCCTCGCCGCTCGCGCAGCCAGACCTCAAGCTCGGCCGCGTCGTCGGGAAGGGTCGGCACGATGATCCGCCGGGGCACATCCTGCGCATCGCCGTACGCGCGCTGCAGCACCTGGTCGACGAGATCGGCTGTCGAGATGTCGATCTCCTTCTCGATCGTCATCGCGCGAACACCGCGGACGCGCCCGCCGCGGATCACGAAGTGCTGCACGGCGGCAGCCAGCTCGTCTTCCGCGATGCCGAAGAGGTCGGCATCCTCGTCGGTCGCGAGCACGAGCGCGCTCTTGCCGAGCACGGCCTCGATCGCGGTGAGCTTGTCACGGTATCTGGCGGCGGCCTCGTAATCCATCGCGGCCGACGCCGCCAGCATCCGCTTGGTCAGCTCTCGGGTGAAGCGCTCATCGCCGCCCGCCATGAAGGCGACGAAGTCGTCGACCATGGCACGGTGCTCCTCGATCGTCACCGTCATCGAGCACGGCCCGCCGCACTTGCCGATCTGCCCGGGAAAGCACGGCCGGCCGGTCTGCATCGCGCGTTTGTAGCTGGAGTCGCTGCAGGTGCGGATCGGGAATGCCTTGACCATCAGGTCGATCGTCTCGTGCACCGCCCAGACCTTGGGATAAGGACCGAAGTATCGGGCACCGGGAATCTTGCGGTTCCTGGTCACGATCACGCGCGGCGCCTCATCACCCAGGGTCACGGCCATGAACGGGTAGGACTTGTCGTCCTTGTAGCGGACGTTGAAGGGCGGATCGAACTCCTTGATCCACATGTACTCCAGCTGAAGCGAGTCCACGTCCGTCGAGACGACGGTCCACTCGACGGACGACGCCGTGGTGACCATCCGCCGCGTGCGTTCGTGGAGCGTGCGCAGCGGAGCGAAGTAGTTCGACAGTCGCTGGCGCAGGTTCTTGGCCTTGCCGACGTACAGCACGCGTCCATCAGCATCGCGGAAGCGGTACACGCCGGGGTTGGTGGGGATCTCACCAGCCCGCGGCTTGTACGGCAGGACGTCGGCCATCAGCTGGCCTTCCGCGCAGAGCGCCCCTCACCCAGGATCTCGGCGAGGAACTGACCCGTGTGGCTGTCCTCGACTCGCGCGATCTGCTCGGGAGTGCCGGTCGCCAGGATCTCGCCGCCGCCCGAGCCGCCCTCGGGCCCGAGGTCGATCACCCAGTCCGCGGACTTGATCACATCGAGGTTGTGCTCGATGACGATCACCGTGTTGCCCTTGTCGACGAGTCCGTTCAGTACCTCGAGGAGCTTGCGCACGTCCTCGAAGTGCAGACCGGTGGTCGGCTCGTCGAGGACGTAGATGCTGCGACCGTTGCTGCGCCGCTGGAGCTCGGTGGCCAACTTGACGCGCTGAGCCTCGCCGCCGGAGAGAGTCGTCGCCGACTGACCGAGGCGCACATACCCGAGCCCGACGTCGACGAGGGTCTTCATGTAGCGGTGGATCGCCTGAATGGGCTCGAAGAACTCGGCCGCTTCCGCGATCGGCATCTCGAGGACCTCGGCGATGTTCTTGCCCTTGTAGTGCACCGACAGCGTGTCGCGGTTGTAGCGCTTGCCGTGGCAGACCTCGCAGTCGACGTACACGTCGGGCAGGAAGTTCATCTCGATCTTGATCGTGCCGTCGCCCGAGCACGCCTCGCAGCGGCCGCCCTTGACGTTGAAGCTGAATCGCCCTGGCTGATAGCCACGGACCTTCGCCTCGGGGGTCTCGCTGAACAGCGAGCGGATGCGGTCGAACACGCCGGTGTAGGTGGCCGGGTTGGACCGCGGCGTGCGGCCGATCGGTGCCTGATCGACGTGCACGACCTTGTCGAGGTTGTCGAGCCCTGACACACGCGTGTGCTTTCCGGGAACCGTGCGGGCGCCGTTGAGCCGCGAGGCCAGCACCTGGTACAGGATGTCGTTGACGAGCGACGACTTGCCCGAACCCGACACGCCGGTCACGGCCGTGAGAACGCCCAGCGGGAAGTTCACGCTGACGTTCTTGAGGTTGTTCTCGCGGGCGCCGACCACGCTCAGCATGCGTTTCTTGTCGAGCTTGCGACGCTTCGCCGGAGTGGGGATCTCGCGCGCACCCGAGAGGTATTCGCCCGTCATAGAGTTCGGCTCGTTCAACAGAGCCGAGTACGGACCGGAATGCACGACCTCTCCACCGTTCACGCCGGCGCCCGGTCCGATGTCGACGACCCAGTCAGCGGCTTCGATCGTCTCTTCGTCGTGCTCGACGACGATGAGCGTGTTGCCGAGGTCGCGAAGTTTCAGAAGGGTGTCGATCAGACGACGGTTGTCACGCTGGTGCAGACCGATCGACGGCTCGTCGAGGACGTAGAGGACGCCGGTGAGCCCGGAGCCGATCTGCGTCGCCAGCCGGATGCGCTGCGCTTCTCCACCGGAGAGCGACCCGGCGGACCGGCTGAGGTTGAGGTAGGAGAGCCCGACCTGCAGGAGGAAGTCGAGTCGCAGGCGGATCTCACGCAGCACCTGAGCCGCGATCTTCGCCTCACGATCGGTGAGGGTGAGGGTCTCCATGAACGACCGCGCGTCGGCGAGGCTCAGGTGCGACACCTCGGCGATCGAATGCCCGTGCACCTGCACCGCGAGGACCTCGGGCTTGAGTCGGTTGCCGTCGCACACCGGGCAGGGGACCTCGCGGAGGTACTCGCCCCAGCGCGAGCGCTGCGTGTCGGACTCGGCCTGGGCGTACTGCCGCTCGATGTACGGCACGACGCCTTCGAACCCCGATGCATAGCGCATCTCGCGCCCATAGCGGTTCTTGAACTTGACGGTGACCTTGTAGTTGTCGCCGCGCAGGATCGCGTCCTGAACGTCGACGCGCAGATCCTGCCACGGGGTGTCGAGAGAGAACTTGAGGTCGTCGGCCAATCCCTCGAGCAGCCGCTCGTAGTACTGGAAGAGCCCCTTGCCCTGAGTGGTCCACGGGATGATCGCGCCCTCGCGGATGGAGAGCTCCTCGTCGCCGAGCATCAGGTCGATGTCGACGGACATGCGGGTGCCGAGACCCGAGCAGGCCGGACAGGCACCGAAGGGCGCGTTGAACGAGAACGTGCGTGGTTCGATCTCGGTGAGGGTGAGCGCGTGGCCGTTCGGGCAGGCGAGCTTCTCGGAGAAGGACTGCCACGCGTCGTCGCCCTCTGCGTCGACGTAGTTGATCTGCACCACGCCGCCGGCGAGCCCGAGCGCGGTCTCGACCGAGTCCGTGACTCGACCGAGGATGTCGTCTGCCGCGACGAGGCGGTCGACGACGACGGCGATGTCATGCTTGTAGCTCTTCTTGAGCGTGGGCGGCTCGGCGAGCTGGATGAGGTCGCCGTCGACGATCGCGCGCGAGTAGCCCTTGGCCCCCAGCTCGCGGAACAGGTCGACGAACTCGCCCTTCTTCTGCGAGACGATGGGCGCGACGATCTGGTAGCGGGTGCGCTCGGGCAGCTCCATGAGCTGGTCGGCGATCTGCTGGACGGTCTGACGTTGGATGCGCGCACCGCACTCGGGGCAGTGCGGAATCCCGATCCGCGCCCACAGCAGACGCATGTAGTCGTAGATCTCGGTGATGGTTCCGACCGTGGACCGCGGGTTGCGGTTGGTCGACTTCTGGTCGATCGACACCGCAGGGCTGAGGCCCTCGATGAAGTCGACGTCCGGTCGGTCGACCTGACCGAGGAACTGACGCGCGTAGGCGCTCAGCGACTCGACGTAGCGACGCTGTCCTTCAGCGAAGATCGTGTCGAAGGCCAGACTGGACTTTCCCGATCCGGACAGGCCGGTGAACACGACGAGGGAGTCGCGTGGGATGTCGATGTCGACGTTCTTGAGATTGTGTACGCGGGCACCGCGGACACTGAGTTTTCCTGGGGTTGCAACCGGGACGATAGGCACTGATCAAGTCTACGAGTGGCCACCGACATTGGCTCCGTGAGGGCTCACAGGGAAGCGATCAGTGCTCTCGAGTGCCGCGGTTCGCCCGCGTGAGCAGGGTCGCGGCGAGTGCGACCACGGCTCCGGCCCCGGCGACAGCGGCCCAGGGCACTGTCGGCAGCGACGCCGGGGTGTCGATGCGCATGACCACCATGACGGCCACGGTGATCGGCTGGGCGATCGCCTGCACGGCGATCAGCCTCACCAGGCTCGGACGGAGGGCGGCCACGATCACGCGGGAGCCGGCCGGGATCACGAGGGAGAGCGACATGAGGACATGGATCACCTGCACCGCGAGAACAGCGATCATCGCGCGCCCGACGTCGGGCTCCGAGATCAGCATCCCGATCACGAGGCATCCGATCGACCCCCAGGCCGCGAAAGTCTGCGGAAGAGCGGCGGCGATGATCGCCAGGACGACTGCGGCCACCTGCCATCCGAGCAACGGGCACAGCATGGCAGCACCCGCGGCGACGGCGACGACGAGCGCGCCCCTCACGACGAGTCCCGGGACGGCAGGACCGGTCCGTAGCGTGTCGTTCGCTCTCATCGCCTGGCCCTCGCGATCGCGCGCATCGCCGAGGACGGGTCCGAGGCCCACGAGACCACGTCGACTCCGGCGCCGTGGAGATCCGCGAACACGTTCCCCCTCTCTGCGAGCACGGTGCGCAAGCCGATCAGCTGCGCACGGGTGAGCCGAGCACGGTCGAGCGCAGGGAGGACATCGACGGCGACGACTCTGTGGCCGCTGGCCCTCCACATCAGCGCGGTCCGAGCGGCGGCGCCCTCGAAGAAGGTCGACAGCACGAAGACCACCGAGCCGTGCGGCACGGGAGGAGTGCGACGGAAAGTCGCGTCGTCTCTCGCCTGGCCCGTCGCGGCGATGGCCGCCACGACCCGTGCCAGGTGCCTCGAGCCGCCGCCGCTCCTCAACGACCGGCCGCCGTGCACGAGCACGTGAAGTGCGACGCGGTCGCCCTCGCCTATGGCCGAGTCGGCGATGGCTCGCGCAGCCTCCCTCGCGAGGTCGAGGGAGGTCACGCCGCTGCGTTCGCGGTCGCCGCTCCCCCACGAGGCGACGACCTCACCCAGATCCTCAGACGTGTCCATGGCGACCACGACCGACGAGTCGCTGAGCGTATTGGTCCGACGGACCAGCAGATCGCCTGGCCGGCGGGACATCCGCGCCGTCGCCCGCCAGTCCACGCGGCGGAGTTCGTCGCCGGGCGCGAAGGGGTGGATGTCCCGGAAGTCGCCGCCCTGACCCGCCCGGCGCCCCTCGTGCGCGCCGTGCGACCCCGTCAGTCGTCGCGGCAGCGGGAGCGCGTCGAGTGATCGGCGGGGCGGGGCCACCTGACGCCTGATGGCGGCGAGGTCCGACGTCGACGAGAGCGCCGCTCCCTCGAAGGAGAACCCCCTCGCTGCCGCCTGGACCGGGATCGTCGGACCGGAGTGCAGGACCCTGCTCCGCGCAGTGAATGTGAAGCCACCGCCGGGCACGATCACGCGTCTGCTGCGACGCTCCGACTGCACGACCACCACCTCGACGGCATCCGCATCGCTGTCCACCGCGATCGATGTGAGCAGCTCGCCATCGCGCCCGGGCACCGGGTCGATCGCGATCTTAGCCACCGCGCCGGATGTGCCCCGCGCGATCGCGAGACCGCTCCAGATGGCCAGAGGAAGCCCCATCGCCACCACGTCGGGTCTTCCCGCGAGAAGGCCGACCGCGGCGAGCAGGGCAGCGCCTCCGATCGCCACGGACAACACAGGACCGCGACGCCCCGCGTCGGGCCCGTCCGTCATCCGAGCACTCCGACGGTCGGCGGAACAGCCACCTGTCCGACGACCGAGCGCACCACATCGGATGCCGACGCGCCCTGAGCCCACGCCTGGGGTGTGAGCGTGAGACGATGCGCCAGCACGGGCACGGCGATCCGCTTGATGTCGTCCGGACGGACGAAGTCGCGGCCATCCAGAGCCGCGAGCGCTCGTCCCAGCAGCAGCAGCCCCAGAGAACCGCGCGGCGACGCACCGACCTCGACGTTGGCCGCGGTCCGGGTGGCGCGTGCGATCTCGACGCAGTAGCGCGAGATGTCCGGGTCGACGTGGATGGCCTCGACGGCCTCCTGCAGGGAGATGAGCTGAGCGGCGTCGATGACCGGAGCGATGTGAGTAGCCTCCTGGCGCCTGCTCACGCGGTTCTCCAGGATGCGGGCCTCGCTCTCCGCCGCCGGATAGCCGACGGACAGCCGCACCATGAACCTGTCGAGCTGTGCCTCGGGCAGCGCGTACGTGCCCTCGTACTCGATCGGATTCGACGTCGCGATCACATGGAACGGCGCGGGCAGGGCGAAGCTGTTGCCCTCGACGGTCACCTGACGCTCCGCCATCGCCTCGAGCATCGCCGACTGCGTCTTCGGCGTGGTCCTGTTGATCTCGTCGGCGAGCAGCAGTCCGGTGAAGATCGGCCCCGGCCGGAAGACGAAGTCCCCCGAGTCCGGAGCGTAGACGTACGACCCCGTGACATCGCCGGGGAGCATGTCCGGAGTGCACTGCAAGCGCCGGAACGACAGCCCCAGCGCCGAGGCGAGGCTGCGCGCGGCGAGCGTCTTCCCCAGGCCCGGCACATCCTCGAACAGCACGTGACCGCCGGCGAGGATCGAGGCCAGAGCGATCTCGACCGGGTCGTCCATGCCCACGACGACTGTTCGCACGGCAGCCAGGATCCGGGCTCCGGTGGCGGCGATCTCTGCGGGGCTCGTCATGGCATCTCCTTCATCGACGCGGCGGCGAGGGCCGCCCGTGGTCGGGGGTCGGTACGTGCAACCGGGGTGACGGTTCGTCCGGCGAGGTGGGATCCAGTCGATCGATCGCGTCCAGCGCCCTCTCGACGTCGACGATCGTCGTCTCCGGTCCCGTCAGGCGCTCCCAGACTCCCGGGTCGATCAGCCGCGGGAGTCGGTCGCGGTGGGCAGGGTCATCCGGATCCACTCCGTGGCGCATCAGCCGCTGACGCAGGATCACCCCGACACGGCGCGTGATCTGCGCTCCCGCGATGCCGGTGTGTGTGTTCAGTGCCCACGCCATGCGAGAGATCTCGGTAGGTCGTCGATCCGGCTCCACGTCTATGCGCGGCGCGTCGAACCCCGGCTCGAGCGGCATCGCGAGCTGCGCGAGCAGACCGACCGCACCGATCAGGAGACCCCATGCGATCACGAACGGCCAGGTGAAGCCGAAGCCGAGGAGCGCCAGAGCGACGAGGACCGCCGCCCCTGCTGCGACCAGCGTTCTGCGGAGGGTCACCGCCACACCTCCTCGATGCGTCGCAGGGCCTCTCTCGCCGAGGCCCGGTCACCCTCGTCGGCCGACCCGGCTCCGAATCGGACGCTCTCGTAGAGACGCAGCAGCGACGCGGCGTCCCCGGCCACCCCGGGCCGCAGAGTGATGATCCGCACCACGAACTCGCCGGGAGTCTCGGTCACCGCTCGCTTCACCCCTGCGTCCGCGGCACTCTCTTCGAGGCCGATCCACGCGGCGACGATGGCATCCGACGCTCGGGCGCGCTCGTCGATCTGCATGAGCGCCCCCGCGATCCCGCGCTGCATCACAGCGACGGCGATCTCGGGTTCCGGCGCCGAGGTGAGGTGATCGACCTCGGATGCGACCGCCGCCGCGTCACGGCGGCCCAGCGGGCGATCCCGCCACGCTCGCAGCAGGGCTCTCGCGGCGATCACGAGGAGCGCGATGAGCCCGGCAGCGACCAGCGCCATGAGGATCACGGCGAGCGTCTGAACGACCGCGGCGGCGGTGGAGTCGATCTCCATGGGCTCGGGAACCCCGGTGGCACCCGGATCGCTGGACGGCAGCGGCTCCGCTGTCCCCCGAGGAATCGGCGCGGCGGGGCGGAACGTCGGCCGGCCCTGGATCGCCGCAGCGATCATGGCCACGACGAAGAGTCCCACGACGAGAGTCGAGAGGACCATGCGATCGACGCTCCGGCGCGCAAGACGCGTCTGGGGTTCGCTCGGCATGCCCACACCCTACGGTGCGGTCACTCCATGGCGGGGCGGCGACCCGCGAATGCCGACAACCCGTCGCGCAGTGTGGCTACCTGCTCGAGATCCATCCCCACGGCGGCCATCACCTGTCGAGGAACGTCGAGAGCGCGATCTCGCAGAGCTCGACCCGTGTCCGTGAGGGTGATGTCGAGACGGCGCTCGTCCTCGACGCTGCGTTGTCTGGCGACCAGCCCATCGGCTTCCAGACGCTTCACCAGGGGAGACGCCGTCGCCGGCTCGAGAGCGAGGTCAGCCGCAAGATCGTTCAAGGGACGCGGAGCACGCTCCCAGAGCGCCAGCATCACGAGATACTGCGGATGCGTGAGCCCGAGCGGCTCGAGGATCGGCCGGTAGATCGCCACGACGTTGCGCGCGGCGGTCACCAGGGCGAAGCAGAGCTGATTGTCGAGTTTGAGCAGGTCGTCCGATGCGGTCACGGCTTCGAATATACATTGACCCTAATAGTTAGTACACTAAGCAACATGGCCAGTTCTGACGATCGACCTCCGCTCCGCACTCGGATTCGCGAGGCCGGAGGACTGTACGCGTGGATCAACTCGAATCTGATCCGCTTCGCGGGCCCCGCCTCCGTCGGCCCTTACGAAAAGACTCCCCCGCCGAGCCCGTCCGAGCGGGCGGAGCGCGCCTGCCCGTTGTGCGGTGCGCCGATGAGCGAGCACGAGATCGACCGTTCAGGTCCGAAGACCCTCGTTCACTGCCCCTGACAGGGGATCTCACCCGTCGGCTGAGACTCGTTCTCGCGCGTCAGCTGAGACTCTCGCTCTCAGTCGTCGCGCTGCGCGTCTTGGCGTGCGACGTCGAGCCACGAGGCGAGATCGTCGTCGTCGACGAGCACGCTCGGCGATACATCGAGCCAGCTGGTGCCCATCGTCCGCGCACCCATGACCGCGACCGCCACCCCGGGGCGGGTGATCAGCGAGTCACCGTGCTCGCCATCGACCCGGACGAGCAGAACCCCGCCCGCGCGCGCTCCGACGAGGATGTGCCCATCGAGGAGGAAGGCGCGCGTGCCGAACATGCGCTTCTCCTCGACGTTCTCATCGAGTGTGAGGAGCGCTCGCACTCGATCGGCGAGCTCCTCGCCCGCTGCATCCATCCTGGTGCCTCCGAGCTTCTCAGGCGTGGCCGGCCTTCTCCATCGCGCGCAGTTCCTTCTTCATGTCCTGCACCTCGTCGCGCAACCGCCCGGCGAGCTCGAACTTGAGCTCGGCGGCAGCCGCGAGCATCTGATCCGAGAGGTCCTGGATCACCGCTTCGAGCTGCTGAGCTCCTTCTGCGGCGATACCGGTGCGCCGCAGGTTCGGCGTCGGCGACTTGCCCTTGCCGGTCGCTCTCCCGCGCCCGGACATCATCTCAGCGGTGTCGGCGCCCTCACGCGCGAGCACCTCGGTGATGTCGGCGATCCGTTTGCGCAGCGGCTGGGGGTCGATACCGTTCTCGAGGTTGTACGCGACCTGCTTCTCGCGGCGGCGATCGGTCTCTTCGATCGCCTTCGCCATCGAGTCGGTGATCTTGTCGGCGTACATGTGCACTTCGCCGGAGACGTTTCGCGCCGCGCGACCGATCGTCTGGATGAGCGAGGTGCCTGACCGGAGAAAGCCTTCCTTGTCGGCGTCGAGAATCGCGACGAGGGACACCTCAGGCAGGTCGAGCCCCTCTCGGAGCAGGTTGATTCCCACGAGGACGTCGTACACCCCGGCACGCAGTTCGCTGAGCAGCTCGACCCGTCGCAGAGTGTCCACGTCCGAGTGCAGGTATCGCACGCGTACGCCGTGCTCGCCGAGGAAGTCCGTGAGCTCCTCGGACATCTTCTTCGTGAGTGTCGTGACGAGCACACGCTCGTCGCGTTCGACCCGAAGCCGGATCTCCTCGAGGAGGTCGTCGATCTGCCCCTTCGACGGCTTCACGATGATGTGCGGGTCGACGAGTCCGGTCGGGCGGATGATCTGCTCGACCACGCCGTCGGCGATCCCCATCTCGTACTTGCCCGGTGTCGCAGAGAGATAGACGGTCTGTCCGATTCGGTTCTTGAACTCGTCCCAGCGCAGCGGCCGGTTGTCCATCGCGCTCGGAAGCCGGAAGCCGTGCTCGACGAGCGTGCGCTTGCGGGAGGCGTCGCCCTCGTACATCGCACCTATCTGCGGCACCGTCACGTGCGACTCGTCGATCACGAGCATGAAGTCGTCAGGGAAGAAGTCGAGCAGCGTGTGCGGCGGCTCGCCGGGCTGGCGCCCGTCCATGTGCCGGGAGTAGTTCTCGATGCCCGAGCAGAACCCGAGCTGCTGCAGCATCTCGAGGTCGAACGTGGTGCGCATCCTCAGGCGCTGGGCCTCGAGGAGCTTTCCCTGACGCTCGAACTCCTTGAGCCGCTCTTCGAGCTCGTGCTCGATCGTGCCGATGGAGCGCTGGATCACGTCGGTGCCGGCGACGTAGTGCGAGGCGGGGAAGATCGGCACGGAGTCGAGCTTCTCGATCACCTCTCCGGTGAGCGGATGCAGCGAATAGAGCGCTTCGATCTCATCGCCGAACAGCTCGATGCGGATCGCGTGCTCCTCGTATACGGGGATGATCTCGATGGTGTCTCCCCGCACGCGGAAGTTGCCTCGGGAGAAGTCGACGTCATTCCGGTTGTACTGCATCGAGATGAACTGTCGGATCAGCGCGTCCCGGTCGTAGCGCTCCCCCACCTGGAGCGCGACCATCGCCCGGAGGTACTCCTCCGGCGCACCCAGACCGTAGATGCAGGAGACCGTCGAGACCACGATCACATCCCGACGGCTCAGCAGCGAGTTGGTCGTCGAGTGGCGAAGACGCTCGACCTCGGAGTTGATCGACGAGTCCTTCTCGATGAAGGTGTCCGTCTGCGGGACGTACGCCTCCGGCTGGTAGTAGTCGTAGTAGGAGACGAAGTACTCGACGGCGTTGTTCGGCATCAGCTCGCGGAACTCGTTGGCGAGCTGCGCGGCGAGAGTCTTGTTGTGCGCGAGGACGAGCGTCGGACGCTGCACCTGCTCGACCAGCCAGGCGGTCGTCGCGGACTTTCCGGTACCCGTGGCACCGAGCAGGACGATGTCTGTCTCGCCGGCATTGATGCGCGACGCGAGCTCGGCGATGGCCTTCGGCTGGTCGCCGGCGGGCGCGTATTCGCTGATGACCTCGAAAGGACGGACGCTGCGCGTGGTTTGCATACCTCCAGCGTATGCCGGGCCACCGACATCGGGGCCACGAGAGCCCCCAGCGGAATCCCTGCCCGTCAGTCAGTCGACCGCGTCCACACGTAGGGAGTGGTGGTCGTGACCGTGACGAGCCCGGCCCGCTCGAGGATCGGCCGCGAGAACTCCGTGGAATCCGAGTGCAGATACACCTTGCCGAGGGCGAGGGCGGATCGCGCCCGCTGGGCCGTCAGAGCCCGATAGACGCCGCGGCCCCGCCACTCGGGCAGCGTCGCACCTCCCCACAGACCGGCGAATCGCGTGCCCGTGACCGGTTCGAGCCGTCCAGCGCTGATCACCTCGTCTCCGGCGACGGCGGTCCACAGCTCCACGGTGTCGTCCTCGCGGATGCGCTGCAGCGTCGTCTCGACCCGCACCCGCCACCGGGGATCGCCGAACACCCTGCCCTGCATCTCCTCCATCGCGAACACCTCGGTCTCCGTTCGCGCGCGCCGAAGCTCGACTCCGGCGGGGAGCGACACCGGCTGGGCGAGCAGCTCCGCCTCGCCGATCATCACCGACTCCGACTCCTCCGGCACGAAGCCTCGGCTTTCGAGAGTCCCGCCGAGCCCCGGTGCCCGGTCATGCCCGCGCGTCTTCCACTCGATCGAGTCGATGTCGCTCCGCCTCCCGAAGTGCGCGAGCGCGGCATCGACGAGCGCCTCGATGCCGCCCTGATCGACCCCGCCGAGATCGGCGTAGGACACGAACCCGCGCCCGCCCGGAAAGGCGGCGAGACGCAGCGGTCCGTGCGTCGCCACATCGAGGGCATGCACCACTTCCGCATCCGTGCGCAGCTCGTGGTCGTACGCTGCAAGATGCCTCATGCGCATGGTGCTGGTCCTTCGGGTCGGTCGCGCCGACGAGCGGCTGCGCGGCGGTGCCGCCTCGCGATCATATGCGTCCAGTCGGCGACGACCGGAGCGCGCGCGCCGCGAGTGCCGCCGACACCGCGCACATCGTGATGATCGCGCCCACGAACCACGCCCAGTCCGCCCTGCCGAACACGATTCCCAGCGCCCATCCGAACAGGCTCGAGCCCGCGTAGTAGCCGAAGTAGTAGAGCGACGATGCCTGCGCACGACTGTCCGGCGTGGCAGCGGCCGGAGCCCACCCCGACGCAACCGCATGTGCGCCGAAGAAGCCGCCCGTGAAGAGCAGCAGTCCGAGGACCACCGGCAGCGCGGCCTGGCTGAGCATGGCGAGCGCTCCGATGCCCATCATCGCGATCGAGCACAGCAGCACCGGGTACCGACCGAAGCGAGATGCGAGAGCACCGGCGGTCGGTGACGAGACGGTGCCCGCGAGGTAGGCGAGGAAGAGCAGGGTCACCAGCCAGCTCGGAAGAGAGAACGGCGCGTCGATGAGGTGGAATCCGAGGTAGTTGTACACCGCGACGAACGCCCCCATGAGAAGGAAGCCCTGCGCGTAGAGGGCGAGTTGCGGTGCGGAGCGCATCGGCGACACGAGACGCGCGAGCATCCCGCTTGTCGCACCCTGGCGAAGCCGACCGGGCACGAACCCCCGGGCCTTCGGCGTCAGCCAGAGGAAGAGAGCGGCCGCCATCGCGCAGACACCGGCCACGACCCAGATTCCCGCACGCCACCCCCACTGCTCGCCCGCCAATCCGGACACGACGCGACCGAGCAGACCACCCACGGTCGTCCCGGCGATGTAGCTCCCCGCGGCCGCCGCGGCATGCCGCGCACTCACCTCCTCGCTGAGGTACGCGAGCGCTACGGCCGGCACGGCGCCCAGTGCGATGCCCTCGAGCAGGCGCAGCGCCAGCAGCATCTCCATGCCGGTGCTGAGCGGAGCGACCAGACCCAGAACGGTAGCGGCGAGGATGCCGGTCCCCATCGCCGGCACTCGGCCGATGCGATCCGCGACCATCGACCACGGGATCACCGCCGCCGCGAGACCGAGCGTCGCGGCCGATACAGCGAGTGCCGCGGTGGCAGGCGTGATCCCGAGATCGGACGAGAGCTGCGGCAGAACGGCCTGCGGCGAATAGAGCTGGGCGAATGTCGCGATGCCGGCGAAGAAGAGCCCGACGATGAGACGCCGATAGGCAGGGGATCCGGGTGCGTGACCGGTGAAGGTCACGACGAGCGGATCCGCTCCCACAGGGCATCGGTCTGCAGCATCGTCTGCTCCAGGGATCCGGATGTGTCGACGACCTCATCGGCGATCGCCAGCCGACGCTCGTCCGAGACCTGCGCATCGATCCGCTCCTGCGCAGCCTGTTCCGCCATGCCGCGCAATTCCACGAGCCTCCGTCTGCGCTCCTGGGCAGGCGCATGGGCGACGACGATCAGGTCCCAGGGGTCATCGACGCGCGCCTCGACCAGAAGGGGCACGTCGTACACGACCACACCGTCCGGATCGGCGGCCGCTGCCGCCTCGAATCGTCGCTGCGACTCGGCACGGACGGCCGGATGCACGATCGCGTTCAGCCGCGCCAGCCGCTCCGGATCGCCGAAGACCTTGGCCCCCAGGGCGGCGCGGTCGAGTGCGCCGTCCGCCGAGATGACGTCCGCGCCGAAGGCATCCTCGATCCGAGCCAGAACCTCGGAGCCGGGCGACTGCACGTCACGGACGATCTGATCGGCGTCGACGACCACCGCGCCGAGCTCTGCGAGTCGTCGTGCGATGGTCGACTTGCCCGAGGCGATGCCGCCGGTGAGCGCGATGAGAGGCATCTCGCCAGTCTAAACGGGGCTGAGATCGCGGATCAGCGGGCCAGCAGCTGCCGTCGCGAGCTGATGACGCCGGTGTCGAAACCGGCCAGGTGGAGGCCTCCGTGGAACCGGGCGTGCTCGATCTTGATGCACCGATCCATCACCACGGAGAGCCCCGCGCCCTCGGCGATCGCCGCGGCATCCTCATTCCACGATCCCAGCTGCAGCCACAGGGTCTGTGCCCCGGCTTCGATCGCCTCCTGGGCGACGCCGGGCAGGTCGTCATGGCGGCGGAAGACGTCGACGATGTCCGGAACCACGGGCAGGTCGGACAGCGAGGCGTAGACCGGCTGACCGAGGATCTCCGATTCCCGCGGGTTGACGAGATAGACGTCGTATGCGGTGCTGGAGAGCAGGTACGTCGCGACGAAATACGAGGCGCGCGCGGGATTGTTCGACGCGCCGACGATGGCGACCGACTTCGCGCGTCGCAATATGCCGAAGCGCTGCTGCTGGCTGGGGCCCTCCCAGGTCCGATCCGGGTGCGCCGGCGCGGATGCGGGCAGGGCGCAGGCCACAGAATCCTGGGCGGTCGGCAGCGCGCAGGCGTCGGCGCCGGTGGTCTCGATTCCGCTCATCGAGTGGCTCCTGTCGCTGTCGTGAGGGCCTGGTCAAGATCCCAGATGATGTCTTCTGCGTCCTCGAGGCCCACCGAGATGCGGATGAGGTCCGGTCGCACGCCCGCCGCGACGAGCTGCGATTCCGTGAGCTGACGGTGGGTCGTCGATGCCGGGTGGATGACGAGCGTGCGCGCGTCCCCGATGTTCGCGAGGTGCGATGCCAGCTGAAGATTCTCGATGAGCGTCTCGCCCGCCGAGCGACCGTCGTCGGCCTTGACCCCGAACGCGAACACCGAACCAGGACCGAGCGGCAGATACTTCGCTGCGCGCTCGTGGTGCGGGTGATGCTCGAGACCCGCCCACGTCACATACTCCACCCGGGGGTCGGAGTCGAGCCATTCGGCCACGATCCGCGCGTTCGCAAGGTGCGCATCGATCCGCTGCGGCAGCGTCTCGACTCCCTGCAGGAGGTTGAACGCCGACTGCGCGCTCAGCGCCGGACCGATGTCACGCAGCTGCTCGGTGCGGAGCTTGGTGAGGAAGCCGTACTCGCCGAAGTTGTCCCACCACTTGATGCCGCCGTACGACTCGACCGGCTCTGTCATCTGCGGGAAGCGGCCGTTGCCCCAGTCGAAGGTGCCCTTCTCGATGACGACGCCGCCGAGCGTCGTCCCGTGTCCGCCCAGGAACTTGGTGACCGAATGGATGACGATGTCCGCGCCGTGCTCCAGAGGGCGCGCGAGGTACGGGGTGGCGAGCGTGGCATCCACGACCAGCGGCACACCTGCGGCATGAGCGACCTCGGCCAGGCCCTCGATGTCGGCGATCTCACCCGAGGGATTGCCGATCATCTCCACGTAGACGACCTTGGTCTCCGGACGGATGGCGGCGGCGTAGTCGGCGGGATCGGTCGACGCGACGAACGTCGTCTCCACGCCGAAACGACGCAGGGTCACGTCGAGCTGGGTCACCGTGCCCCCGTACAGCTGCGCCGCGGCGACCACATGGTCGCCCGCTCCGACGAGCGCCGCGAACGTGATGAACTCCGCGCTCATCCCCGAGGCGGTCGCGACCGCGCCGATGCCGCCCTCGAGCGAGGCCAGACGTTCCTCGAGCGCGGCGACGGTGGGGTTGCCGATGCGCGAGTAGATGTTCCCGTACTTCTGGAGGGCGAAGAGGTTGCCGGCGTCCGCCGCGTCGTCGAACACGAACGACGTCGTCTGGTAGATCGGCACGGCCCTGGCGCCGGTCGCTGCGTCGGGAGTCCCGCCGGCATGCAGCGCCCTCGTGCGAAACCCGAAGCGATGTTCTTCCGTCATGATGTCCTCAGTTCAGCGTTCTCGAGCACGGCGGCGATCTCGCCGACGGCCCACGGATTCTGCAGCGATGTCGTGTCTCCCAGCGGAGCTGGGGCTCGTCCCGAGCGACGATCCTGCTCGGCCTCCCACAGCTGGGCGAGAAGTCGGCGCATGATCTTTCCCGAGCGGGTCTTCGGCAGGTCGGCGACCACGACGATGTGCTTCGGCTTGGCGACAGGACCGATGGCAGCCGCCACCTGCGACCGCAGCGCGGCGACCGACACCTCGGATCGTCCGGAGGGAGTCACGAAGGCGACCACCGCCTGGCCTGTGATGGGGTCTGCGACGCCGGCCGTTCCCGCTTCGCCCACCGTCTCGTGCGCCACCAGCGCCGACTCGATCTCGATCGTGGACAGCCGGTGGCCCGACACGTTCACCACGTCATCGAGCCGCCCCAGGATCCAGATGTAGCCGTCGGCGTCTCTCGTCGCACCGTCGCCCGCCACGTAGTAGCTGCCGTGTTCGCCGTGCCCGGCGTAGGCGGACCAATACGCATCGCGGTAGCGCTGAGGGTCGCCCCACACCGTCCTCGCCATACCCGGCCACGGGCGGCGCACCACGAGCGTGCCCGACCGGCCGGGAGCGACCTCGTGGCCGTCCGCGTCGACGACCGTCGCATCGATGCCGGGCAGCGGCACGGACGCGGACCCCGGCTTGAGGGTCGTGACTCCGGGCAGCGGCGCGATCATCGCCGCCCCGGTCTCGGATTGCCACCAGGTGTCGATGACCGGCAGCTCATCGCGCCCGAAGTTCCGGCGGAACCAGATCCAAGCCTCCGGATTGATCGCCTCGCCGACGGTCCCGAGCAGACGGAGGGTCGAGAGATCGTGACCCGACGGGAGTTCGGGCCCGAACCAGGTCATGAAGGTGCGGATCAGCGTCGGCGCCGTGTAGTACACCGTCACGCCGTACCGCTCGATGATCTCGAGATGACGTTCGCGATCGGGGGTGTCCGGCGTTCCCTCGTAGATCACCTGGGTCAGCCCGTTGGAGAGAGGCCCGTAGATCTCGTAGGTGTGAGCGGTCACCCACGCGAGATCCGCCGTGCACCAGTGCACGTCGTCGGGCTTCGCGTCGAAGTGCGCCCAGTGTGCCCAGCTCGCATGCGTCAGGTAGCCACCGGAGGTGTGCACGAGGCCCTTGGGCTTTCCGGTGGTCCCCGATGTGTAGATGATGAACAGCGGATGCTCGGAGTCGAACGCCTGCGCGATGTGGTCGGACGAGGCTGTGCTGACCGTGTCGTGCCACCAGACGTCTCTGCCGTCGGTCCACGGCACGTCCTGGCCGGTGCGCCGCAGGACCAGCACATGCTCGAGGTCCGGCAGATCCGCTACGGCGATGTCGGCCGTCGACTTCACCTCGGTCGCGGTGCCGCGGCGGAACTGCCCGTCGCTCGTGACGAGCAGCTTGGCGCCGGTGTCGATCAGACGGAAGCGCACCGCTTCGGCCGAGAAGCCGCCGAACACCAGTGAGTGCACGGCGCCGATCCGTGCGCATGCGAGCGTGATCACGACCGTCTCGATCAGCACGGGCAGGTAGACGACCACCCGGTCGCCCGGTTCGATGCCGAGCGCGGTCAGCGCGTTCGCCGCCTGCGAGACGCGACGCTGGAGGTCCGCGTACGTGACCGAAGCCCTGTCCCCCGGCTCTCCTTCGAAGTGGAGGGCGATCTTGTCCCCGCGCCCGGCGTCGACATGACGGTCGACGCAGTTGTATGCCACGTTGAGGCGCCCGCCCACGAACCAGCGCGCCGCCGGGACGTCATCGCCCGCAGGCGGATCCCACTCGTGGGCCGTGTGCCAGTGCTCTGCCCAGTCGAGTCGGGACGCGGCCTGCTCCCAGAAGGCCGTGGGGTCCGCGGCGGCCCTCGCATACACCTCGTCGGCGACGTTCGCCTGAGCGGCGAACGCAGCAGGGGCCGGGTACGCACGGGTCTCGTGCAGGCGCGCCTCGGCCATCGTCACATCCACCGGCGGAGCAGGTACTTCTCGACCACCACGAGGATCGCATTGGTGATCGTGCCGAGCAGCGCCAGCAGGACGATCGAGAGGATGATCCGATCGACGCGGCCGCTGTTCTGCGAGTCGGTCAGCAGGAAGCCGAGTCCCATCGACGACGCGATCAGCTCGGCGGCGACGAGGAACAGCCACGCCTGCGCGAGCGCCAGCCGGAGCCCCGCGGCGACCGACGGCACGACGGCCGGCAGCTGCACCGTGCGGAAGAGAGACCATCCGCGAAGACTGAACGAGCGTCCCGCCTCCACCAGCTGCGGGTCGACGTGGCGGAGTGCGGACGCGACAGTCGTGTAGACCGGGAAGAAGGCGCCGATGGCGATCAGCGTCACCTTGGACTCCTCGCCGATCTGCATCCACAGGATCAGCAGCGGCACCCAGGCGAGCGACGGCACCGCTCGGATCGCGGAGAGCGTCGGACTGAGCAGCACGTCGCCGACCCGTGACAGACCGACGATGCCGGCCACCGCGAGTCCGATGACAGAACCGACCGCGAACCCGAGCAGGACCCGTTGCACCGAGATGGCGACGTGCGTCCACAGCGTGCCGCGCTCGGCCAGCTCGACCCCCGCGGTGAAGACGGATGCCGGCGAAGGGAGCAGGTAGGGCGCGACGAGCCCGGTGGTCGTGACCAGCTGCCAGGCACCGACGATGATGAGCGGAAGCAGCAGTCCGCCGACGAGACGCACCGCGGGTCGATCCCAGGCATGACGGGCACCGGCCTCGTCACGACGCCGGACTCCGCGCGCCGCGTCGATCGCATCCTGCGCATCCGCGGGCACCACCACGCGCTGGTCGGGAGTGATCACTCGCCGCCGACCGCCTTCTCGGCGAAGGTGGCGTTGATGAGGGAGTCGAGAGCCTTCTCGACCGAAGCCTCGCCACCCTGGACATCTCCGGATTCGACCAGCACCGGCGCGATCTTCTCGAGCACGGCGATCTGCGCCTCACCGGGGATGCCGCTGACGTCGAGGTTCGACCGCTCCTCGATGACGGTCGTCGCGACCGCGGGGTCGATCCCTGCGACCTCGGCGAGCAGCGCCGCGGTCTCGTCGGGGTTCTCGAGGGCCCACTCGCGCGCCTGCTCGTATGCGTCGACGACCGCCTGCGCGAGGTCCGCGTGGTTCTCGATGAAGTCCTCGGTGGCGTTGAGGAAGCCGTAGGTGTTGAAGTCCACGTTGCGGTAGATGAGCTCATCGCCCGATTCCACCTCGGCCGCGGCCATGATGGGATCGAGGCCCGCCCAGGCGTCTACCGAGCCGCTGTCGAGAGCGGCACGGCCGTCGGCGTGCTGGAGGTTCTGGACCTCGACGTCGTCGACCGAGAGGCCTGCTTCCTCAAGAGACTGGAGCAGGAAGAAATAGGGGTCCGTTCCCTTCGTCGCCGCGACCGACTTGCCCGCGAGGTCCTCGACCGAGGTGATGTCGCTGTCGGGGCCGACGACGATCGCCGACCATTCGGGCTGCGAGAAGATGTCGATGACCTGGATCGGTGAGCCGTTCGATCGGGCGAACAGTGCCGCCGAGCCGGCCGTGGAGCCGACGTCGATCGAGCCGGAGCGCAGCAGCTCGTTCGCCTTGTTGGATCCCGCGGACTGTACCCACTCGACCTCGACATCGTCGCCGAGGATCTCCTCGAGGATCCCCTGGTCGCGGATCACGAGGCTGAGCGGGTTGTAGGTCGCGAAGTCGATGGACAGAGTGTCCGCCGACCACTCCCCCGAGGCTGCCGCGTCGTCGGACGACGAGTCCGAGGCGGTGGCGTTCTCACCGGCGACGCAGCCGGTGGCGACGAGCATCATCGTCCCTGCGATCGTGATCGCGGGGATGATTCGTCGGGTGATGGTGCTCATCGGGTCTCCTCGGTGGCGGTGCGGTGGTGGGTGTCCACGCCGAGTCCTTCGAGGAGCTCTGCGCGGAGGTCGGCGAGACCGCGATCGGCGCGGTCCCGGGGTCGGATGCCGGGGACGGTGATCGCGCGCACGATGGACGGCGCTTCCGTGTCGGCGTCGCCGAGCGTGCGCAGCAGCAGCACACGATCGGCGAGATAGAGGGCTTCTTCGACATCGTGCGTGACGAGGAGGACGGTGGTCGGCTCAGCCGCATGGATCTTGAGGAGCAGATCGTGCATCCGCAGGCGGGTGAGCGCATCGAGCGCACCGAACGGCTCGTCGAGCAGCAGCACGCCGGGATTGCGAGCGAGGGCGCGTGCGAGCGAGGCGCGCTGCGCCATGCCACCCGACACTTCGCGTGGCCGCTGATCAGCGGCCTTCTCGAGGCCGACGAGCTCGATGAGCTCCCGAACACGTTCCCGGCCTTCGCGGCGCGCGGTGCCGCGGGGCAGACCGAGCTCGATGTTCTGGGCGATGGTCCGCCATGGCAGCAGGCGGGGCTCCTGGAACGCGACGGCGGTGCGCTCGTCGACGTCGGCCACGCGCGTGTCCTGGATGCGGATGCTGCCGCCGGTCGGCGCATCCAGTCCCCCGACGAGCCGCAGCAACGTCGACTTGCCGCACCCGGAGGGACCGACGATGGCGACGATCTCACCGGCGGCGACGTCGACGTCGACCGCGCGGAGGACGTCGCGCCGGCCGCGGGAGAGCGTGAAGCTGCGCTCCACCCCCTGCAGGCGCACCGGCTGTGCGGTGCCGGCGATCGCCGACGCGCCGGCCGTCGAGGGCGCCGAGAGCAGAGAGGTCATGTCCCCATGCTGTCCAACCCGCCGGAATGTGACGAATGCGAGCGTAATGATCGGTCATGGAGATCCGAGGACGCGTCGAGACGCAGAACGGGCCGCCATCCCGAAGGATGACGGCCCGTTCAGAGCGTGATGCTTAAGCGTTGCCGCCCGAGAGCTTCTCGCGGAGAGCCGCGAGAGCCTCGTCATCCGCGAGCGTGCCCGCGCCTGCGGCCTCGCTCGAGAAGACCTGACCACCGAAGTCGTCGCCAGCGGCCGCCTCGGCCTCGGCTGCCTTGGCAACCTGAGCCTTGTGCGCCTCCCAGCGAGCCTGGGCTGCAGCGTACTCCTGCTCCCATGCCTCGCGCTGGGTGTCGAAGCCTTCCTTCCACGCACCGGTCTCGGGGTCGAAGCCCTCCGGGTACTTGTACTCGCCGGCCTCGTCGTACTCGGCGAGCATTCCGTAGAGCGCCGGGTCGAACTCGGTGCCGTTGACGTCGACTGCCTCGTTCGCCTGCTTCAGCGAGAGCGAGATGCGACGACGCTCGAGGTCGATGTCGATGACCTTGACGAAGACCTCTTCGCCGACCGACACGACCTGCTCGGCCAGCTCGACGTGCTTGCTGGAGAGCTCGGAGATGTGGACGAGGCCCTCGATGCCGTCTGCGACGCGAACGAACGCACCGAACGGAACGAGCTTGGTGACCTTACCCGGCGTGACCTGTCCGATCGCGTGGGTACGGGCGAAGACCTGCCACGGGTCCTCCTGCGTAGCCTTCAGCGACAGGGAGACGCGCTCGCGGTCGAGGTCGACCTCGAGGATCTCGACGGTGACCTCCTGGCCAACCTCGACGACCTCGGAGGCGTGCTCGATGTGCTTCCAGGACAGCTCGGAGACGTGCACGAGGCCGTCCACGCCGCCCAGGTCGACGAATGCACCGAAGTTGACGATCGACGACACGACACCCTTGCGGACCTGACCCTTGTGCAGGTTGTTCAGGAACGTGGTGCGCGACTCCGACTGCGTCTGCTCGAGCAGCGCACGGCGGCTGAGCACGACGTTGTTGCGGTTCTTGTCGAGCTCGAGGATCTTGGCCTCGATCTCCTGGCCGAGGTACGGCGTGAGGTCGCGGACGCGGCGCAGCTCGATGAGCGAGGCCGGCAGGAAGCCGCGGAGGCCGATGTCGACGATGAGTCCACCCTTGACGACCTCGATGACCGTACCGGTGACGACGCCGTCGTTCTCCTTGATCTTCTCGACGTCTCCCCAGGCACGCTCGTACTGAGCACGCTTCTTGGAGAGGATCAGACGGCCTTCCTTGTCCTCCTTCTGGAGAACCAGGGCCTCGACCTCGTCGCCGACCTTGACGACCTCGTTCGGGTCGACGTCGTGCTTGATCGAGAGCTCGCGCGAGGGGATGACGCCCTCGGTCTTGTATCCGACATCGAGGAGGACCTCATCGCGGTCGATCTTGACGATCGTGCCTTCGATGATGTCGCCGTCGTTGAAGAACTTCAGGGTCTTCTCGACCGCGGCCAGGAAGTCCTCAGCAGATCCGATGTCGTTGATGGCGACCTGCTTGGTGGCCGGGGCGGTCGTTGCGGTAGTCATGTAGTGGGTTGTCCTTGTGAATGGAGACTCGGGCTGAGGGCTCCGGCCGCGCACGGCCGATCATGAGCTCTGCAGCGATTGATTGGATTCTGCCTCCCGGGCATGCATAGGCACGCCACGAGTGACAGTCAAGGTTATCAGATCCCGAGACGATATGACGGACTCGATACCATCCGCGTTCGGCGCGCTGACAGACTGTCTGCATGCCCCGCGCCGACAAGCTCCTCCTGCTCGACACCGCAAGCCTCTACTTCCGTGCGTTCTACGGGGTGCCCGACAAGGTCACGGCGCCGGATGGCTCCCCGATCAACGCCGCACGAGGACTCCTCGACATCATCGCGAAGCTGGTGACGCTGTACGAGCCGACCCATGTGGTCGCGTGTTGGGACGACGACTGGCGACCCCAGTGGCGAGTCGACCTGATCCCCAGCTACAAGGCGCACCGTGTCGTCGAGGTCGTGCCCGCGGGGCCCGACGTCGAGGAGGTCCCCGACCCCCTCGAGGCGCAGATCCCGCTGATCCGCGAGACTCTCGCCCTGCTCGGCATCCCGATCATCGGCGTCGCGGAGCACGAAGCGGACGACGTGATCGGCACGCTCGCGACGCACGCCACCATGCCGGTCGACATCGTCACGGGCGATCGAGACCTGTTCCAGCTCGTCGACGACGCGAGGAACGTGCGCGTCATCTATACCGCACGAGGCATGAGCAATCTCGAGATCGTCACGGATGCCGTGGTCGTCGCGAAGTACGGCGTGCTGCCGAGCCAGTACGCCGACTTCGCGACGATGCGCGGCGACGCATCGGACGGACTTCCCGGCGTGGCCGGCGTCGGCGAGAAGACCGCGGCCACGCTCCTGCAGGCCCATGGCGATCTCGCCGGCATCCGCGCGGCTGCCGAGGCGGGTGAGGGGATGAGCGCCGGGGTCCGGGCGAAGGTGCTCGCCGCCGCGACGTACCTCGAGGTCGCCCCCACCGTCGTCGCCGTCGCGACCGACCTCCCGATCGCCTCGCCGAGCGACCCGCTGCGTCCGCTCGACCCGTCCGAGGCTGATGCTGCGACCGCACTGGCTGAGCGGTGGAACCTGGGCGGCTCGATGACCAGGGCCGTCGCCGCGATCGCGACGATCGACGCCTGACTCAGCTCGCCCAGGCCAGCAGTCGGTCGAGACCCCAGGTCGTGATGATGCGGGAGGCAGGCACCCCCGCCTTCTCGGCACGCTCGGCACCGTGATCGAGGAGCGAGAGCTGACCCGGTGCGTGCGCATCCGAGTCGATCGAGAAGAGGCAGCCGGCCTCGAGGGCGATCGCGATCAGATCGTCGGGCGGGTCCTGACGCTCCGGCCGGGAGTTGATCTCGACCGCGACGCCGTTCTCGGCGCATGCGGAGAAGACGGCACGGGCATCGAACTGCGATTCCGGACGAGTGCCTCGGTCCCCCTGCACCAGCCGTCCGGTGCAATGCCCGAGCACGTTCACGCGCGGGTGGCTCACGGCGGCGATCATCCGTGCGGTCATGGGCCGGGCGTCCATCCGCAGCTTCGAATGGACGGATGCGACCACGATGTCGAGCTCCCCGAGGAGGGCGTCCTCCTGATCCAGCGCGCCGTCTTCGAGGATGTCGACCTCGATCCCCGCCAGCAGCGTGAACCCGTCACCCGATTCCGCCCTCACGAGCGGCATCTGCTCGCGCAGCCGCTCCGCGGAGAGTCCGCGGGCGACCCGCAGACGCGGGGAATGATCTGTGATCGCCTGATACTCGTGACCGAGAGCCCGCGCCGCTGACGCCATCACGCCGATAGGCGTGGTTCCGTCCGACCAGTCGGTGTGCGCGTGCAGGTCCCCTCGGAGCTTCGCTCTCAGGGCCGACACGCGCTCGGGCTCCACGTCGCCTCGGAGCTCCACGAGATAGTCGGGAACCTCTCCGCTCTGCGCCTGTCGGATGACTCCGAAGGTCGATTCGCCGATCCCTTTCGCCGCGCGCAGCCTCGTCGGATCCGAGCGCACGTCCTCCGGCAGCTGCTGCAGGGTCGCAGCTGCCTGACGGAAGGCCTTCGCCCGGTACCGCGACGCGCGTTCCCGCTCCAGCAGCGAGGCGATCTCGAGCAGGGCGGCGATCGGGTCCATCACATCTCCTACGCGGATGCCAGCTCGCGGCTGACGCCGATCCATTCGTCGAGCTTCGCTATGGCGCGACCGTCGTCGACCGCCGCGGCTGCCCGCTCGTAGCCCTCGCGGAGACGCTCGAGGATCGGTCGCTGTACCTGAGTCGCGTCCTGGGACAGCTCGAAGGCGACGATCCCGGCCGCCGCGTTGAGGAGCACGATGTCTCGCACCGCGCCCGTCTCCCCCTCGAGCGTCCGGCGCAGCACCGCCGCGTTGTGGTCGGGCGTTCCGCCGATCAGATCCGCGAGGTCCGCGATCGGGATCCCGAGATCTCGAGGATCGAGATCGTGCTCGTGGATGTCACCGCGCGTGACCTCCCAGATGCGGCTGTGCCCCGTGGTCGTCAGCTCGTCGAGGCCGTCGTCTCCGCGGAACACCAGGGCCGTGGCGCCCCGCGTCCGGAACACTCCCGTGATGAGGGGGACGCGCTCGAGCTGCGCCACCCCGACGGCGTTCGCCTCGGCCCGAGCCGGGTTGCAGAGGGGGCCGAGCATGTTGAAGACGGTGGGGACGCCGAGTTCGGCACGGACGGCGCCCGCGTGCTTGAACCCGGGGTGGAAGGCGCCCGCCCAGGCGAACGTGATGCCCGTGCGGTCGAGGATCGACGACACCGCCGCGGGATCGAGGGTGAGCTCCAGCCCGAGCGCGCTCAGCACGTCGGATGAGCCGGAGGCGGAGCTGGCTGCGCGGTTGCCGTGCTTGACCACCGGGATGCCGGTCGCCCCGATGATGACCGCCGCGGTGGTCGACACGTTGACCGTGCCGACACGGTCACCGCCGGTGCCGACGATGTCGAGGACGTCGGGCGACACGGGCAGCGGGACCGCCGCCTCGAGGATCGCATCACGGAATCCGACGATCTCATCGATCGTCTCTCCCTTGGCGCGGAGGGCGACGAGGAAACCGGCGAGCTGCGCCTGTGTGACGTCGCCGCGCATGATCTGACGCATCGCCCACGTCGATTCCCAGACGCTGAGGTCGCGACGCTCCAGAAGAGTGGTGAGCACGTCGGACCAGGTCAGGGAATCAGCCATGTGTGCGATCCTATCGGCGCAGGGAAAACGTGCAGACTCTTGCGGAACGGGCGCCGGACGTCGATCATCCCTCGTTTCCCGCGTATTCACCGAGGATTCGCAGCGTTTTCTTAGGGTCCCCTAAGTCGTTCGTGGGCGAAACGAGGGCCTCCGGTGCGAGAATCACGCCCGGAGATCGGCCATAATGGAATGGTGACGACCTCAGCGACGTATGCCCCGGCGGCAAGAACGATCAAGCGCCCCAACCCGGTAGCTGTCGGCACCATTGTGTGGCTCGGCAGCGAGGTGATGTTCTTCGCGGGACTCTTCGCGATCTACTTCACGCTCCGCAGCACCTCCCCCGAGCTCTGGGCCGACCGCACCGAACTGCTGAACGTCCCGTTCGCGTTCGTGAACACGGCGATCCTCGTGCTCTCCTCGTTCACGTGCCAGATGGGCGTGTTCGCGGCCGAGGACCTGCAGCCGTACCGCATCGCCAAGGGACAGAAGAACGGCGCCGGCCGCCGTCGCCTGTTCGGCTGGGGCATGGTCGAGTGGTTCTTCCTCACCTTCGCCCTCGGCGCGATCTTCGTCTCCGGGCAGGTCTGGGAGTACGCGCAGCTCGTCGCAGAAGGCATGCCGATCAGCGCTGACTCCTACGCATCCGCGTTCTACCTGACGACCGGCTTCCACGCCCTGCACGTCACCGGCGGTCTGATCGCCTTCCTCCTCGTCATCGGCCGTGCGTACGCCGTCAAGAATTTCCGGCACAAGGAGGCGACCTCCTCGATCGTGGTGTCCTACTACTGGCACTTCGTCGACGTCGTCTGGATCGTGCTGTTCGTCGTCATTTACTTCCTGAAATAAGAGCGGAGCTGATCCCCGAGATGGCACGAGAGAAGAAGCGCCGTTCGAATGGCCGTCGCAGTCCCCTGGCTGCGGCAGCCCTCATCGGAGCAGGCCTCATGATCACCGGCGCCGTGTACGCCGGAACGTCCGCAGCCTTCGCTGCGACCGACACCCAGACCACCGCGGCGAGCACGCTCACCGTCGAGGACGGCGAGAAGCTGTTCACGGCCAACTGCGCCACCTGCCACGGTCTCGATCTGCAGGGCACGGCGAACGGACCGAGCCTCTACGGCGTCGGCGAGCTCGCGGTCGAGTTCCAGATGTCGACCGGCCGCATGCCGCTGCAGATGCAGGGGCCCCAGGCGCCGCAGAAGGAGCCGCAGTTCACCGAGGAGCAGATCCTCGCGATCTCCTCCTTCGTGCAGGAGTCGGCTCCCGGCCCCACCTTCCCCGAGGACCACATCCTCGACGGTGAAGGCGACGTCGCCAACGGCGCGGAGCTGTTCCGCGTCAACTGCGCGATGTGCCACAACGTGGCGGCCGCCGGAGGAGCACTCACCGAGGGCAAGTACGCCCCCGCACTGACCGAGACCAGCGCGCTGCACATGTACGCGGCCATGGTCACCGGCCCCCAGAACATGCCCGTCTTCGGCGACATGAACCTGTCGGACGAAGACAAGCGCGACATCATCTCGGCTCTGCTCTACCAGCAGCAGTCCGTGCAGATCGGCGGTTTCTCGCTCGGTTCGCTCGGTCCCGTCTCCGAGGGCCTGTTCGTCTGGATCTTCGGCATCGGCGCGCTCGTCGCCATCACCGTGTGGATCACGGCGAAGTCCAACTGACGCTTATTCATCGAAGAGGAACGTACGAGGAGCACCATGGCACACGACGACGACTCGCAGGCTCTTGACAGGGCCTACCAGCCCTCTCCGGGGCTGGGTGTCGCAGTCAGCGATCCCGTGCAGAACCCGGGGCTGCCGCCGCACCGCGCGCGGATGACCGACAAGGACCCGCGCGCTGAGAAGGCTGCAGAGCGCACGGTCTACACGCTGTTCTATCTCTCGCTGGCAGGAAGCATCTGGGCGGTCGCCGCCTACATGCTCTTCCCCATCGAGAGCGGCGCGCTCATCGACATCCGTCAGAACAACCTCTTCATCGGTCTGGGCATCGCACTCGCGCTGCTCTCGATCGGCATCGGCGCGATCCACTGGTCCAAGGCGCTGATGAGCGACAAGGAGCACATCGAGCACCGTCACCCCACCCGGGGCAAGGACTCGACGCGAGAGGCCGTCGTCGAGGCATTCGCCACGGCCAACGAGGAGTCCGGTTTCGGACGACGCACGATGATCCGCAACTCGCTGTTCGCGGCGATCGTGGCCTCGATCATCCCCGGTGTCACGCTCTTCCGCGGTCTCGCTCCGCACAGCACACCCGACGACCCCACCGCGGGCGATCCGGTCACGCTGCTGAAGCACACCATGTGGGAGAAGGGCCAGCGTCTCGTGCGCGACCCCGACGGCACCCCGATCCGCGCAGCGGATGTGACCCTCGGATCCGCATTCCACGTGATCCCCGAGGATCTCGCAGAGCTCAGCCACCACGACGGCTACCTCGAGGAGAAGGCCAAGGCCATCGTGCTGATGATGCGCCTGCGCCCCGAGCAGCTCATCGAGGCCGAAGACCGCAAGGACTGGTCGTACGACGGCATCGTCGCGTACTCGAAGGTCTGCACGCACGTCGGATGCCCGGTGGCACTCTACGAGCAGCAGACGCACCACCTCCTCTGCCCCTGCCACCAGTCGCAGTTCGACGTCACGGATCACGCCAAGGTCATCTTCGGACCTGCCGCGCGTCCGCTGCCGCAGCTGCCCATCACCGTCGACGACGAGGGCTACCTCGTCGCACGCAGTGACTTCACCGAGCCCGTCGGCCCGAGCTTCTGGGAGCGCCATTGAGCACCGCAACGCTGTCCAAAGAGGACAAGGACAACAAGGCGCCTCTCGGCGGCCGATTCGTCGGCGCCGCGTCGAACTACATCGATGAGCGCACCAGCATCTCCGGCTTCGTCAAGGAGCTCGGCCGCAAGATCTTCCCCGACCACTGGTCGTTCATGCTCGGCGAGATCGCGCTGTGGAGCTTCGTGGTCGTGTTCCTGTCCGGAACCTTCCTGACGTTCTTCTTCCAGGCCTCCATGGTCGAGACGCACTACACGGGCGCCTATGCTCCGATGCGCGGCATCGAGATGTCGGCGGCACTCGAGTCGTCGCTGCACATCTCGTTCGACCTCCGCGGTGGTCTCCTGGTTCGCCAGATCCACCACTGGGCCGCACTCGTCTTCGTCGCGGGAATCGGCGTGCACATGCTGCGCGTGTTCTTCACCGGCGCGTTCCGCAAGCCCCGCGAGCTCAACTGGGTGATCGGCTTCGTGCTGTTCGTCCTGGCGATGGCCGAGGGCTTCACCGGATACTCGCTTCCCGACGACCTGCTCTCGGGCAACGGCCTCCGCATCATCGACGGCATGATCAAGGGCATCCCCCTGATCGGCACCTGGACCTCGTTCCTCCTCTTCGGCGGCGAGTTCCCGGGTACGGACATCGTCGGACGCCTGTACACGCTGCACATCCTGCTGCTGCCGTTGCTGGTGATCGGCCTCATCGCCGTGCACCTCATGCTGATGATCGTCAACAAGCACACGCAGTTCGCCGGCCCCGGCCGCACGAACGACAACGTCGTGGGCTACCCGATGATGCCGGTGTACATGTCGAAGATGGGCGGCTACCTGTTCATCGTCTTCGGCACGATCGTGCTGATCGCGACGTTCTTCCAGATCAACCCGATCTGGAACTACGGCCCGTACGACCCCTCCCCCGTTTCCGCCGGTACTCAGCCTGACTGGTACATCGGATTCGCGGACGGCGCCCTGCGTCTCGCTCCGTCCAACCTCGACGTGGTCTTCCTCGATCGCACCTGGTCGTTCGGAATCCTGCTGCCGCTGGTCGTCCTCGGGCTCTTCATCGTGCTCGTCGCGATCTACCCCTTCATCGAGGCGTGGATCACGGGAGACAAGCGCGAGCACCACATCGCTCAGCGCCCGCGCAACGCGGCGACCCGCACCGCGATCGGCGTCGCCGGCGTGATCTTCTACGCCGTCCTGTGGGCTGCAGCATCCTCCGACCTCATCGCGACGCACTTCATGCTGACCATGGAGGGCGTGATCCACGCGCTCCAGGCGCTGCTGTTCGTCGGACCGGTCCTCGGCTACTTCATCGCCAAGCGGATCGCCCTCGCGCTGCAGAAGAAGGACCGCGAGATCGTGCTGCACGGTTTCGAGTCCGGCCGCATCGTCCGCCTTCCCGGCGGCGAGTTCATCGAGGTGCACCAGCCGGTCGACACGTACGACCGCTGGAAGCTCATCGATGTGGACAACTACGAGCCTCTGGTCGTGCGTCCGAACGCGAAGGGACGAATCTCGTGGACGGAGAACCTCCGTTCTTCCATCTCACGGTGGTTCTTCGAGGACCGGCTCGCGCCGCTCACGCAGGCGGAGATCGAAGCTGCGGACGCTCACCAGCACCACGTCACGGCTCAGAACGATGAGACCGAGGCGGCGGAGATCCAGGGCGCCCATGAGCGCGCCGGCGTCCCCGACGCTCCGATCACAGTCAGCGAGACGCACGTCGACGAGACGGCGAACACTCCCAGCACGGTCATCGCGACCGAGCCGGTGAAGAAGCCTCGCAAGAAGAAGTCCGAGGACGACGAGTAACATCGCCGCTCCCCCACAAGAAGGCCCTGTCCGTTTCGGACAGGGCCTTCTTCATGTCCGGGAGGCTCTCAAGTGAACGTGGAAGGATCGTGCCATGAGCTCCGCAGTCCAACTCATCCGATCCGCCGATCTCGCTGCCGCCCCCTATGCCTACGCCGCCACTGCTCCGGCGGGCTCCCGACTCATCTTCCTCGCGGGCGCCTGCCCGCTCGAGGACGACGGAACCACCACGGCCCCCGGCGACTACGCCGCGCAAGCGTCACGTTGCCTGGAGACCCTCGATCTCGCGCTGCGCGCCAGTGGCGCCACGATCGCCGACGTCATCAGCACGCGGGTCCTCGTGGCGTCGTCGTCTCAGGCTGATCTGGTCACGGCATGGAACGTCGTTCACGAGGCTTTCGCGGAGCACGACGTACCGAGCACCCTCATGGGCGTCACCGTGCTGGGGTACGACGACCAGCTGGTGGAGATCGAAGCGGTCGCTGCGATCGCGGAGACGAACCGATGAGCGCTGCGATCAGGCCCGCCACGTCCGAGGATGCGGAGCTCCTGACCGCCATCGAGGCCCAGGCTGACGCTCTCCTGATCGACAGTCTGGGGGCGCCAGTATGGCCTCCCGCTGCGAACGGTGCCGAACGCCTCGCCGAGCCGGGATTCGTTCTCGTTCTGGAAGAGTCAGAGGGCTCCTCCCCTGTGGGTTTCGTCCATGTCCTGGACTCCGACGGTCATGCGCACCTCGAACAGCTGTCTGTCCTCCCCACCGTGGGACGACAGGGATTCGGACGCCGCCTTGTGAGCGCTGCACTCGATGAGGCGCGGGATCGCGGCTACACGCGCATGACCTTGCGGACCTATGCCGAGATCCCGTGGAACGCGCCCTTCTACGCGTCGTGCGGGTTCCTCGAGAGCATCCCCGAGACGCCGTTCCAGCGCGGCCTGGTGGAGACCGAGGCCTCCCTCGGCCTCGACCGATACGGACGCCGCGTCCAGATGACAGTGGAGCTCTGAGCCTGCACTCCACATTGGCGGATTCCAGTGCGCCGCCGTCCGGATGATGACGGCGGGACCTCGCGCCGTTGCCTAGGCTGAGCGCATGATCGATCGCGCTGACTACTACGCCGCCAAGCTCGCCTACGAGACCGATGCGAGCGATGTGTATCCCGCTCTTCGCTCCGAAGACGACATCGTCATCATCGATGTCCGCTCAGAGGAAGCGTGGGCGCAGGGACGCGTCGCTGGAGCGACACAGATGCACTACAGCGAGATCGCGAGCCGCGCTCCTGCCGAGATCCCCCTCGACGCCGCCGTCGTCGTCTACTGCTGGAGCCCGGGGTGCAACGCCGGCGCGAAGGGCGCTCTGGAGTTCGCGAAGCTCGGCTACGCCGTTCGCGAGATGATCGGCGGGTTCGAGTATTGGGTCAGGGAGGGCTATCCCGTGGAGGAGGCCGACGGCGTCCACCGTCGCCCTGTCGACCCGCTGACGGGCATCGCCCGTGTCCGCAGCCGCGCGTAGCGACAGGACATGCAGAAAGCCCCTGGGATGGAGATCCCAGGGGCTTTCTGCATGCAGATCAGCGGGCGAAGTTCCCGCGGTAGTACTCGTAGACCCAGCCGACGATCGCGACGACGAAGATCGCCAGGCCGATCGGAAGCAGGAAGTGTCCGACGGCCAGTCCCACGACGAAGACGGCAGCGGAACCCGCGAGGACGATCGGCCACCAGGACCAGGGGCTGAACTCGCCGAGCTCGGGGTCTCCGTCGTCGATGTCGCTCGTGAGGATGTCCTCAGGCAATTCGCCGTTCTGAGCCTTGTGCGTGCGGTCGAGGTAGAACGCGATCATCGCGCCCATGAACGCGGCGAAGAACAGCGCCACGGTGCCGACCCATTCGATCCGCGCGGCGAAGTTGTCCGACGGCGTGGCGAGGATGTGCCAGCCGGTGTAGACGACGCCGACCAGGGCGAAGAAGGCGGTCAGGACCCACCAGAGGATGACATTGTCGCGCATGGCTCAGTGGCCCTCTCGCTCGCCGGGCGCAGCGGGCGTGAACTCCGCAGCCTCGGGATGGTTCAGGTCGAACGCGGGACGCTCACTGCGGATACGCGGGATCGACGTGAAGTTGTGACGCGGCGGCGGGCAGGACGTCGCCCACTCGAGCGAAGCGCCGTAGCCCCACGGGTCGTTCACCGTGACCTTCGGAGCCTTGCGAGCCGTGATCCACACGTTCAGGAAGAAGGGCAGCATCGAGGCACCGAGGATGATCGCGCCGATCGTCGAGACCTGGTTGCCCCACGTCCATCCGTCTTCCGGCGAGTAGTCGGCGTAGCGACGCACCATGCCGTCGACGCCCAGCCAGTGCTGGATGAGGAACGTCATGTGGAAGCCGATGAACAGCATCCAGAAGTGCACGTAGCCCAGGCGCTCGTTGAGCATGCGTCCGGTCCACTTCGGCCACCAGAAGTAGAACCCGGCGAACATGGCGAACACGACGGTGCCGAAGACGACGTAGTGGAAGTGCGCGACCACGAAGTACGAGTCGGACAGGTGGAAGTCCAGCGGCGGAGCCGCGAGGATGACACCGGTCAGGCCACCGAAGACGAACGACACGAGGAAGCCCAGTGCGAACACCATCGGGGTCTCGAAGGTCACCGATCCACGCCACAGCGTGCCGATCCAGTTGAAGATCTTCACACCCGTCGGCACTGCGATGAGCATCGTCATGAGGGCGAAGAACGGCAGCAGCACAGAGCCGGTCACGTACATGTGGTGAGCCCAGACGGCGACGGACAGTGCGGCGATCGCGATCGTCGCGTACACGAGCGTCTTGTATCCGAAGATCGGCTTGCGGCTGAAGACCGGGAAGATCTCGGAGACGATGCCGAAGAACGGCAGAGCGATGATGTAGACCTCAGGGTGACCGAAGAACCAGAACAGGTGCTGCCAGAGCAGGACACCGCCGTTGGCCGGGTCGTAGATGTGAGCGCCGAGCACGCGGTCCGCACCTGCGGCGAAGATCGCGGCGGCGAGCACCGGGAAGGCCATCAGGATGAGGAGGCTCGTGATGAGCGTGTTCCACGAGAAGATCGGCATGCGCCACATCGTCATACCCGGTGCGCGCATCGTGATCACCGTGGTGATGAAGTTCACGGCGCCGAGGATGGTTCCGAAGCCCGAGATGCCGAGACCCAGCATCCAGAGGTTTCCACCGGCACCCGGAGAGAAGGACGCACTGGCGAGCGGCTGATAGGCGAACCATCCGAACGAGGCCGCACCCTGCGGGGTGAGGAAGCCGGCGACGGCGATCGTCGAGCCGAAGAGGAACAGCCAGAACGCGAACGCGTTCAGACGCGGGAAGGCGACGTCCGGGGCGCCGAGCTGCAGCGGCAGGATCGCGTTGGCGAAGCCGGCGAACAGCGGTGTCGCGAACATCAGCAGCATGATCGTGCCGTGCATCGTGAAGAGCTGGTTGTACTGCTCCTTGGTCGGGATGATCTGCATTCCCGGAGCGAAGAGCTCAGCACGGATGACGAGTGCCATCACGCCGCCGAGGAGGAAGAACAGCACCGAGGCGATGAGGTACATGTACCCGATCGTCTTGTGGTCGGTGGAGGTGATCCACTTGACGACGATGTTGCCCTTCTGCTCGACACGCGACGAGCTCATGAGAGCAGCCTGACGTGCGGGCAGGGTGGTGGGTCGAGAGCGAGGGGCCTCGTCGGTGCGGGGGGCTTCAGTGGTCGACATGGCTTACTCCTCTCCTTCCTCGGAGGTCGGGGCGGTGGTCCCCGGGTAGTTCGACAGACGGTCGTACGCGTCCGTGATGTCTCCCGTGTTGCCTTCCTCCTCGAGAGTCTGGAGGTAGGCGTCGTACTCGTCCTGCTCGACGACCTTGACGTTGAAGAGCATCATCGAGTGGTACTCGCCGCAGAGCTCGGCGCACTTGCCGGCGTACTCGCCGACTCGGGTCGGGATGAAGGACCAGGAGTTGTCCTTCCCGATGTACATGTCCTTCTTGTACAGGAAGTCGATGATCCAGAACGAGTGGATGACATCGCGGGACTGCAGGTTGATCGTGACCTTCTGGTCGACCGGCAGCACCAGCGTCGGGAGCTGCGCCTGATCGATGGTGCCGTCCGCGTCCGGCTGGGCCTGGATTCCCATCGTCCAGACGGCGTCGGAGTTGTCCTCTTCTTCACCGTCGTACTGGAAGTCCCACGCCCACTGCTTGGCGATGGCCGTGATCTCGACGTCGGGTTCGTCCCACTTCGTCTCGATCGCCGACTGGTCACGCGCGGTGAAGAAGAACATGCCCAGCACGAGGATCAGCGGTACGACCGTGTAGAAGATCTCGATCGGCATGTTGTACCGCATCTGCACGGGCAGTCCGGTCTGACCCTTCCGGCGACGGTAGGCGATCGCGGCCCAGGCCATCAGGCCCCAGGTGATCACGCCGACGGCGAGGAGGACGATCCAGGAGTTGACCCAGAGCGACGAGACGCGCTCGGTCTGGTTGGTGGCCGCAGGCTCACCCTCCACGAAGCCCGGGAGGTAACCGTTCAGCTCAGTGGCAGTACATCCCGCCAGGGCCACGGCTGCCGCTACTCCCAGGGGGAGAGCGGCCCAACGAAGGCGGCGTTTCGAGGGCACGATGCACCTTTCAGATTGCGGACAGGGCACACCCAAGTCTAGGGCAACCTCACACCTGATTCATGCCAACCACGCAGGTTGGCGGAGGGGTTCGGATCAGTGGAAGCTGTCTCCGCAGGCGCAGCTGCCTGCGGCGTTGGGGTTGTCGATCGTGAAGCCCTGCTCCGAGATCGTGTCCTTGAAGTCGATGGAGGCGCCGTCGAGGTACGGGACGCTCATGTTGTCGATGATGACCTCGACGCCGTCGAAGTCGACGGTCTCGTCGCCCTCGAGGAATCGCTCGTCGAAGTACAGCTGGTAGATCAGGCCGGAGCATCCGCCGGGCTGAACGGCTACGCGCAGACGCAGGTCATCGCGGCCCTCCTGCTCGAGAAGGTTCTTGACCTTCGTGGCCGCGGCATCGGTCAGCTTCACGCCGTGCGCCTGGGTGGTCTCTGCCGAAGTCAGTGTGGTGTCGCTCATGTCGCTCCTTGTGACGGGCCGCGCTCGCACGGCTGGTATCTCGATTTTACCCTCAGGCTCGCGGATGCGGCTCAGATGATGATGTCGTTCATGCGCGAGAGCAGCAGAGCCTCGGTCGCGACCGCATGGCGGAACGTGTCGAGGTGCAGCGATTCATTCGGGCTGTGGGCACGCGAGTGCGGGTCCTCGACGCCGGTCACGAGAATCTGCGCGTCGGGGAACTCCCGCACCAGATCAGCGATGAACGGGATCGAGCCGCCGACGCCGAGGTCGACCGGCGGCACACCGTACCCGTCGCGCATCGCATCGCGGGTGAGGGCGACCGCCCAGCCGCTGGTGTCGACGAGGAAGCCGTTTCCCAGGTCGACGTCGGTGAAGGTCAGCTCCGCACCGAACGGCGCGTTCGCGCGCAGATGCGCCTCGAGGGCGGCATACGCCTCCTCCCCCGTCTGACCTGGCGCGACGCGCGCGCTCACGACCACCGTCACCTCGGGAAGGAGGGTGTTCGACGCCGCGGCGACGCTCGTCGCATCGATCCCGATGACCGTGACCGCCGGCTTGTTCCAGATCCGGCTGAGAATGCTGCCGCCGCCGACCGGAGACGTGCCAGGAAGAAGACCCGCTTCATCGCGGAGCGTCTCCTCGGTGTACTCCGGCGTCGGCGCGTCGCGCTCGGTCATCCCCTCGACGGCGACGGAGCCGTCCTCGTTCCAGAGCGTGGCGAGCATCCTCACCGTGGCCATCATGGCGTCCGGAACCGCTCCGCCGAACATGCCCGAGTGGGACGCGTGGTCGAGGGTGCGCACGCGCACGGTGAAGCGCGCATTGCCACGGAGCGAGACGGTGAGGCCGGGGGTGACCGAATCCCAGTTGCCCGAGTCAGCGACCACGATCGCATCCGCCCGGAGCGCTTCCTTGTTGTCCGCGAGGAACTGAGCGAAGGAGCGCGATCCGTACTCCTCCTCCCCCTCGATGAACATCGCGATCCCGAGCTCGAGGTCATCTCCGACGACCTCGGCCACAGCGCGGATCGCGGCGATGTGCGCCATGATGCCCGCTTTGTCATCGGCGGCTCCGCGCCCGTAAAGGCGTCCGTCGCGCACCGTTGGCTCGAACGGCGGCGTCTCCCACAGCGCGTCGTCTCCCGGAGGCTGCACGTCGTGGTGCGCGTAGAGCAGGATCGTCGGCTTGCCGTTGCGCGCAGCACGCGTCGCGAGCACGGCAGGCTGCCCGTGCTCGTCGGTGCCCGGGATCGCGGCGCGCAGCACCCGCACGTCGTCGAAGACCCCCGTCGCCGTCGCGAGCGCGGCGACCGCCTCCGAGCTGCGTTCGAGTTGCGTCTGGTCGAACGCGGGCCAGGCCATGCCGGGGATGCGGACGAGTGCGCCCAGGTCGCTCAGCGCGGCCGGGAACCCTGTGGCTGCGGCCTCGAGGACGGCCGGCTCGCGTTCGCTGGACAGATTCTGGTCACCGGGCTGGGCAGGAGATGTCATGCGAGTAATCTTAAGGTGATCCGCCTTCACTGAACCGAGGAACCTCGTGGCCACTACCCCTGTCCCCCCTTCGACGAACGACGACGCCGCCGAGACGACCGCGTCGGGCAAGGGACGCGCGACGCCGACCCGGGCCGAGCAGGAAGCGGCCCGCCGCCGTCCTCTGGTCGCGAACACCAAGGAGGCCAAGGCCGCAGCGCGCGCCGAGCTCAGCGAGCGACGCAACCGCGCGCAGGCCGGTCTGGCGGCTGGCGAGGAGAAGTACCTCCCGGCTCGCGACAAGGGCCCGCAGCGCCGCTGGGTCCGCGACTACGTGGACGCCGGATGGCACCCCGCCGAGTTCGTGATGGGCGTCATGGTGCTCGTCATCCTCATCTCGCTCCTTCCGGCCAACCTCGCCATCGGCGGCTTCGCGATCGCCGGCTGGGCGTACCTGGTCATGATGGCGTACCTGATCCTCGCGATCGGCGGCATGATCCTGCTGGGGATGCGCGTCAAGCGCAAGGTCGCCGCGAAGTTCGGCAAGGACCGCATGGAGCGCGGTCTCGGCTGGTACGCCGCGATGCGGTCGCTGCAGATGCGGTTCATGCGTCTGCCGAAGCCGCAGGTCAAGCGCGGCGACCGCCCCGCCTGATCCCCTGAATCATCGAGAGAGGCGCCTCGTGCTCTATGAGCACGAGGCGCCTCTCTTGTTCGTACGCGCAGCTTCTCAGCGTGCGACGAGGCCCCGGTTGATCTCGCGTCCCCAGAACGGACCGCGGTACAGGAACGCCGTGTAGCCCTGCACGAGCGTCGCGCCCGCTTCGAGTCGCTCCTGAACGTCCGCGGGCGTCTCCACTCCCCCGACGGCGATGACGCAGAACTCTGCGGGCACGGTCGAGCGAACCAGACGCAGCACCTGAAGCGAGCGCTCCTTGAGGGGCGCGCCGGAGAGGCCGCCCGCTCCGATGGCCGCGACCGTCGCCGCGTCCGTCGTGAGTCCATCCCTGCTGATCGTGGTGTTGTGCGCGATGATGCCGGCGAGGCCCTCGTCGACGGCGAGCTTCGCGATCGCGGCGATCTCGTCGTCAGCCAGATCGGGGGCGATCTTGACGAGCAGCGGAGTCTTTCCGGATGCCGCGCGCACCGCCCTGAGCAGCGGAGCCAGCGTCTCCACCGCCTGCAGTCCCCGAAGACCCGGGGTGTTCGGGGACGAGACGTTGACGGCCAGGTAGTCGGCCAGCGGGGCCAGCCGCGTCGCCGAAGCGACGTAGTCGGCGGTGGCGTCCTCGACGTCGACGACACGGCTCTTGCCGATGTTGACTCCGATGACCGTGTCAGGGGCGCCGCGACGCAACCGCGCGAGGCGCCGGGCCGCAGCATCCGCGCCCTCGTTGTTGAATCCCATGCGGTTGATGACCGCACGATCGGCGATCAGCCGGAACAGTCGGGGCTTCGGGTTGCCCTCCTGCGGGATCGCGGTGACGGTGCCGACCTCGACGTGGCCGAAGCCGAGCGCTGCAAGGCCGCGGACACCGATCGCGTTCTTGTCGAACCCGGCGGCGATGCCGAAGGGCGAGGAGAAGCTCAGTCCGAGTGCGTCCACCCGCAGCGACGGGTCCGGCTTCGTCAGTGCCCGCGTCGCCCAGGAGAGCGGAGGCACTCCGAGCACGCGGATCACCGCCATACCGGCGTGGTGGGCGAACTCGGGGTCGAAGCGCGACAGGACAGCGCGAAAGAGCAGCGGATACATCCCTGCCAGATTACCGGTCGGCAGGCTCCGGCTTGACGTGGTCGGCACGCAGATCCGTGATGGCGCTCTCGAAATCCTCGAGCGAGTCGAAAGCCTGATACACGCTCGCGAACCGCAGGTATGCGACCTCATCGAGGTCGCGGAGGGGTCCGAGGATGGCCAAGCCGATCTCGTTCGTATCGAGCTGCGAGACACCTGTCTGCCGCACGGCTTCCTCGACACGCTGAGCGAGGACAGCCAGATCGGCCTCGGTCACGGGGCGCCCCTGACACGCCTTGCGCACGCCGGAGATCACCTTCTCGCGACTGAACGGCTCCATGACGCCCGAACGCTTGATGACGTTGAGGCTGGCCGTCTCGGTGGTCGTGAAACGCCCGCCGCACTCAGGGCACTGACGACGGCGCCTGATCGAGAGACCGTCGTCGCTGGTGCGGGAATCGATGACGCGAGAGTCCGAGTGACGGCAGAAGGGGCAGTGCATCTGACCGATCCTACGCGGTGAAACGCGCCTCGATCGCCTCGCCGTGCGCGGGGAGCACTTCGGTCTCGGCGAGGGCGACGACCCCCTCACGGACCTCGGCCAGGGCGGCCCGATCGTAGGAGATCACCTGCTGCGGACGAAGGAACGTGTAGGCGCCGAGTCCCGGCGCATAGCGCGCCTGTCCCCCGGTCGGCAGAACATGGTTGCTGCCCGCCATGTAGTCGCCCAGACTCACCGGCGTGTGGTCGCCGACGAACACCGCACCTGCGCTCGTGAAGCTGCCGGCGGCGTCCTCGGCATCCTCGAGGTGCAGTTCGAGGTGCTCGGGAGCGTACGCATTGCTGAACGCCGTGGCCATGGCACGGTCGTCGACGAGCACGATCGCGGACTGCGGTCCGTCGAGAGCTGCGGCCACCCGGGTCGCATGACGGGTCGCGCCGGCCTGCCGCGCCACCTCTTCGGCGACACGATCGGCGAGCTGAGGCGAGTCGGTGACGAGGACGGCCGAAGCCTGCTCGTCGTGCTCGGCCTGACTGACGAGGTCGGCGGCGATGAGACGCGGGTCGGCGGCGGCATCTGCGACGACGAGGATCTCGGTGGCCCCCGCCTCGGAGTCCGTGCCGACGACCCCGGCCACCGCCCGCTTGGCGGAGGCGACGTAGTTGTTGCCGGGCCCTGACAGCACGTCGACCGGGTCGAGTCCGATGCCGGCGACGCCGTGCGCGAAGGAACCGATGGCGCCGGCGCCGCCGATGGCGTACACCTCCGTGATGCCGAGGAGGCCTGCCGCGGCGAGGATCGTGGGGTGGACGCGACCTCCCTGATCCGCCTGGGGCGGTGAAGCGAGCGCGATCTGCTCGACGCCCGCGACCTGGGCGGGGACGACGTTCATGATGACGCTGGACGGATACACCGCCTTGCCGCCGGGGATGTACACGCCCGCGCGGTGCACAGGCTGCCAGCGTTGGGCGATCGTCGCGCCGGCGCCGATCCGGGTGATCCGACGTTCGGGAACCTGGGCTTCGGAGGCGATGCGCACCCGGCGAATCGCCTCGTCGAGGGCATCGCGGACAGCAGGCGCGAGGGTCTCGAGAGCATCGGCGATGTGCTGCGCGGGCACGCGGATCTCATGACCCGTGACACGATCGAAGCGTTCAGCCTGCTCGCGCAGCGCCTCTTCGCCGCGCTCGCGCACGTCCTCGACGATGCGCGTGGCGGTGTCGAGAGCCTCGGCCCGTGCCTGGGTGGCTCGCGGCACGGCCGCGAGCATGTCAGCCGGCGAGAGCGTGCGCCCTCGCAGATCGATCGTGCGCAAGATCAGCCCTTCGTGATGTCTGAGATGTCGTGCAGGTAGCCGATGCGACCGTCGTCGTGTCGGATGACATAGGCGCCACCGCGGTCCTCGATGACGAGCGCCCACGCATTCGGTCCGATTCGGAAGATGACCTCGCCGCGTTCGTCATGCACGTCCCGCTCGGTCGGCGCGAGGATCCAGAAGGGCTGCGGGGTCGAGTAGGCGTCCTGAGGGCTCGTCGCGGCGAAGTCCGAGTCGTGTTCGACGGCGGGGAACGCGGTCGTCTCGGGCGACGAGACATCGCGCGCGGTCGCACCGAGAAGCGACTCGATGCTTCCGGTGTCGGACACGATCTCGGGTTCCTGGCCGCGCGACCGGCGCGAGTACGCCGGGGTGTACTCCTCATCGGAGGTCGTCTCCTCGGTCCCGGTCCCCCCGCCCGACGCGTGGGAGGACAGCGGCACCTGCTCGGCGACATCGAGACGGGCGACCTCATCGGTCGCCTGCTCACGGGACAGTTCGACGTCGATCCCCTCCGCCGAGGGTGTCGTGTAGGCGGTCGGGGCAGCGTCCGTCGCGTAGGCCGTCGGTGCGGCGTCCGTCCCGTAGGCCGTCGGCGCGGCGTCCGTCCCGTAGGCGTCCGTCACGTAGGCCGTCGGTGCAGCGTCCGTCGCGTAGGCCGTCGGCGCGGCATCCGTCGCGGCGGTGTGGGCCTCAGGAGCGACATCGCTCGACGAGGCGGGCGATGCGTACGACGCAGGTCGCAGGTCCGTGTCGGCCGAAGTATCGGCCTCGACGGCGACGGGAGCGTCGGCGCCCGGGGCGGCAGGCTCGGGGCGAGGACGCGCGATGACCGGTCGGACCGGATTGGCGTTGCGGTGCGCGAGCGTGACGAGTCGGCCCTGGAAATCTTCCTTGAGGCCGGGCACCAGCGGAGCGAAGACCGTGAGGACGACGAGCGCGAGCGCTGCGAGCAGCTGAACGACGCCGTTCCAGGGCAGCCCGAAGACACCGAACTCGATCGCGAACGCGACGGCGTTCCAGAGTGCGCCGAGCCAGAAGACCGCTGAGACGGAGAACGCCACGGAAGCGAACTGGTCGATCCCCAGCGAGCCGACCCGGCGGATGCCGTCGGGTGAGAAACGGCGGAGGACCAGCAGGAACACGGCGACCGTCGGCACGCCGATCGGGAGGACCCACTGGATTCCGGCACCCCAGATGGACGAGTCTCCGACGTACGGGAAGAACGACGCGATGAAGGCGATCAGCCACACGCCGACGATGAGCAGCTCCCGCAAGGTGAATCCGAGGATGCCGTACTCCGGCGTCACCTCATCGTCATAGAGCACGCCGTCGTCATCGGAGAAGTCCTCGTCGAGAGGTGACTCGTCTGACGCCGACGACCGGTCTGCAGCTGAGTCGTCACTGTTCAGGAAGGGTGATTCCGTGCTCATGGGGAGGGTCCTTTCGCCACGGTGCAGAGCCTTAGTCGTCGTGCACCCGAACGCGTCCCGATACTACCCGGTGCGTCCGTGAGGACCCATCGAGCGGCAGCGTCCGCTGGTGCTCAGCCCAGGCAGGTCGGCCCGAGCAGCGATTTGAGATCTCCGAACAGATCGGCCGAGACCTTGACCGGCATCGGCACGTCGAAGACCTTCGCCGTGCCGCCGCGGTGCACCCGCAGCACGACCTCGGTGTCCCCGTTGTGACGGCGCAGCACGTCGGCGAGCTCGTGCATCACCCGCTCCGTCGCCCTCTGCTCGGCGAGCACGAGCGAGAGCGGACCCGCGGCGTCGAAGGAACCGACATCCGGCGCGAACGCCGACTGCGCATGCAGGTTGAGTCCGTCATCACGCTTCGACACCCGGCCGCGCACGGCGAGGATCGAGTCCTGCTGCAGGATGTGCTGGAACTCGGTGTACGTCTTGCCCATGAACATGACCGTCACCTCGCCGTTGAAGTCCTCGACGGTGATCATTCCGTACGGATTGCCACTGGCCTTCGCGACGCGATGCTGCACGCTCGTGACGAGACCGGCGACGGTGACCTGCTCACCGTCCTGCATGTCCTCCGAGTTGATGAGGTTGTGGATCGAGATCGACGCGTGCTTCGCCAGAGGCACCTCGAGCCCGGCCAGGGGGTGGTCCGACACGTAGAGCCCGAGCATCTCGCGCTCGAAAGCGAGCTTGTCCTTCTTGATCCATTCGGGGCGGGCGGGCACCTTGGCAGGCGGCGCCTCTTCCATTCCGTCGTACAGACTGTCGAAGTCGAAGCCGATCGCACCCTGTGCTTCGTTCCGCTTGCGATCCACAGCCGCCTCGACGGCATCCTCGTGGACTTCGAGCAGCGCACGGCGCGAGTCGCCCATCGAGTCGAACGCGCCGGCCTTGATCAGAGACTCGACCGTGCGCTTGTTCGAGACGTGCAGCGGGACCTTCTCGAGGAAGTGATGGAACGAGGAGAATCGCTCATCCTTGCGGGCCGCGATGATGCCCTCGACCACGTTGCTGCCGACGTTGCGGACGGCACCGAGCCCGAATCGGATGTCGTCGCCGACAGCGGCGAAGTACTTGATCGACTCTGAGACATCGGGCGGGAGCACCTTGATGCCCATTCGACGGCACTCGTTGAGATAGAGCGCCATCTTGTCTTTCGAGTCGCCGACGCTGGTGAGCAGCGCGGCCATGTACTCGGCGGGATAGTGCGCCTTGAGGTAGGCGGTCCAGTACGAGACGACCCCGTATGCCGCCGAGTGCGCTTTGTTGAAGGCGTAGTCCGAGAACGGGAGGAGGATCTCCCAGATCGCGTTGACGGCACCGTCGGAGTACCCGTTCGCGTGCATGCCGGCTTGGAAGCCCTCGAACTGCTTGTCGAGCTCGGACTTCTTCTTCTTGCCCATCGCTCGGCGCAGGATGTCGGCCTGGCCGAGCGAGAACCCGGCCACGCGCTGGGCGATGGCCATCACCTGCTCCTGGTAGATGATCAGGCCGTAGGACTCGTCGAGGATGTCGGCGAGCGATTCGGTGAACTCCGGGTGGATCGGTGTGATCGGCTGCTGGCCGTTCTTGCGCAGCGCATAGTTCGTGTGCGAGTTCGCACCCATCGGACCCGGGCGGTACAGCGCGATGAGCGCGGAGATGTCGCCGAAGTTGTCCGGACGCATCAGGCGCATCAGCGATCGCATCGGCCCGCCGTCGAGCTGGAAGACGCCGAGCGATTCGCCGCGACCGAGCAGCTCGTAGGCGCCGCGGTCATCCAGGGCGAGGTGTTCGAGGTCGAGCTCCTCCCCGCGGTTGGTGCGGATGTTGTCGAGAGCGTCCGAGATGATCGTGAGGTTGCGGAGCCCCAGGAAGTCCATCTTGATCAGCCCGAGCGACTCGCAGGACGGGTAGTCGAACTGGGTGACGATCTGGCCGTCCTGCTCGCGGCGCATGATCGGGATGATGTCGAGCAGGGGCTCGGACGACATGATCACACCGGCGGCGTGCACGCCCCACTGGCGCTTCAGACCTTCGAGGCCGAGGGCGCGGTCGAAGACCGTCTTCGCCTCGGGATCGGTCTCGATGAGCGCACGGAACTCGCTCGCCTCCTTGTAGCGGGGGTGCGCCGAGTCGAACATGCCGTCGAGAGGCATGTCCTTGCCCATGACGGGCGGCGGCATCGCCTTCGTCAGCCGCTCGCCCATGCTGAACGGGAATCCCAGCACACGCCCCGCATCCTTCAGAGCCTGCTTCGACTTGATCGTGCCGTAGGTGACGATCTGAGCGACGCGCTCGGAGCCGTACTTCCTCGTCACGTAGTCGATGACCTCGCCGCGGCGACGGTCATCGAAGTCGACGTCGAAGTCGGGCATCGAGACGCGGTCGGGGTTGAGGAAGCGCTCGAAGATGAGACCGTGCTCGAGCGGGTCGAGGTCGGTGATCTTCATGGCATAGGCGACCATCGACCCGGCGCCCGAGCCACGGCCCGGACCGACACGGATTCCGTTGTCCTTCGCCCAGTTGATGAAGTCGGCGACGACGAGGAAGTAGCCGGGGAACCCCATCTGCAGGATGATTCCGGTCTCGTACTCGGCCTGCTTGCGCACCTTGTCGGGGATGCCGCTCGGGTATCGGTAGTGGAGGCCCGCTTCGACCTCCTTGATGAGCCAGCTGTCCTCCGTCTCGCCGTCCGGCACGGGGAAGCGCGGCATGTAGTTGGCCGCCGTGTTGAATTCGACCTCGCACCGCTCGGCGATGAGCAGCGTGTTGTCGCAGGCCTCGGGGTGGTCGCGGAACAGCTGACGCATCTCTGCGGCGGTCTTGATGTAGTACCCGTCGCCGTCGAACTTGAACCGGTTGGGATCGTCGAGCGTCGAACCGGACTGCACGCACAGCAGCGCCTCATGGGCATCGGCCTCATGCTGGTGCGTGTAGTGCGAGTCGTTGGTGCCGACGAGCGGGATGTTCAGATCCTTGGCGAGCCGGATCAGATCGGTCATCACCCTGCGCTCGATGGAGAGACCGTGATCCATGATCTCGGCGAAGTAGTTCTCCTTGCCGAACAGGTCCTGGAACTCGGCGGCCGCCGCACGTGCGGCGTCGTACTGGCCGAGGCGCAGTCGCGTCTGGATCTCACCCGAGGGGCATCCTGTGGTGGCGATCAGGCCCTTGCCGTATGTCTGCAGGAGCTCCCGGTCCATGCGGGGCTTGAAGTAGTAGCCCTCCATGCTCGACAGCGAGCTGAGACGGAACAGGTTGTGCATCCCCTGCGTGCTCTCGCTCCACATCGTCATGTGGGTGTAGGCACCGGAGCCGGAGACATCGTCGCTCTTCTGATCCGGGGAGCCCCATTGCACACGCGTCTTGTCGCTGCGATGCGTGCCGGGAGTCACATAGGCCTCGAGACCGATGATCGGCTTGACGCCCGCGGCGTTCGCCGCCTTGTAGAACTCGAACGCCGCGAAGGTGTTGCCGTGATCGGTCACGGCGATGGCCGGCATGTCGTAATCTGCCGCCGCCTGCGTCATCGCCGCGATCTTCGCCGCCCCGTCGAGCATCGAGTACTCGCTGTGCACGTGCAGGTGGACGAAGGAGTCGGATGCCATGCCTTCGAGTCTACTTTCGGCATCCGACATCGAGCGTCGCCGCACCTGCCGCTCCGGGGTCCCGCATCGCTTCAGGGGAGCGAGTCCACGATGCTCACGGTGAAGACGTGCCTCTCGTCTGCCAGGGAGGCGGGGATCAGCGAAGAGGCGACGTCGAGCACCGCGGTCGTCTCCGTGACGAGCCCCGTGGTCGTGTCGATCGTGATCGAGCGCCGCTGAACCGCTGGCTGACCCGACAGAGCCTCTGTCGACGCCGAGAACCGCAGCGTCGCCGAGGTCGCATCGGCGGACACGATCTCAGACCCGGAAAGCATGCTGAGGGCGTCGTACATCGTCGCCCGCTCAGCCCCCGACCCCATGTTGTACGACAGAAGCTCGATGAGGACCCACCCGACCTTGTAGTCCTGATCGCCCGCGACGATCCCCTGATTCTCTCGGATCCACGCGATGAGCGCCGCCGGGTCCGTGGGCATCGCCGAGAAGAACGCCACGAGCCCGTACCCGTCCGGGGTGGCCCAGGGTGCTGACGGCCCGTTCGAGAAGTACGGATCGCCGCCCGAGGCCATCGCCTCCTTGTGCGCCTGGGCGAGCGCCGCGGCGTCCGGCCCGAAGGTGTCGCTCACTGTCCAGGGCTGATCGGTGGCGAAGAACCACTGCTGCGTCGGGTCGGCCGGCGCATAGGAGTTCCAGGAGGAGCTTCCGCGCCAGGCGTTCTGAGCGTTCGACCGATCCGCCTGATACTGCCCGCCGTTCGGATCGGGCTGGTGATAGACGATCTGCTCCGACTGCGTGTGCACGCGCAGGTACTGTCCCGGTGCCAACGTCAGGCCGGTGAACGACCGAGCCGCAGTCGCGGCGGCGCCGAAGGCCCCCGCAGCCGTCATCGGCTCCTGTGTCGGCGCGGGCGTCGGCGACGGCTTCAGCGTCTGTCCTGGCTCCCGCGTCGGAACGGCCTCGATCACGGGCTTCGGCTGTTCGGTGAGTCCCGTGATCACCAGCACGCCCGCCGTCGCCGCCAGTGCGGCGCCCACGAGCACGCCGGCCACGAGCCGCTTCGGTGCGGCAGGGCGAGCGGACACCGAGGTCTTCCCCGCGGCGATCTCGCTCATCAGTCGAGCGCGGGCCGAGTCGAGATGCGAGTCCACACCATCGACATCCGGCTTGGTCTTCTGAACCTTCTCAAACACGTCCACGGACTTCTCCTTCCTGCTGCATCTCGAACGAACGGGCCTTTCGCGCCGGATCGAGTCGCGTGCGAACGCGATTCAACCGGGAGCGCACGGTGCCCACAGGCACACCGAGAGTCTCCGCGATGTCTTCGTAGCTCAGCCCCTGCCAGGCGTAGAGCAGAAGCGTCTCCCGATCCTTGGGGGACAACGCCGCGATCTTCTTCCGCAGGGCACGCACTTCGCGCTCGGCGTCCACGCGCCGCATCGCGTCATCGAGTCCACCGAGCGACGTATGGTCCTCCCCGACGACCGCGGCGAACGAGCGCCAATGCCGTGCCTCGACGGCTCTGTGCCGACGGATGAGCCGCGAGGCGATTCCGAGCAGCCAGGGAGAGGCTGAGTGCTTGCTCAGGTCGAAGTCCCCTCGACGGCGGAAGGCGACGAGAAAGGTCTCGCTGAGCACGTCCTCGGCGGCATGGGCACCCACCCGATATGTCGCGAACGCGTCCACCGCACGTGCATGTCGGTCGAACAGCTCGGCGAACGCCTCAGGCCGACTCAGCGACCGCCGGATGATCTCACTGTCTGTGCTCACACTATGTATTGCCTCTGACGTGCAGTCGGGTTCACGCTTTCTTCGATCCGTTGCGCGGATCTCGCAGATCGAGTCGCATGAGCACCCGCGGGAAGCCGTCGAGCGTCGAGCCGGTGTCGGCCGCCTTCGCGAATCCGGCACTCTCGAAGAGCCCCATCGTGCCGACGTAGGCCATTGTGAGATTCACCGTCTCGCCACGGTTGTCGACCGGATACCCCTCGATCGCGGGGGCGCCGCTCTTCTTCGCATGAGCCACCGCTCCGTCGATCAGAGCGTGCGAGATGCCCTGTTTCCGATGGCCTGGACGGACGCGGATGCACCAGAGCGACCACACATCGAGATCGTCGACATGCGGGATCAGTCTGTTGCGCGCGAAGCTCGTCTCCCTGCGCGGATGCACCGCCGCCCAGCCCACCGGTTCATCGTCGAGGTACGCGATCACGCCTGGAGGCGGATCCTGGTGGCAGAGCTCACGCACGCGCTCCGCTCGCTTCTCGCCTCGCAGCGCCCTGTTCTCGGCGCTGCCGATGCGGTAGCTCAGGCAGAAGCACACGTTCGACGTCGGCTTCTTGGGGCCGACGAGAGCCGCCACGTCGTCGAATTCGGTAGCGGGTCGCACCTCGATGCTCATGGGCTCAGTCTGACCCACACCGCCGACATCGACGGCGTCGATTCACTCGCCGCGCAGAATCTCCAGGGCACGTTCGAAATCCGCGGGGTACCCCGACTCGAACTGCACCCACTCCCCCGTCGCCGGGTGGGTGAAGGCGAGCTTGTGCGCGTGCAGCCACTGTCGGGTGAGTCCGAGCCGTGCCGACAGCGTCGGATCTGCTCCGTAGAGCGGGTCGCCCGCGCACGGGTGCCGCAGGGCCGCCATGTGCACGCGGATCTGGTGCGTGCGTCCGGTCTCGAGATGGATCTCGAGCAGCGAGGCTCCCGGGAAGGCCTCGAGGGTCTCATAGTGGGTCACCGACGGTTTGCCGTCGGGAACGACGGCGAACTTCCAGGAGTGATTCGGATGCCGGCCGATCGGAGCATCGATCGTCCCCGTCAGCGGGTCGGGGTGCCCCTGGACGACGGCGTGATAGATCTTCTCCACCGTGCGCTCCTTGAACGCGTGCTTCAGCGACGAGTACGCCGTCTCGCTCTTGGCGACGACCATGAGCCCGCTGGTGCCGACATCCAGACGATGCACGATCCCCTGCCGCTCCGGAGCGCCACTGGTGGCGACCCGGAACCCCGCCGCTGCGAGAGCGCCGACGACGGTCGGCCCCTCCCATCCGAGCGAGGGATGAGCGGCGACGCCCGTGGGCTTGTCGACCACGACGATGTCGTCATCGTCGTAGACGATTCCGAGTTCCGGAACCGCGATCGGGATGATCCGCGGCTCCTCCTTCGGCTGCCACTCCACCTCGAGCCACCCTCCGCCGCGCAGGCGATCGGACTTGTCGAGCGTCACCCCGTCGACGCGCACGCCGCCCGCCGAGGCGACCTCGGCGGCGAAGGTGCGCGAGAAGCCCAGCATCTTCGCGAGTGCCGCGTCGACGCGCGTCCCGTCCAGCCCGTCAGGAACGGGGAGGGTGCGGAATTCCATGCTCAGCGTCCGTCCGCGGCGGCGGCATCCGGAGAGGCGGTACCCGGGCGAGAGGTCTCGCCTCCGGTCTCCTCGGCCAACGCGGCAGCCTCGGCTTCGTCATCGGTCTCCACAGGAGCGTGGTCACGCTCCCGGGTGCCGTCGAAGCGGAGTCCCAGCACGACGAGCAGCGCGACCGAGATCATCCCGGTGACGATGAAGATGTCGGCGACGTTGAAGATCGCCGGCATCATCCACGGCATCGAGATCATGTCGACCACGTGCCCCATGGGGAAACCAGGATCGCGGAAGAGACGATCGGTGAGGTTTCCGAGCACTCCACCGAGCAGGCAGCCCAGGACGACGGCCCAGAGGCGTGACTGAAGACCCAGGGCCTTCCACACGATCACACCGGCCACCACCGCCAGAGCGATGGTGAAGATCCATGTGACATCGGATCCGAGCGAGAACGCTGCGCCGGGGTTGCGCACGTAGTACAGCTGAAGGAACTCACCGAGCACCGGCACCGGCTGCTGGAGCGGCAGGTTCTCGGTCGTGAGGTACTTCACAAACTGATCGGCGGCCAGCACGATCGCTGCGAGAACCGCAACTATCGCGCCGGCCGCCGACCGACGAAGGGGACGGCGTCCTGGCAAAAGGACGACCTACAGTCCGATCGCGGAAACCGGAGTCGAGTCCGTCGACGCCGACTTCTCGTCGAGATCGCGGAGCTGACCCTCGATGTAGCCGCGCAGCTGCGAGCGGTAATCGCGCTCGAAGTTGCGGAGCTCGGTGATCCGGGCCTCGAGGGCGTTGCGCTCGCGCTCGAGACGAGCCGACTCTTCGCGCTGCTTGGCCTCGGCCTCCGTGCGGATGCGGTTGACCTCGCCTTCGGCCTCGGCGATGAGTTGGGCACGCTTGGCCTCACCCTCGGCGACGTGCTCGTCGTGAAGGCGCTGAGCGAGCTCGATGATGCCGGCGGTCGCAGTCGCCGAACCCGACGGAGCGGGCTCCGCGGGAGCAGCAGCAGGCGCAGCGGCCTCTTCGACCACGGCGGCGGGCGCCTCTGCAGCGGCTGCGGGAGCGGCCGGTGCATCGCCGGACTCGTACGCGGCCAGCTTGGCCTTGAGTTCGACGTTCTCTTCGAGGGCCTTGCGCCACTCGATGACGATCTCGTCGAGGAAGTCGTCGACCTCGTCCGGGTCGAAGCCGTCCTTGAAGCGGACGTGCTGGAACTGCTTGGTGACGACGTCATCCGGGGTAAGTGCCATGGTGGCTCCTTCGATGAGTTCGGTTGCCAGTTTGGAATGGCGTGGTCGAGATTCGGCGCGAACCCGGGGCGCGCACCTGGGAGCCAAGCATAGTCCCCGAGCCTGTCAGTCGCGATCCCGCGACACTCCAGAGCGCCGAAGTCCCAGGGGTCTCAGATGAAGCTTCGGACGACACTCATCAGGATCAGCACGATCAGGATGGTGATCGAGAAGCCGAAATCCAGGGAGAGCGAGCCGATTCGCAGAGGAGGGATGATCCGCCGGAAGAACCGGACGGGCGGATCGGTCACCGTGTAGACGAGCTCAGCCGCGACGAGTCCGGCGCCCTTCGGTCGCCACTCCCGATTGAACATCGGGATGTAGCTGAGAATGAGTCGGGCGAAGAGCACCAGCAGGTACAGCAGCAAAGCCAGATGTACGATGCTGGCGACGATGGAGACGACGAACCCCACGGTCTACGACTGGTCGAAGCCCGCGGACTCGGCGTCCGCGTGCGCGATTCCCCCGTGACCCGAGACCGCGATGTTCTCCGGCGACAGGAGGAAGACCTTCGACGTGACCCGCTCGATGCGGCCGTACAGGCCGAGCGAGAGTCCGGAGGCGAAATCGATCAGACGGCGGGCGTCTGCGTCGCTCATCTGCGAGAGATTGATGATGACCGGCACACCTTCGCGGAAGCTCTCCGCGATGAGCTGAGCATCGCGATACTGCTTCGGGTGCACGGTGAGGATCTCGTTCACTGCCCCTCCTGCGGGCTGGCGCACGGCGACGGGGCGCCGTAGCGGGGTCACGGGCGCGGGAGCGGGCTCCTCGCGTTCGCGCTCGCGGTGCGAGCGGGCCGGGGTCGGCTCCTCCTCGTAGACCTCTTCCTCGTCAGCGAGGCCGAGATACACCATGGTCTTCTTCAGCGGGTTACCCATCGTGTCCTCCGGTTCGAACGTGTCGGGTTGGTCTGTTCACAGGTTAACCCCGGTCGGGGCGGGGTCCCGTGATTGCGGAGCCGATCCGCAGGTGTGTCGCGCCGGCCTCGATGGCCTCGACGAAATCGCCCGTCATCCCTGCGGACATCCAGGTCGCCGACGGCTCGACTGCGCGCACGCTCTCTGCGATCGAGTGCAGGCGCGCGAACGCGGAAGCGGGTTCCTCATCGAGCGGCGCGACCGCCATCACACCGCGAAGCCGCAGCGAGGGCAGCGTCATGATGTGCTCGGCGAGAGAGGCCGCCTCGGCGGGCGCGACGCCGCCGCGTCCGTGATCATCGGTGAGATTGACCTGCACGAGCACGTCGAGAAGGTCATCCCCGTCGGCCGCCCGATGCAGTGCGTCGGCCAGCCGGTCGCGGTCTACCGAGTGCACGGCATCCGCGCTGCGGCGAATCGCACCGGCCTTGTTGGTCTGCGCCTGCCCGATGAAGTGCCACCGGAGGTCGAGGTCCGTCAGCTCGGCGGTCTTCGACGAGAGCTCCTGCTGGCGGTTCTCCCCCACGTCGCGCACACCCAGCGCGTGCAGCTCGCGAACGAGCGACGACGGGTGGAACTTGGTCACGACGATGCGGGAGATCTCCGCCGGGTCCCTGCCGGCCAGGCGCGCGGCGTCGGCGATCCGATGATCGATCGCCGACAGCCGCGCTGCCAGACCGGACCCGGCCTGGCCCTGCGCCTGCGTCACTTCAGGAATTCGGGGATGTCGATGTCGTCGTCCGCGAAAGCAGGCTCGATGCTCGTCGCCGGGACGCGCTGCTGCGGCTTCTCGGGCGCGGGCGCCTCGGCAGCGGGCTTGCTCTCCTCGCCGTTCGAGAGCGCCACCTCGGGCAGCGTGCTGGCCGCGGCGGGCCGCGAGACGACCATGGGGTCGAGGCGCAGCGAAGGCTCACCGCTGTCGAAGCCGGCCGCGATCACGGTGACACGCACCTCGTCGCCGAGCGTGTCGTCGATGACCGTACCGAAGATGATGTTGGCCTCGGGGTGCGCGGCTTCCTTCACGAGATCCGCAGCGTCGTGGATCTCGAAGATGCCGAGGTTCGAACCACCCTGGATCGAGAGCAGGACTCCGTGAGCACCCTCGATGCTGGCCTCGAGGAGCGGCGACTCGACCGCGAGTTCGGCGGCCTTGATGGCACGGTCGGCACCGCGTGCCGATCCGATTCCCATCAGTGCCGAACCGGCGCCCTGCATGACCGACTTGACGTCGGCGAAGTCGAGGTTGATGAGACCGGGAGTCGTGATGAGGTCAGTGATGCCCTGGACACCGGCGAGGAGCACCTGGTCCGCGGTCGCGAAGGCCTCGATCATCGAGATGCCGCGATCGCTGATCTCGAGCAGACGGTCGTTCGGCACCACGATGAGGGTGTCGACTTCTTCCTTCAGCTTCACCACACCGGCTTCAGCCTGGCTCTGACGACGACGGCCTTCGAACGAGAAGGGCTTCGTCACGACGCCGATGGTCAGTGCACCGATCGACTTCGCTATGCGCGCGACGACGGGGGCTCCACCCGTTCCCGTTCCACCGCCCTCGCCTGCGGTCACGAAGACCATGTCGGCACCGGTGAGCGCCTGCTCGATCTCCTCGGCGTGATCCTCGGCGGCGCGACGGCCGACCTCGGGGTCAGCGCCGGCGCCGAGTCCGCGAGTGAGCTCGCGACCGACATCGAGCTTGACGTCGGCATCGCTCATGAGCAGCGCCTGCGCGTCGGTGTTCACTGCGATGAACTCGACTCCGCGGAGCCCGAGATCGATCATGCGGTTGACGGCGTTGACGCCGCCACCGCCGACGCCGACGACCTTGATCACGGCGAGGTAGTTCTGGTTCTGGCTCATGGCCGGCCTCCGAATAGTCGAGCCTGTCTGGGGTGAGATTCCGTGGGCCGAACCTTAAACCTCAACTAGAGGTGTAAAGTATTTCCCGGTATTGGTTTCTCTTGTTCGAAGGTAAGCGTCACGTCCCCGCGCACACGCAGCGACACGGGCGTGTCGCCCGTTTGCCGTCGAAACCTCAGCCCACGACCACCGCATGCGGCGATGTGACATCGATCGTCGACGCCTCAGGATTGCTGAGCAGCGTCTTCGTGAGCACTTCGCTCTTCATCGGGGAGTCATCCGAGCTGCCCCAGACGACCGTCAGCCCGCTGCTGAGCGTCAACGTCACGTCATCAGCTGTCGTGGCCTGCACTCCGGTCAGCAGCGCGCGCAGATCAGCGGGCACCGAGCGCACCACGAGACCCGCACTCTCGAACGCGACCGAGTCGGTGCCGCCGTCGATGTCGAGCACCGGCTGTCCCGCCGGCTGATCGGAGGTCGTCGCCAGCGCGACGCCCGCGGCGTCGACGAGCGTATAGCCCGCATCCGAGCGGATCACGCCGACCGGCGTGCGCTCGACGATCCGCACCGTGAGATCGTGCGGCGGCTTCGCCTCGAGCGCATAGGTCTCGATCAGCGGGAATCCCAGCAGCGCGGCCTTGACCTCGCTCGAGTCGACCAGCGCCAAGGGGGTGCCCACCTGCTCGCCGAGGGCGGCCTCCACCGCCGCGGCATCCAGCGTCGTCGCGCCCACGACCGTGATCTTCTCCACGGCGAACAGCGGGCTGTACGCCGCGGCGGTGGTGCCACCGATCAGCAGGACGACAGCACCGACCGCGCTCAGCCAGATGATGCGACGCCGTCGGGAGCGCTGCGTGAACCGTCGGATCTCGGCCCGCAGCGCCTTGCGTCTCGCTCGCGCCGCCCGCCAGACGTCCCGCGTCGATGTCGGCCGCACCCCGGCATCCCCGTCGATGTCCGCACGGACGTCGGAGTCGAGGCCGACCGCCGCGGCCTGCGGACCTGTGCGTTCGTCCTGCTCGACGTCCCGCGCGCGCCCTCGCGTCGCCGGACCCTCCCGTCGCCTGGGCGTGTCCTCCGCGGTGCCCGCGGGAGGCGTGGGAAGCGGAGGCGGACGACGCATGCGTCAGACCTCGGTGGTCCGCAGAGACTCGAGCACCTGCGGGATGATCTGGTAGACGTTGCCGCAGCCGAGCGTGACGACGAAATCGCCGTCGCGAGCGACGGACGCCGTGTAATCGGCTGCCTGCTGCCAGTCGGCGACGAAGTGGACGTGCGACGGGTCGTGGAACGCCCCGCTCACGAGCTCTCCCGTGACGCCCGGGACCGGATCCTCGCGAGCACCGTAGACGTCGAGCACGACCGTGTGGTCTGCATACGTCTCCAGCACGTCCGCGAACTCGCGGAACATGTGCTGCGTTCGCGAGTAGGTGTGGGGCTGCTGGATCGCGATGATCCTGCCCGTGCCGGCGATCGATCGCATCGCCTCGAGAGCCGCCCGCACTTCGGTCGGGTGGTGGGAGTAGTCGTCGTAGACGGTGACGCCGCGCTCGACGCCGTGCTGCTCGAGGCGGCGGACCGTGCCGGCGAAGCCCTCGACGGCCCTGGCGGACTCGGTCAGGCCGAAGCCCACCGAGAGGAGGACCGCGATGGCGCCTGCCGCGTTGATGGCGTTGTGCACGCCGGGCACGGCGAGCTGGAGGCGCACGCTCTCGGCTCCGGAGCTGACGGTGGCCGAGACGGGCCCGGCCGCCACGATGTCGGTCACCCTGACATCGGCATCCTCCGCCTGCCCGAACGTCACGACGTTCGGGTGCGAGAGCCCCGCTCGCACTCGCAGGGCGCCGGCGTCGTCGCTGGAGATCACGACCGCCTCCGTGGCCGCGTCGGCGAACCGCACGAACGCGTCGTGGAACGCGTCGTCGGACCCGTAGTGGTCGAGGTGATCGGGGTCGACATTGGTGATCAGCGCGACAGCCGTGTCGTAGAGCAGGAACGTGCCGTCGGACTCATCCGCCTCGATCACGAAGAGCTCACCCGATCCGGTGGCGCTCGAGACGCCGAGCTGCTCGATCACACCGCCGTTGACGAAGTTCGGGTCGGCTCCGAGCTGCTGCAGCGCGGTCACGATCATGCCCGTCGACGTCGTCTTGCCGTGCGCGCCGGCCACGGAGACCAGTCGACGCGATCCGATCAGCCAGTGCAAGGCCTGTGAGCGGTGGATCACGTGCACCCCGCGCTGCTTCGCCGTGACGAACTCGGGGTTCTCCGGCCAGATCGCTCCGGTGTGGACGACCGTGTCGGCATCGCCGAGATGCGCCGCGTCGTGCCCGACGTGCACATCCGCTCCGGCGGCCGCGAGTGCGCGGAGGTTGTCGCTGTCGGCTCGATCGCTTCCCGAGACGCGGATCCCCGCGTCGAGGAACATCTTGGCGAGGCCGCTCATGCCGGATCCGCCGATGCCGATGAAGTGCGCGGAGGAGATCGACTCGGGGATCGGGAGGGAGAGGTCAGGTCTGATCATGTCGGTTTCAGTCTACTTTTCGGTGAGGACGATTCGGCGTCGAGGAGCCGTGTCGACGGTGAGATCAGGAGGACCGGAGGGCGCGATCCACGAGTGCGACGACGTTCTCCGTGCCGGTGCGGGTGCCCACCTGCTCGGCGGCGGACTGCATGGCCGTGAGCTGCTGCGGATCGTTCATGACGGGGATCACGAGGCGGCGCACCGCGTCGCCGTCGAAGGTGGCGTCGTCGAGAAGACGAGCGGCCCCGGCTGCCACGGCGGACGCCGCGTTCAGTCGCTGCTCCCCGTTGCCGACGGAGTACGGCACGTACAGCGCGGGGATCCCCAGGGCGCTGATCTCGCTCACGGTGGCTGCGCCGGAACGGGACACGATGAGGTCGGCGAGCGCGAAGGCGAGGTCCATCCGGTCGACGTATCGGCGCATGGTGTATCCCGGCACCTCGGGGTCGGCCAGATCACTGCGTTCGCCCGTGACGTGCAGCAGCTGCCAGTCGGCGGCCAGGATGTCGCCCCAGGAGTCTGCGATGGCCTCGTTCAGCCTCTGGGCCCCCAGCGACCCGCCGAAGACGAGAAGGACCGGGCGCGCCGGGTCGAGCCCGAAGTGCGCGGCGGCCTCATCGCGAGAGGCCGCGCGGTCGAGCTCGATGACCTCTCGACGCAGCGGCATGCCGACCACCTCGCCGCCGCGCAGGGGGGTTCCGGCGAATGCGACTCCCGTGGCCGCGGCGCGTCGAGCACCCAGCACGTTCGCGAGGCCCGGCTTCGCGTTGGCCTCGTGCACGACGAACGGCACGCGCTCACGGCCTGCTGCCACGTAGGCCGGGGCGGAGGCATAGCCGCCGAAGCCCACGACGACGTCGACGCGGTGAGCGCGGATGTGATCGCGCACCTGGGCGACGGCGCGGCGGAACCTGGCGGGGAACAACGCGGCCTGCTTGTCGGGCCGACGCGGGAACGGCACCTTGTCGACGATGAGGAGCTCATACCCTCGAGCCGGCACGAGTCGGGACTCGAGCCCCTCGGCCGTTCCGAGCACCAGGATCGAGGCATCGGCGTCCCGGGCGCGCAGCGCATCGGCGACGGCGAGCAGGGGGTTGACGTGACCGGCGGTTCCACCGCCGGCGAGAAGGTACGTGGTCACCGTGTGACCTTACCCCGCCCTGCTGAAGGGGTCCGTGCCGCCGAACGACCCTCGGCGACGGGGATCGTGCGCGCGAACGACAGCAGCACTCCGCACGCGATGAGGACGGCGAGGAGAGCCGTGCCTCCCTGCGACATGAACGGCAGCGGCACTCCCATGACGGGGAACAGTCCGATCACGACGCCGATGTTGAACACGGCCTGACCGGTGATCCAGACGGTGATCCCGCCGGCTGCGACCCGGATGAACGGATCGGCGGTCTTGCGGATGATGTGGAAGGCACCGATGGTGAACAGCGTGAAGAGGGCCAGCACGACGATGCAGCCGATCAGGCCGAGCTCTTCGCCGACGATGGCGAAGATGAAGTCGTTGCCGGCGGCGGGCAGCCAGCCGTACTTCTCCTGCGAGTTACCGAGACCCACGCCGAAGATTCCTCCCGACGCCATTCCCCAGATTCCGTGGATCGACTGGTAGCAGTCGCCGGTGTACGCCGACATGTCGGAGCACGTCGCCGTGATGCGACGCATGCGGTCAGGGCTCGTGACGGCCAGCGCGATGACGGCGACGACGCCGAGCAGCACCGGCAGGATGAACAGCCGGAGCTTCACCCCCGAGAAGAAGAGGCAGCCGAGCAGGATGATGACCAGCACCATCGCGGTGCCGAGGTCCTTGCCTGCGATCACCGTCCCGATCGCCAGGGCTCCCACGGGCACCACGGGGATGAAGACCTGATGCCAGGTGCCGAGCATGGTCTGCTTGCGCATCAGGACGTAGCCGATCCACAGCGCGAGGGCGAGCTTGAGGAACTCCGACGGCTGCAGGGTGAACCCGGCGATCATGATCCAGTTGCGGTTTCCGCCGTCCTCGATGCCGAGCGGGGTGAAGACCAGCAGCTGGAGCGCGATGGATCCGAACAGTGCCGGCCACGCCATGCGCTTGAGGAACGGGATCGGGAGTCGGGAGATCAGGAACATCAGCGGCACGCCGAGCACGGCGAAGATGCCCTGCCGAAGCGCGCCGTCCATCGGATTCTCGCCCTTCGAGACCGCGGTCGCGCTCGTCGCCGAGAGCACCATCACGAGGCCGAAGATCGTCAGCATCAGCGCCGCCGATGCGATCATCAGGAACTCGGTCGACACGGGGGTGAAACGACGCCCGAGCGACACTCTCGCCGCGAGACCGCGGGAGCCGGGGCTGCCGGGATCAGAGCGCGGGGGGCGTTCGACCTGCGTCATCGGTGCTCCCCCGGTCTATCCAGTCCCGCACCGCTTCGGCGAAGCGGTGTCCTCGATCCGCGTAACTGGAGAACTGATCGAAGGACGCGGCGGCGGGGGCCAGCAGGACTGTTCCCTCGCCATCGACGATTCCCGCGGCGATCTGCACGACGCGATTCATGACCTGACCAGTCTCGCCAGCATCCACCTCGAACACCGGAACCCCCGGCGCGTGTCGCTCGAATGCGGCGACGACGGCTGAGCGCTGGACTCCGATGACGACCGCCGCCCGGGCGGTGGTCCCGGCCGTGGCGACCAGCTCGCCGATGTCGACGCCCTTCAGGTCGCCGCCGACCACCCAGACCGCACCGGGGTATGCGCGGAGCGATGACGCGGCAGCGTGCGGGTTGGTGGCCTTGGAGTCGTCGACCCAGGTGATGCCGCGATGGCGGGCGATGACCTGGATCCGATGCTCGTCGAGACGGAACGACTGCAGAGCCGAGTGGATGGCGCGCGGCTCGACGCCCAGAGAGCGAGCGAGCGCACTCGCCGCCAGGATGTTCTGCACGATGTGCGGGGCGGCCAGGCCGGCTTCTCGCAGGTCGGCGACGGTCGTGAGCTCGAGTGCGCTGCTGGCCCGGTCGTCCAAGAACGCACGATCGACGAGCAGCCCCTCCACCACGCCGACATCGCTGGGGCCGGGGATGCCGAGATCGAATCCGATCGCGCGGGCACCCTCGACCACCTCGGCGTCCTCGACCATGAGCCTGGTCGCCTCGTCGGCCTTGTTGTAGACGCAGGCGACTCTCGTGTTGCGGTACACCAGGGCCTTCGCATCGCGGTACGCCTGCGCACTGCCGTGCCACACCAGGTGGTCGTCCGCGAGGTTCAGGCACACCGAGGCGTGCGGATACAGCTCGCCTTCGGTCTCGGAGAGTCCGAGGTACCAGAGCTGGTGGCTGGAGAGCTCGACGACGAGCACGTCGAAACCGGCGGGGTCGCGGACCGCGTCGAGAACGGGCACGCCGATGTTGCCGCACGGCGCCGCACGCAGACCTCCCTCGACGAGGAGCGACGCGGTCAGCTGCGTCGTCGTCGTCTTGCCGTTGGTGCCCGTGATGAGCACCCAGTCGGCCGGGGAGCCGTCGGCGCGGGTCACCTTGTCGCGCAGACGCCAGGCGAGTTCGACATCGCCCCAGAGCGCGATGCCGGCATCTTGCGCCCAGCGGATCACGGTGTGCGAGGGAGGGAATCCCGGCGAGGCGATGATGACCTCCGGCGCGAACTCGGTCAGAGCTTCAGGGACCCGGTCCAGCGTTCCCCGCTCCAGACGAGCACCGATCACGGGCAGGAGCTTGGCATACTCCTCCTCCGCCGACTCGGTCAACACCAGGACGTCCGCACCGAGTTCGGTGAGCGTGTCCGCCACCGAGAAGCCGGTCATGGACAGCCCGAGAACGGCGACGCGCAGGCCCGACCAGTCGGCGTTCCAGCTCGTCAGAGTCGCGAGCCTCTCGTCAGTCGACACGAGTCAGCCACTCCACGTAGAAGAGTCCGACTGCTGAGATCGCGAGCAGGCCCGCGATGATCCACATGCGGACCACGATCGTGACCTCGGACCATCCGCGCATCTCGAGATGATGGTGGAACGGACTCATCAGGAAGAGTCGCTTTCCGCGCGTGATCTTGAAGTAGGCGCGCTGCAGGATCACCGATCCGGAGGCCAGGACGAAGACGCCGGCGATCACGAACAGCAGCAGCTCGGTGCGGGTGAGGATCGCCATCGCTGTGATGACGCCTCCGATCGCCATCGAGCCGACATCGCCCATGAAGACCTTCGCCTTGGGAGCGTTCCACCACAGGAAGCCGATCAGGCTCGAGGCGAAGGAGGCCGCGATGATCGCCAGGCTGAACGGGTCGCGGACCTCGTAGCATCCGCCGAGCGCGGCGGTCTCGACACCCTCGCCCACGCACGACTGCTTGAACTGCCAGAACGCGATGAGGCTGTACGCCCCCACGACGATGACCCCGGCGCCGGCTGCGAGACCGTCGAGCCCGTCGGTGAGGTTGACGCTGTTCGAGGTCGCGACGCCGATGATCGAGATCCACAGCAGATAGAGCGCCCAGCCGAGGATCGCGGTGAACGCGAACAGGTTCAACCACGGGATGTCGCGGAAGAGCGAGATCGAGCCGGATGCCGGAGTCTGATCGAACGCGTTCGGGAAGTTCAGCGCGACGATGCCGAACGGGATCATCACGACGAGCTGCCCGATGATCTTGCGCCACCCCGAGAGCCCGAGGCTGCGCTGACTGCGCACCTTCATGTAGTCGTCGATGAAGCCCACTGCCCCGAAGCCGACCATGAGCCAGATCACGAGAAGCGCGGACAGCGCGGGAGTTCCGCCTCCGACGTACGTGGCCGTGAAGTAGCCGACCATCGTGCCGACGATGAAGATGACGCCGCCCATGGTCGGCGTGCCGCGTTTGGCTTCGTGGTTCGGGTTCTCGATGGCCTCCGGGGTGCGGATGACCTGGCCCCAGCCCCACTTCCGGAAGAGCCGGAGGAAGACGGGAGTAAGAAAAAGAGTGAAGGCGAGCGATATGGCCGCCGCCATGATGAGAGATCTCACGAGAACAATTCTCCCAGACGATCGCCGAGGTGCCGGAGCCCTACGGAATTGGAGGACTTCACGAGCACCCGGTCGCCGTCGCGGAGTTCGGAGCGCAGGTACTCGAACGCGGCATCCTGGTCGGCGAAGAACACGGCCTCGCTGTCCCAGGATCCTTCGCCGATCGCGGAGATGAAGAGGCGGCGGGCCTCGGGGCCGACGACGACGATGCGCTGGATGTTCAGACGCACGGCGAGCAGACCGATCCGGTCGTGCTCCTCGCCCGCGGTCTCGCCGAGCTCGCTCATGGCGCCGAGCACGGCGACCGTCCGCTCGCCGGGACCGGTGATCTGCGCGAGAGTCCGCAGGGCTGCGGCCATCGAGTCCGGGCTGGCGTTGTAGGCGTCGTTGATGATGCGCACGCGGTCGTTGCCCATGGGCTGCATACGCCAGCGCTCCGCGATCTCGACCGTCTCGAGACGGTCGATCGCGTCGGCCGTCGACACCCCGAGAACGCCTGCGGCGGCGATGGCCGCCAGGGCGTTGCCGACGTGGTGGGCGCCGAGCACCTGCAGGCGGAGGGGAAGACGCTCCCCCGCCGCTTCGATGATGCACGAGGTGCCGGATGCCGTGACCTCGAGGTCGTGCGCCTGGACATCGGCCGCGTCGCTCTGACCGAAGCCGACGACCCGCATCCCGCGGGACGTCGCGAGCGCGCCCATCGCCGCGACGCGTGAGTCGTCGACGTTGAGCACCGCCGTACCCGTGGGCCTCGCGGCGGCGACGAGCTCGGACTTGGCCTTGGCCGTCGCCTCGATGCCGCCGAAGCCGCCCGCGTGCGCCATGCCGACCATCAGCACCACAGCGACGTCCGGCTCGACGAGTCCGGCGAGGCGGGCGATGCTGCCGGGCCCGTCGGCTCCGAACTCGCTGACCAGGAACCGCGTGCCGTACGTGATGCGCAGCATGGTGACGGGCGCGCCCACCTCGTTGTTGTACGAGTTGATGGGGGCGACCGTCTCGCCTTCGTCGGAGAGGATGCGGGCGAGGAAGTTCTTCGTCGTCGTCTTGCCGTTCGACCCCGTGATCCCGACGATCTTGAGGTCTCCGGCTGCGCGAACGCGGGCGACGACCTCGCGGGCGAGATCGGCGAGGGCGACGATGACGTCAGGGACGACGATCTGGGTGATCTCCTCGTCGACCGGGTGCTCGACGATCGCGAGCGCTGCCCCCGCAGCGAGCGCAGCGCCGACGAACCGGTGTCCGTCCGTCTCCGCGCCCGGCTTCGCGACGAACACGGAGCCGGGGGCCATGGTGCGCGAGTCCGTGTCCACGACACCGTCGATGACGGTGTCGGCGGTGGCAGAACCGGCGAGGCGGAGATCACCCCCGAGGACGGCGGCGATCTCAGCAAGCGACAGGGCGATCATGACGTCTCCAGGCGCGGCGGGGCGCCGTCTATTCGAACTTCGGAAGCAGTGCGTCCATCGGGCTGGAGGACGGCATCACGCGGTAGGTCTTCATGGTCTGGGTCATCGCCTTCTGGAAGGCAGAAGCGGTAGCAGCAGACGATGTAACTCTAGTCGGCTCGTCGAGAGTCACCACCACGACGTACTGCGGATCGTCGACCGGCGCGAAGCCCACCATGCTCGTGTAGTAGACGCCCGACTTGTAGCCGCCCTTGCCGTCCGGGATCTGCGCGGTACCCGTCTTGCTGGTCACCCGGTAGCCGGGAACCTGGATGCGGTCGGCATTGCCGCCCTGGACGGCCACGTTCTCGAGCATCCGCGTGAGGTCGGCCGCGGTCTGGGGCTTGATGATCTGCTCGGACTCGGGAGCACCCGGCGTGACCACCGTGCCGTCAGCGGCCGTGCAGGACTCGATCAGCGAGAGACCGATCTTCTCGCCGCCGTTGGCGATCGCCTGGTAGGCGCCGGCGAGCTGCGGCGCCGTGACCGTGAAGTACTGACCGAACGTGGTGGTGTAGAGCGACTGGTTGTCCCACTCGCTCGTGGGGTGGATCTCCCCCGAGGTCTCACTGGGGAAGCCGATCGTCGTCTCGCCGACGCCGAAGCGCTCGAGGTAGTCGTGACGGACATCCGGGCTCACCATCGTGCCGAACTTCGACAGCGCGACGTTCGATGAATCGATGAGCGCGCCGGCGAGGGTGTACTGGAAGGTCGGGTGCACGAACGCGTCGTTGATCACGGCGCCGTTGTCGAACTTCTCGTGCGAGGAGGCCGACACCGTGGGACTCGTCATCGTCACACCGCCGTTCTCCATCACCGCAGCGGCCGTCACGGCCTTGAACGTCGATCCCGGTTCGAACGGGTAGGTGAAGAGCTTGCTCACCCACGTCTCGGGCGCTGAGGCGTCGAGATCGTTCGGGTCCATGGTCGGCCATTCGGCCGCGGCGCGGATCTTTCCGGTGCCCACCTCGACGACGGTGACGGTGCCGCCCTTGGCGCCCTGGGCCTGCGCCTCTTCGGCGATCATCTGCTGCATGTACCACTGCAGGTCGCTGTTGATCGTGAGCTGCACGGTGCCGCCGTCGACCGCGTCCACCCTGCTCTCACTGCCGGGGATGACGACCGAGTTCTTGCCGGTGCGGTACGACTCCTCGCCGTCCGTGGGGGCGAGGCACTTCTCGTCCATCTTCTCGATGCCGGCCTGCGCAGTGCCGGTCCCGTCGAGGTATCCGAGCAGGTTTCCCGCCACGGCGCCGTTCGGGTAGACCCTGACCTCGCGCGGCTTCATCACGAGATACGAGCCGACCTTGAGGTCGCGCAGCTCGATGTACTTCTCGGTGCTGAGGCCCTTGACCAGCGGCAGGTACTGCGAATCGGGGTTCTCGGCGAGGGCAGCGGCGACATCGGCACGCAGCTCGTCCGCATCCAGCCCCATGATCTCGGCGATGCGCGTCGACGCCTCAGCCCAGGGCAGTGGCGGCGGGTTCTTCTCGTCCTCCTCCAGAAGGCGGATGACCTGGGGGCTGAGCTGCGCGTCGTAGACCATGACGCTCTCGGCCAGCACGGATCCGTCGCTGTCGACCACCGAGCCGCGTTCACCGGGAATCGCGGTGCGGTGCGCGATGAACTCGAGCGACTGTGCGACGTGCTCGTCGGCCTTCACCACCTGGATGTCGACGAGCCGCACGACGAAGGCGGCCAGGATCGCCAGGATCACCGCGAGAGCGACGACCGTGCGTCGCCGGGGTGTCCGGGTGGCTCGTGTCGTCATGGACTCTCTCCGTCAGGTCTCGATGGTGGGTGTGGTCGTCTAGCGAGTGCTGGGGCTCGGGAGTCCGTCGGTGATCGCCGGCGGAAGCTCCTGCGCAGAGTGCCCGGCCGCTCCGTCGGGCGCGGGGTCGTCTGCCGTGGAGGCGTTCACCGGCACGTCGTTCAGCAGAGAGTTGCTCACCGCGCCGGCGCCGTTCGGATCGATGGTCGACGAGCCGGTCGCGCCGGTTCCCTGGCCGAAGACGGCTCCATCGCTCAGGCGGAGGTAGGACGGGGCCCCTGCCACGACCATGCCCAGGGATGCGGCACTGGCGGCGAGCGACTGGGGAGAGCTCATCCCGGTGAGATCCTCCTGCAGCGCGTTCGTCCGCAGATCCAGTTCGTGCTGCTGCGACGTGAGGCCTGCCAGCACGAAGGAGTCCTGGGTGATCGCCAGCGAGAGGCCGATCTGCACGCCTCCGATGGCCATGGCTCCTGCGAGCGCCACCAGCGCGTAGGCGAGCTTCGGCTTGCGGCGGACGGGGGTTCCCGTCACCGGCTCGAGACGCCGACGCGGTGCGCGTTCGGGTGCCTCGGGGAGCGCCCTCGGCCTCGGCGCTGCGACGTTCAGACTCATGAGCTCTCACGCACTTTCTCTGCGGCACGCAGTCGGACGGGGATGGCGCGGGGGTTGCGAGCGCGTTCGGCGTCGTCGGCGAGCTCCGCACCCTTGGTGATGATGCGGAAACGCGGCGCGTGCTCCGGCAGCTCGACGGGGAGTCCCCGCGGTGCGGTGGAGGCTGCACCGGCGGCGAAGGCCTGCTTCACGAGTCGGTCCTCGAGAGACTGGTATGACATCACCACGATGCGTCCGCCGACCGCGAGCGCATCCATGGCTGCGGGAATCGCATCCGCGAGTACGTTGAGCTCGGTGTTCACTTCGATCCGCAGCGCCTGGAAGACGCGCTTGGCCGGGTGCCCGGCCCGCTGAGCAGCTGCGGGCGTCGCCGCCTGGAGGATCTCGACGAGTTCGCCGGAGCGCGTGATCGGCTTCTTCTCGCGTGCGGCGATGATGAAGCGCGCATAGCGTCCCGCGAGCTTCTCCTCGCCATAGCGCTCGAAGATGCGACGCAGGTTGCCTTCGGTGTAGGTCGCGATCACCTCGGCGGCCGTCACGCCCTTCGTCTGATCCATCCGCATGTCCAGCGGCGCATCCTTCGAGTAGGCGAAGCCGCGCTCGGCTTCATCGAGCTGCAGCGACGAGACGCCCAGGTCGAAGAGGATGCCCGAGGCGCCCTGAGCGTGCAGTCCGATCTCGTCATAGACCGTGTGCACCAGCGTCACCCGATCACGGAAACGAGCGAGACGCTCCCCCGCGATGCGCAGAGCGTCGGTGTCGCGATCGAGGCCGACGAGGCGGATGTTCGGGAACCGCTCGAGCAGCGCTTCGGAGTGACCGCCCATGCCGAGGGTGGCATCGACGAGCACCGCTCCGTCCGCCTGCAGCGCAGGGGCGAGAAGCTCGACGCAGCGTTCGAGGAGTACGGGGGTGTGGATGTCGCGGAGGTTCATGATCTTTTCTCGGGTGATCTCTGTATCTCGGTGACCAGGGCCCTGATCCCCCTCCGCTTCACGACCCGGCACCGGGGAAGTGTGTCGGGGCAGGAGCGGCGGGGCATCACAGCCGTGGTCAGAAGAGGCCCGGAATCACCTCCTGCTCGAGATCTGCGTAGGTCTCCTCGCCTGCTGCGAGGTAGGTGTTCCAGCTCTCCGCATCCCAGATCTCGGCGTGGGCGCCGACTCCGGTGACGATGAGCTCCTTCTGCAGCCCCGCGTATTGACGGAGGTGCACGGGGATGGTGATGCGGTTCTGACTGTCGGGCATCTCCGCACTCGCACCGGAGAGGAACAGGCGCATGAAGTCACGCGCCTGCTTGTTCGCGAGCGGCGCCTGGCGGATCCGCTCGTGCATCGTCTCGAACTCGGCCGTGCTGAAGACGTAGAGGCAGCGTTCCTGCCCTCGGGTGACGACGATGCCGCCACCGAGGTCTTCGCGGAACTTCGCAGGAAGGATGACCCGTCCTTTGTCGTCCAACTTCGGAGAATGCGTTCCCAGCAACATCAGCCATCACCCCCTCTCCGTCCGGCCAACTCGAGGTGCGCCCCACTTTACTCCACTTTCCTCCACAAACCTACGGTCAATCGCTGTCCAGACCGCTCCTGTGAGTTCGCGTACGACAAAGGGCCGCGGAATTCCGCGGCTCAAGGGCGGTGGAGGACGGTGGAGCGTGAGTGGAGGACGGAGCCCGGCATCACGACGCAGCCCCGGGCCGGCATACGGGTCCGAACGCACGAAGGCCCGGATGCTCAGAGCATCCGGGCCTTCGTGAAGGTGTGTGGGTCAGTTGCCGTCTTGGCGGCGGTCCCATCGATCGTTCATGCGATCCATGAAGGACGCTGAGCTCTGCTGCTTCGCCGCGCGTTCGCGGGGTGCAGCGGAGAGGGGCTTGCGGACGGGGGTCACAGCGATCATGACGCCGCCGAGCATGGCGGCGAATCCGATCACTCCGACCACGACTCCCCAGACATCCCCGAGGACGACTCCGACGATCAGCCCGCCCACACCGGCGAGGAGCAGAAGGGCTCCGTACACGAGGTTGCGGTAGCTGAGAGCGCGGTCACCAGACGGCGCAGTGACGACATCGGCGTCGTTGTGGAGGAGATGGCGTTCCATCTCGTCGAGCAGACGCTGCTCCTGTTCGGAGAGTGGCATTTCGTCCCCCTCGGGTATTCGTCCGTCCATTCTACGCGCGGTATGCCGCTGCGGGCTAGCTTCAAGGGCCTCCGTTGGCTTTACGTATGCTGGGAGTCGTGCCGTCCCCCTCATTTGTCTCCGACGCCGTCGCCGCACGCCTGCGCCTCTTCCTCGACCGGATGCGAGGCGAGTCGGCCGAATACGGCCCGGATGCCGAAGGCCTGATCGACTCGGCAGCCGACACCCTGGTGGGTGGCAAGCGCCTGCGGGCCCGTTTCTGCCACGCGGGATGGCAGTCGGTCGCACGTTTCCGCGACCGCGACGCCGAAGAATCGACGGGCCTCTGGGATGTCTGCGCGGCTCTGGAGATCTTCCAGTCGGCCGCACTGGTGCACGACGACCTGATCGACAACTCCGACACGAGGCGGGGACGTCCGGCGGCCCACCGCGCGCTCGAAGGCGCGCACGTCGCAGCCGGATGGCGAGGCGACCCCGCCGCCTTCGGCCGCTCGTCGGCGATCCTGCTCGGTGACCTGCTGGTGGCCTGGAGCGACGACCTCCTCGAGGATGCGATCGAGCCGCTCCCCCATGCCTCGGCGGTCCGCCGCGAATACGGACGGATGCGCCGGGACGTCACCGTGGGCCAATTCCTCGACATCGCGGAGGAGTCCGCCTGGAGCGTCCACGCCACGGACTCGCACGTCGAGCGTGCGCTTCGCGTCGTCTCCCTCAAATCCGCGAGGTACAGCATCGAGCAGCCCCTCGTGCTCGGAGCAGCGATCGCGGATGCCGACGAGGACCAGCTTCTGGCGCTTCGCGAGTTCGGCCATCCGGTCGGGATGGCCTTCCAGCTGCGCGACGACCTGCTCGGCGTCTACGGCGACGCCGCCGTGACCGGCAAACCTGCCGGTGACGACCTGCGCGAGGGCAAGCGCACCGTGCTGGTCGCTCTGACGAGGCAGACTCTCGACGCGTCCGCTCGCACCCTGTTCGATGAGATGCTCGGCGATCCCGACCTCACTAGCGAGCAGGTCGCATTCCTTCAGGCGACGATCACGGCCTCCGGCGCCCTGGAGCGCGTGGAGCGGATGATCGACGACTATGCGCGGGAAGCAGATCGCGCTCTCTCCGGAGCGCGGCTCGACACCACCGCTGTCGGAGACCTGCGCGACCTCGCACGCGCTGCGACGGTGCGCTCGGCCTGAGCGCGAACCGCTTCAGAGACCTCGGTTCAGGCGAGGGTGCGGGCGACCCTGCGGACAGCACTCTTGTGTCCGGCCAGGAGCGCATCGATCGGCGAGCGACCCAGTTCCTCCTCGGGAGCGAGGAGCCAGTCGATGACCTCGTCGTCGGAGAAGCCTGCATCCTGCAGCACGATGATCGTGCCGCGCAGCGAGGGCAGCGGGTGGTTGTCGACGATGAACACCGACGGAACCGCGAACACGCCGGAGCGGCGCGAGCCGACGAGGTAGTGCTCGTCGATGAGCCTGCGCACACGTCCCAGGGCCTCGTCGAGGACCTCCACGAGGTCGGGCATCGTGAGCCACTCGGTGGCGGTGACGCCGGCGGCGCTCACAGCGTTCGCGGACGCAGCCTCGGGCTGCGAGGTTTCAGACGGGTTGCTTTCAGACGGCACAGACACGTTGCAACTATCTCACCTCTGAGCGCCGATCGCACTTTCCGCATCGGGGCTTCGGTTCACATCGGCACCATCCGCACCATCCGTCACTCCTGTTGACATCCGTTTACATCCGTGTCAGCGTGGGCGGACGCCGAACAAGGGGGATCCCCGTGAGAACGCCTGCCGTCGCGCGACGAACGCGCACTCTTCAGCTCGGGGTGCCCGCCGCCCTCTTGGGCACGCTGTCTGCGGGGATCGCTGCCACCCCCGCATCCGCCGACGCGGTCTCATCTCCGATCGAACGACTGCAGTCGACGCCGACGCGGATCGCGCCGACCGAGGCGCCTCCTGCCGTGTACACGGTGCGGCCGGGCGACACGATCTCGTCGATCGCGAACCGGTTCGGTCTGCGCACCGTCGAGGTCCTGGCTTGGAACGGACTCAGTTGGCGTTCGGTGATCTACCCGGGGCAGACGCTGTCGTTGGCAGGAGCGAGTGCCCCCTCGCCGGCCCCGGCCCCGGTTCAGGCGGCACCGACGGCGACGCACACCGTCGTCGCCGGCGAGACCGTGTTCGGCATCGCGCAGAAGCACGGGACGAGCGTCGACGCTGTTCTCGCCGCGAACGGCCTCGACCGGTCGTCCGTGATCTACCCCGGCCAGCAGCTCGCGCTCAGCGGCGCGTCAGCTCCGTCGGCCGCACCACCGGCATCCCCCGCGCAGACAGCCGCCCCCGTTCCGACCGCGACCGGTGGCCAGGCGCACGCTGTCGCCGCAGGAGACACCCTGTTCGCCATCGCGAAGAAGTACGGCACGACCGTCGCGCAGCTCCTCGCGCTGAACGGCCTGGGTTCCGGAGCCATCATCTACCCCGGCCAGTCGCTGACCGTCGCGCCGGCGCCGGCTCCGGCTCCGACGCCCGCCCCGGCGGCGGCCACGCCCCCTCCCCAGCTGTTCGCGAACCTCGACGCCGAACAGGCCGCGAACGCCTCGCTCATCATCCGCGTCGGACGCGAGCTCGGCGCGCCCGACCGCGCCATCGCGATCGCTCTCGCCACCGCCATGGTCGAATCCAACATGCGCAATCTGTCGTGGGGTGACCGCGACTCCCTCGGCCTCTTCCAGCAGCGCCCCAGCATGGGCTGGGGTTCGCCCGAGCAGGCGGTCGACGCCGACCGGAGCACCCGCGTCTTCTTCGGCGGCTCGTCGGATCCGAACGGGCAGGCCTCGCGGGGGCTCTTCGACATCTCAGGCTGGGAGAGCATGTCGTTCACGGATGCCGCGCAGGCCGTCCAGATCTCGGCGTACCCCGATCGTTACGGCCAGTGGGAGACGCAGGCCCACCAGTGGCTCGGTGTCCACGGGTGACGCGCTTCCGGGCAAACCCGCAGGTGCAAGGGGCGAGCCGCTCCCGGGGCTTTCAGGCAGTTCTCCATAGAATCTTGACGTGACGACCAATCAGCAGGCCGACCCCCTCATCGGGCGGCTTGTCGACGGTCGGTACCGCGTGCGCGCCCGAATCGCCCGTGGAGGCATGGCGACCGTCTATGTCGCCACCGATCTCCGCCTCGAGCGGCGCATCGCTCTGAAGGTCATGCACGCGCACCTGAGCGACGACTCCGCCTTCCAGAGCCGGTTCATCCAAGAGGCACGTGCTGCCGCGCGGCTGGCCGATCCCCACGTCGTCAACGTGTTCGACCAGGGCCAGGACGGCGAACTCGCATACCTGGTGATGGAGTACCTTCCCGGCATCACGCTGCGCGAACTGCTGCGCGAGCAGAAGCGGCTCACGATCCCGCAGACGATCACCATCATGGATGCCGTCCTCGCCGGCCTCTCCGCAGCGCACCGCGCCGGGATCGTGCACCGTGACGTGAAGCCCGAGAACGTGCTGCTGGCCGAAGACGGACGCATCAAGATCGGCGACTTCGGTCTCGCCCGTGCGACCACCGCGAACACGGCCACCGGACAGCAGCTGCTCGGAACCATCGCCTATCTCGCACCCGAGCTCGTCACTCGCGGCACTGCCGACGCCAGAAGCGACATCTACGCGCTGGGCATCATGCTGTACGAGATGCTCGTCGGCGAACAGCCGTACAAGGGCGAGCAGCCCATGCAGATCGCCTTCCAGCACGCCACCGAGTCCGTGCCGCGCCCGAGCGTGCGCAATCCCGGCGTGCCGGAGGAGCTCGACGAACTCGTGCTCTGGGCCACGGAGAAATCGCCGGATGAGCGTCCCGACGATGCGCAGCAGATGCTGGAGCGACTGCGCGAGATCGAGCGCGGGCTCGGGATCGCACCCGCCGTCGCCGCTGCGACGACGTCGCAGCGCTCGCAGGCCGACTCCGCGGACCTCACCAAGGTCATGCCGAGCACGATGGTCATCGCCGACCCGACCGCCCCGGTCACGGCTGCCGTCGACAACGCGACGCTCCTGCGTCGCCGCTCATCACGACGTCGCGCGCGCGGAGCGTTCCTTCTGACGCTGGTGCTGCTTCTCGCGACCGTCGCCGGTGGTGTCGGCTGGTGGTTCGGGTCCGGTCCTGGTTCACTCGTCGCCGTCCCCGGGGTGGCCGGTCTGTCGTACGACGACGCCGCATCGGCGTTGACTGCAGAGGGGTTCGTGCCGGTGCGCGGCGAGGAGAGCTCCATCGACATCGCCGCCGGTGAGACGATCCGTACGGACCCCGGCGAGGGCGAACGCCTCGACAAGGGCACCGAGATCACCGTCTTCGTGTCCTCGGGTCCGGCGTCGCACACGGTGGAGACCCTCAACGGCAAGACCGAGCAGGAAGCTCGCGACTACCTCGCGGACATCAGGATCAACGTCACAGAGACCTCCCTGCAGCTCTTCTCCGACGCCGAGGCCGGGCGCGTGATCAACGCCTTCGTGACGCCTCGCGACGGCGGCGAGGTCTATGCGTGCGCCGAGGGCTGCGAGCTGCGCGAGGACGACACGGTCGAGCTGTACGTCTCCGCCGGCGCGTTCCCCGATGTCGCGGGAATGAGCGTCGATCAGGCGACGAACACGCTGCGCGACAAGGGCGTCGAGGTCAACCCGGACTCGCAGTTCGTCTTCAGCGACTCGGTCGCGAAGGATGTCGTCATCGGCGTCACCGACCGCGCCGAAGAGGGCAATCGGCGCCCCGGCGATACTGTTCAGCTGATCGTCTCGAAGGGACCCGAACTGTTCCCCGTGCCCGAGGTCGAGGGGATGAGCCGCGACGAGGCCGCCCAGGTGATCCGGGATGCCGGTTTCGAACCGACCTGGAACGGCATCTGGAACGCGTTCCCCAACGACTTCACCGAGGTCAGCGGGTCCGATCCGGGTGCCGGCGCGCAGCGCCCGAAGGGCACCGAGATCACCCTCCAGATCCGCAGCAGCGCGTTCTAGGAGGCGGGCGGTCCCCGCGCTTATCGCGCGCGGCCGCACGCCGGCCGCCCGTCGCCGCCGCCGCCACACAGAAAGGGTCCTCTCCGACTACGGAGAGGACCCTTTCTGTCTGATGGATCGTGGTCAGCGCTTCTCGAGCTCTTCGGCCACGAGGAAGGCGAGCTCGAGCGACTGCATGTGGTTGAGACGCGGGTCGCACAGGCTCTCGTAGCGGGTCGCGAGGGCGGCCTCGTCGATGTGCTCGGATCCGCCCAGGCACTCGGTGACGTCGTCACCGGTGAGCTCGACGTGGATGCCGCCGGGGAACGTGCCCACGGCCCGGTGTGCCTCGAAGAAGCCGCGGACCTCGTCGACGACATCATCGAAGCGACGCGTCTTGTACCCCGTGGGCGTCGTGATGCCGTTGCCGTGCATGGGGTCGGTGACCCACAGCGGCTGCGCGCCCGAGTCGCGGACGGCCTCGAGCAGCGGCGGCAGCGCGTCGCGGATCTTGCCCGCGCCCATGCGCGTGATGAACGTCAGACGGCCCGGCTCGCGGTCGGGGTCGAGCTTGTCGATCAGCGCGAGCGCCGTCTCGGGTGACGTGGTCGGACCGAGCTTCACGCCGATGGGGTTGCGGATCTTCGAGAAGTAGTCGACGTGCGCACCGTCGAGCTCGCGCGTGCGCTCCCCGATCCACAGGAAGTGCGCCGAGGTGTTGAACGGCGTGTCCGTACGGGAGTCGATGCGGGTCATCGGGCGCTCGTAGTCCATCAGCAGGCCCTCGTGCCCGGTGAAGAACTCGACGCGGGTGAGCTCGTCGAAGTCGGCGCCGGCCGCCTCCATGAACTTGATGGCCCGGTCGATCTCGGCCGCCATGCGCTCGTAGCGCTGGTTCGCCGGGTTCTGCGCGAAGCCCTTGTTCCACGAGTGCACCTCGCGCAGATCGGCGAAGCCACCCTGCGTGAACGCGCGGATGAGGTTCAGCGTCGACGCGGCCGTGTGGTATCCCTGCAGCAGGCGGCCGGGATCGGCGCGGCGGGACGCCTCGGTGAAGTCGTAGCCGTTCACGATGTCGCCGCGGTAGGCGGGAAGCGTGACATCGCCACGGGTCTCGGTGTCGCTCGACCGCGGCTTGGCGAACTGGCCGGCCATGCGACCCATCTTCACCACGGGCATAGATGCGCCGTACGTCAGCACCACGGCCATCTGCAGGACCGTCTTGATCCTGTTGCGGATCTGGTCGGCGGTGGCACCCGCGAAGGTCTCTGCGCAGTCGCCACCCTGCAGCAGGAACGCCTTGCCGGACGCTGCTCGCGCAAGACGATCGCGGAGGTTGTCGACCTCGCCGGCGAACACCAGGGGCGGGAGCGTCGAGATCTGCGTGGAGACCTCGGAGACACGCTCTGCGTCGAGCCACTGAGGCTGCTGTTTGATCGGGAGCGAGCGCCACGCATCAAGCGCGTCGATGTGGTGCTGGAGCATGTGTCCAGCCTAGTGCTCGTGACGAAGCCGGGATGCCTCAGGAGCGCTGTGTGACGCGGGCCGGGAGCCGGTCCTTCACGGTCGATGCGTACACGTCGTCGTACTGCTGTTCACCCAGTCGCTGGAGGGCGACCATGATCTCGTCCGTGACCGAGCGGAGGATGTAGCGATCGTTCTCCATGCCCGCGTAGCGGGAGAAGTCCAGGGGCTCTCCGATGACGATCCCGACCCGCACCACGCGCGGCAGGCGCTGCCCGATGGGCATCGCGGTGTCGGTGTCGACCATGATCACCGGGATCACCGGGACCTTCGCCTCCATCGCCATCCGGGCGATGCCCGTGCGGCCACGGTAGAGCCGGCCGTCGGGGCTCCGCGTGCCCTCCGGATAGATCCCGAGCAGGTCGCCGCGTCCGAGGACCTGCAGCCCGGTGTTGAGAGAGGCCTCGGACGCCTTGCCGCCGGAGCGGTCGATCGGGATCTGCCCTGTCGCCTTCATGAAGAACTTGGTGGCCCAGCCCTTGATCCCGCGCCCGGTGAAGTAGTCGCTCTTGGCGAGGAACGACATCGGTCGGTCGATCATCAGCGGCAGGAAGATGGAATCGGCGAAGGAGAGGTGGTTGCTGGCGAGGATCGCCGCGCCGTTCGCCGGGATGTTCGCGCGCCCGACCACCCATGGTCGGAATATCGCTTTGACCACGGGACCGATCGCCACGTACTTCATCAGCCAGTAGAACATCGAGGTGAAGTCTAGCGTCGTGCTCGGCATCCGCCACAGCCGCGGTCTCGCGAGACCCGATCGGCGACTGAGTGTCACCTGATTTGCGACCGAGTGTCATGCTCTAGACTCGTGTGCAACCCAGTGCCCGACCGGTACCGAAGGAGCTGCCGTGGTCCAGTTTGAAGTCCCCGCCGTCGTCCCCGCCGACCCAGACGCGAACATCGCCGACCTGCTGGCGAAGCGCGTCCAGGCGACTCCCGATCGCCCCCTCTTCGCAGTGCCCGATGGCGACGGATGGCGCGACATCACCGCAGCCGACTTCGAGACTGCGGTCATCGCGCTGGCCAAGGGCTTCGTCGCCGCGGGCATCCAGCCGGGTGAGAAGGTGGGCTTCCTCGCACGCACGACCTACGAGTGGACTCTCGTCGACTTCGCGCTGTTCTACGCCGGCGCCGTGATGGTCCCGATCTACGAGACCAGCTCTCCGTCGCAGATCCAGTGGATCCTCGAGGATTCCGGTGCCATCGCCCTCGTGGTCGAGTCACCGGAGCACTTCGCTCGGCTCGATGAGGTGCGCGGCGACCTCCCGCTGCTCCGCGAGGTGTGGCAGCTGCACCTCGGAGCGATCGATTCGCTGACCGCCCAGGGGGCATCCGTCACCGATGCCGAGATCGAGCGTCTCCGCAACATCGCCGTCGGTTCTGACATCGCCACCCTCATCTACACCTCGGGGTCGACCGGCCGCCCCAAGGGCTGCGTCCTCACACACAGCAACTTCGTCGAGCTGTGCCGCAATTCCGCGACGGCACTCGACGCAGTGGTTCAGACACCGGGTTCCTCCACGCTGCTCTTCATCACGACAGCGCACGTGTTCGCGCGCTTCATCTCGATCCTCAACATCCACGCCGGTGTGCGCACCGGACACCAGCCCGACACTCGACAGCTGCTGCCGGCGCTCGGGTCGTTCAAGCCGACCTACCTTCTCGCCGTGCCGCGCGTCTTCGAGAAGGTCTACAACTCCGCCGAGCAGAAGGCCGAGGCCGGTGGGAAGGGGAAGATCTTCCGCGCCGCCGCGGACGTCGCCATCCAGCACTCGAAGCTCGTCGAGGAGGGCAAGAGCATCCCGATCGGGACGAAGCTCAAGTTCGCACTCTTCAACAAGCTCGTCTACAGCAAGCTGCGTGAAGCCATGGGCGGCAGAGTCGTCTATGCGGTGTCGGGCTCCGCTCCCCTCGGTTCACGTCTGGGCCACTTCTTCCACAGCCTCGGCGTCGTGATCCTCGAGGGATACGGTCTCACCGAGACGACTGCTCCGGCGACCGTGAACCTGGCCGACAAGTCGAAGATCGGCACCGTCGGCCCCGCGCTCCCCGGTGTGGGTGTGCGACTCGCGGACGACGGTGAGATCCAGGTCCGCGGCATCAACGTCTTCAAGGAGTACTGGAACAACCCCGAGGCGACCGCAGAGGCGTTCAGCGACGGCGGCTGGTTCCACACGGGCGACATCGGCAGCTTCGACTCCGAGGGCTTCCTGACCATCACCGGTCGCAAGAAGGAGATCATCGTCACGGCCGGCGGAAAGAACGTCGCGCCGGCCGCGCTGGAAGACCCGATCCGCGCGAATCCGATCATCGGACAGGTCGTCGTCGTCGGCGATCAGCGTCCGTTCATCTCCGCGCTCATCACGCTGGATCCCGAGATGCTTCCGACCTGGCTCGGCAACGCAGGCCTCCCGAAGGAGATGTCGCTCGCCGAGGCCGCCACGAACGATGCCGTCCGTGCCGAGATCCAGAAGGCGGTCGATGCCGCCAACGCCCGCGTGTCGCGCGCGGAGTCCATCCGCAAGTTCACCGTTCTCGACAGCGAGTGGACCGAGGCCTCCGGTCACCTCACTCCGAAGCTGTCGATCAAGCGCAACGTGATCATGAGCGACTTCGCCGACGAGATCGCTGCCATCTACGACGAACCCGTCTCGACGACCAACGTCGCGATCGGCGGCTGAGGCTCGCGAGACAGCAGAAAGGCCCCGCTCCGGCGGGGCCTTTCTCAGTGTCCGAGGATCAGAACCACGCGCTCTCTCTGACCTCGCGCATCGCACGCTTGCGGGTCTCGGCATCCAGCCTCGTGAGGTAGAGCTTCCCATCGAGGTGATCGGTCTCGTGCTGAAGCGCCTGCGCCAGCAGACCGCTTCCTTCGAGCACCACCGGCTCACCGTCGAGGTCGATGCCCTCGACGCGGGCCCACGGGTGTCGCAGGGCGTCGTGCCACAGGCCGGGAACCGACAGGCAGCCCTCCCCCGTGGGCACCGGCTCACCCCGGACCTGGGTCAGGACGGGATTGAGCACGTAACCGATGTCACCGTCGATGTTGTAGCTGAAGGCGCGGAGCGCGACGCCGATCTGCGGAGCCGCGACACCGGCACGGCCAGGCAGCTCGACGGTGTCGATCAGATCGGCGACGAGCGCGCGCACCCCCTCGTCGATACGGTCGATCGGTGCGCAGACGGTGCGAAGCACGGGGTCTCCGAAGACCCGGATCTCACGGACCGCCATCAGGCGCCCTTCGCCCGCAGACCTTCGACGAGCAGCGCAGCCAGTTCCCGTGCCGCCACCCGTGTCTCAGGCTGGAGATTGGCGAAGACGATGGTCCCGCCCCCGGCGATCTGCGAGTCGTACGGCATCCGCACCACATGCTTCGCCCTCGTGCCGAAATGCGCTTCGAGCTCGTTGAGGCGCACCAGCGGGGCGCCGGGCGTCGACTGGTTCAGCACCACGACCGCCCCCCGGGCCTGCTCGGCGTACCCGTTGCTCTCGAGCCACGTCAGGGTCTCCGATGCCAGCCGCGCCTCATCGACGCTCAGCCCCGACACGATCACGATCTGATCGGCCAGATCGAGCGTGGCCGACATGACCGAGTGCACGATGCCTGTTCCGGTGTCCGTGAGCACGAGCGAGTAGTAGTGCGCGGCGACGCCTGCCACGTCGCGATAGTCGCTGTCGCTGAACGCCTCGGCGATCCGAGGATCCGAGTCGGACGCGAGCACGTCGAGGCGGGTGGCGTCTCGCGCGACGATCGCAGAGATGTCGTGATACCCCCTGACCTCGTCATGGATGCGGACGAGGTCGCGCACCGACTTGTTGTGGTGCGGCCGCACCACGCGCTCGGCGAGGGTGCCGCGGTCGGGGTTGGCGTCGACCGCGATCACGCGATCGTCCCTGGCGTCGGCGAGGGCCATGCCCAGCAGAGCGGTGATCGTCGTCTTGCCGACTCCGCCCTTCCGCGACAGCACGGGGACGAACCGGGCTCCCCCGACGATCGGAGCGGCGATCCGCGCGCTCAGAGCCTTCCGCTCGCGGGCGCGGCGTCCGTCACCGATGTTGATCCGGCGCCCCGAGATGGCGTAGAGGAAGTGACTCCACGCCCCCTCGGGTTCGGGCTTGGTGAGACGGTGCGGGTCAAGCAGTCGGTCGGCGGTGAGGAGGTCGGCGCTCTCGCGAGAGGAGTCGCCGAGGTCGTCCAGACGCTTCGACGAGAGCTGCACGTCGGCCCGGGTTGATCGAGTCGCGGGTGCTACGGCGGTCCTGGGCTTCTGTGCGTCCATTGCCGAAGTCTCCTTCTTGGCGAGAGATGATGCCGCCGACGCTCTCCTCGAGGTCGGCGCGGCGTCGAAGTCCGCCTTCGCCTTGGCGATGAACGCCGCGGCGGCAGCGGCCTCCTCCGCGGCGACGGCATCAGCAGGCGCTGCAGCCGGCTTCGCGGACGGAATGGCGCCGGCATCCGTGGCTGATGCAGTCACCGGAGTGCTTTCACGCGTGCGCCGGGGCTCGGTCTGAGCGTCCTGTTCGGTCTCCGACTGCGATTCGGTCGCGGGAGCGACCGCGGGCTCGGGCTCGATTTCAAGCTCGGGCTCGATTTCACGCTCGACCTCAGACTCAGACTCGACCTCAGATTCAGGCTCAGGCTCGACCTCAGACTCGACCTCAGACTCGACCTCAGACTCAGACTCGACCTCAGGCTCAACTTCGAGCTCAGGCTCAGGCTCAGGCTCAAGCTCGACTGCGGACTCAGGCTCGACCTCAGGCTCAGGCTCGACTGCGGACTCAGGCTCAGGCTCCGCCTGGGGCTCTACTTCCGCCTCGACTTCGGGGCGCTGGATCTCTTCCTTCGCGGGCTCCGGCGGCAGCTCGATGATCATCGGCGCCGCACCGAGCGGTGCCGGTGCGATCTCCGCCGCAGCCTTCGCCGCGGCGACGGGCTCGTCGACGATCAGATCCGCGACGACCTCGCCCTCGATGACGCCGTCGTCTTCCAGGTCGTCGTCATCGTCCGTCGGCAACACCACGCTCACCTGCGCGGTGCCGAGGATCCCGATCGCCGAGGTGTCCAACGACGTCGCGTCGTTGAGAACCCCTCTGGACTCATCGTCCGGGTTGTCTGCCACGTTCTTCGGGGTCACTGTGTCACTCCAAGCTTGTGCGGGCCTCGGGTGCGTTTCGTCGAACGCGGCCTCGCCCGCACAAGATTAGTGCGCCGGGCGGATCACGACCAAAAGATCGCCGGCCTCGACCTGTTGCGTCGCACCGATCGCGAGCCGCTCGACCACACCGTCGATGGGGGCCGTGATGGCGGCCTCCATCTTCATCGCCTCGATGGATGCGACCGGTTCACCGGCGCGCACCGAGTCGCCGACCTCCGATTTGAGCGTCACGACGCCCGAGAACGGTGCGGCCACCTGACCGGGCACCGAGGTGTCGGCCTTCTCGATCTCGTGCACGTCCACTGCCACCGATCTGTCGCGCACGAACACCGGTCGCAGCTGACCGTTGAGCGTCGTCATGACGGTGCGCATGCCCTTGTCGTCCGCATCGCCGATGGCTTCGAGCCCCACGTACAGCTGGACGCCGCGATCGATCTCGACGACGTGCTCCTGCCCCTGGACGAGACCGTAGAGGTAGTCGGCCGTGTCGAGCACCGAGAGATCGCCGAACACGTCGCGTCGCTCGGTGAACTCGCGCATCGGCGCGGGGAACAGCAGCGTGTTCAGTCTCGCCCGACGGGTCGCACCGTCACCTGCGAGGGCCGCCTCATCGTCGGCCGAGATCTCCGTCATGCCTGTGCGCACCGACCGTCCCGCCAGAACCTTCGTGCGGAAGGGCTCGGGCCATCCGCCCGGGAGATCGCCGAGTTCACCCGCCATGAATCCGACGACGGAGTCGGGCACGTCGTACTTCTCGGGGTTCGCCTCGAAATCGGCGGGGTCCGCCTTCACCGCTGCCAGGTGCAGCGCGAGATCGCCGACCACCTTCGACGAGGGGGTCACCTTGGGAACCCGGCCGAGGATCCGATCGGCGGCGGCGTACATGTCCTCGATCAGCTCGAAGTCCTCTGCGAGGCCGAGCGCCTTCGCCTGCTGACGCAGGTTCGACAGCTGACCGCCCGGGATCTCGTGGTGGTAGACCCGGCCTGTGGGGCCCGGAAGTCCGGATTCGAACGGCGCGTACATCCGACGGACCGCCTCCCAGTACGGCTCGAGGTTCGAGACGCTGTCGAGCGAGATCCCGCTGTCCCGATCCGTGTGCGCGAGCGCGGCGACGAGAGATGAGAGGGAGGGCTGGCTGGTCGTGCCGGACAGCGGAGCGGATGCCGCGTCGACCGCATCCACTCCCGCCGCGCTGGCGGCGAGCAGGGTGGCGAGCTGTCCGCCGGGGGTGTCGTGCGTGTGCAGATGCACGGGCAGATCGAAGCGCTCGCGCAGCGCGGTGACGAGTTTCGCCGCCGCCGCAGGACGCAGAAGGCCCGCCATGTCCTTGATCGCCAGGATGTGCGCCCCGGCCCCGACGATCTGCTCGGCGAGATTCAGGTAGTAGTCGAGGGTGTACAGGTCCTCGGCCGGGTTCAGCAGGTCGCCGGTGTAGCAGAGCGCCACCTCGGCTATGGCCGTACCCGTGTTCCGCACCGCGTCGATCGCTGGGCGCATCTGCTCGATGTCGTTGAGGGCATCGAAGATCCGGAAGATGTCGACCCCGCTCGCCGCCGCCTCCTTCACGAACGCTTCGGTGACCGCCGTCGGGTAGGGCGTGTAGCCCACGGTGTTGCGTCCCCGGAGAAGCATCTGGATCGCGACGTTCGGAAGGGCGGCCCGCAGCTTGTCGAGACGCTCCCAGGGGTCTTCGCCCAGGAAGCGCAGAGCGACGTCGTAGGTGGCACCTCCCCAGGCCTCGACCGAGAACAGCTCCGGCGTCAGCCTGGCGATGTGCGGTGCGACCGCGACGAGATCCCTCGTGCGCACCCGGGTGGCCAGGAGCGACTGGTGCGCATCACGGAAGGTCGTGTCCGTGATGGCGAGGGCACTCTGCGCGCGGAGGCTCTTCGCGAAGCCCTCCGGTCCCAACTCGAGCAGGCGCTGCCGTGAACCGGATGCCGGGGTGGCGGACAGGTCTACGGCCGGAAGCTTGGCCCGCGGATCCAACGAGCCGGGGTGGATGCCGTGGGGCTTGTTGACCGTCACGTCCACCAGCCAGTTCAGGATCCGGGTACCGCGATCCTTCGACTCGCGTCCGCGCAGCAGGTCGGGACGCTCGTCGATGAAGGACGTGCTCACGTCGCCGGCGATGAACGCGTCATCCTCGAGCAGCGCCTGCAGGAACGGGATGTTCGTCGAGACGCCGCGGATGCGGAATTCCGCCAGCGCGCGCCGCGCGCGCGCCACGGCAGCAGGGTAGTCGCGACCACGGCAGGTCAGCTTCGCGAGCATCGAGTCGAAGTGCGGACTGATCTGCGCGCCCTGATGGACGGTGCCGCCGTCGAGCCGGATCCCTGCGCCACCCGGTGAGCGGTATGTGGTGATCTTGCCGGTGTCCGGACGGAACCCCTGAGTGGGATCCTCCGTCGTGATGCGGCACTGCAGCGCAGCTCCCCGCACATGGAGATCCTTCTGCTCGAGACCGAGCTCCGCGAGCGTCTGTCCGGCCGCGATGCGCATCTGACTCTGCACGAGATCGACGTCGGTCACCTCCTCGGTGACCGTGTGCTCGACCTGGATGCGCGGATTCATCTCGATGAAGACGACCTCGCCGGTGCGCTCCCCCGCGGTCTCGAGCAGGAACTCGACCGTTCCCGCGTTCTCGTATCCGATGGAACGGGCGAACGCGACGGCGTAGCCGTGCAGCGCGGTGCGGATGCCGTCGTCGAGGTTCGGTGCCGGGGCGATCTCCACCACCTTCTGGTGACGGCGCTGCACGGAGCAGTCCCGCTCGAAGAGGTGCACGGTCTCGCCCGTCTTGTCGGCGAGGATCTGCACTTCGATGTGCCGAGGACGAAGGACCGCCTGCTCGAGGAACATCCTCGGATCGCCGAACGCGCTGGCGGCCTCGCGCATGGCCTCTGCGAGTGCCGGAGCGAGCTCACCTGCGGACTCGACGCGTCGCATGCCGCGTCCGCCACCGCCGGCGACGGCCTTCGCGAACAGCGGGAAGCCGATCTCAGCGGCCTGGGCGACGAGTGCATCGATGTCATCGGACGCCTCCGTCGAACGGAGCACCGGAACGCCGGCCTCGATGGCATGACGCTTGGCCTCGACCTTGTTGCCCGCCATCTCGAGGACCTTCGCAGGGGGCCCGATGAAGACGATGCCGTTGGCGGCGGCCTTCTCGGCCAGCTCCGGGTTCTCCGAGAGGAAGCCGTATCCGGGGTAGATCGCATCTGCTCCGGCATCCCTCGCGACGCGGATGATCTCATCGACGTCGAGGTAGGCGCGCACCGGATGACCGCGTTCGCCGATCTCGTAGGCCTCGTCGGCTTTGAGCCGATGGACCGAACCACGGTCCTCGTGCGGGAACACCGCCACAGTCCTGGCCCCGACTTCGAAAGCCGCACGGAAGGCACGGATCGCGATCTCGCCGCGGTTCGCCACAAGGATCTTCTGGAACATGCACACCTCTGGGAGCTCGATACGCATCGGAATACGGCGCGCATGGGGCGGGGCTGAGTGTGCACCCAGCCTAGGGGAAGGTAACGTGGTGTTCGTGCACGTACTCAGCGTCAGCTCTCTCAAGGGAGGCGTCGGCAAGACGACCGTGACACTCGGCCTGGCCTCAGCAGCCTTCGCCCGTGGTGTCCGAACGCTCGTCGTCGACCTCGACCCACAGTCCGATGTGTCCACCGGGATGGACATCCAGGTGGCAGGTCGGCTCAACATCGCCGATGTCCTGGCGAACCCGAAGGAGAAGGTCGTCCGTCAGGCGATCACCTCGAGCGGCTGGGCGAAGGTGCACCCCGGGACCATCGACGTGCTGATCGGCAGTCCGTCCGCGATCAACTTCGACGGCCCGCACCCGAGCGTGCGCGACGTCTGGAAGCTCGAAGAGGCGCTCGCTGCCGTCGAGGCCGATTACGACCTCGTCCTCATCGACTGCGCCCCGTCGCTGAACGCCCTCACCCGCACCGCGTGGGCAGCGAGCGATCGGGTGATGGTCGTCACAGAGCCCGGGCTCTTCTCCGTGGCTGCGGCCGACCGCGCGCTGCGCGCGATCGAAGAGATCCGTCGCGGCCTCTCCCCCCGACTGCAGCCTCTCGGCATCGTCGTGAACCGGGTGCGCCCCCAGTCGATCGAGCACCAGTTCCGCATCAAGGAGCTGCGCGACATGTTCGGTCCGCTCGTGCTCTCCCCCCAGCTTCCCGAGCGCACCTCGCTGCAGCAGGCTCAGGGAGCAGCCAAGCCGCTCCACATCTGGCCGGGCGACTCGGCCCAGGAGCTCGCTTCCGACTTCGATCAGCTGCTCGACCGGATCATCCGCACCGGCCGGATCCAGGTCGCCGACTCGGGCGTGCAGGCCTGACTCACCCCGGACAGCAGAACGGCCATCCTCTCGCGAGGGTGGCCGTTTCTTCGTGTCGCGCGACTCTGCTCGCGGGACTTCGGTGGCGAATGCTCAGGCGGAACGCTTCGAGCGCCGTGCCGACAGCTCGTCGACCGGGTCGGGCACTGTCGCATCGAACTCGACGAGCGTCGACTCGACCTCGCGGAGGACCTTGCCCACAGCGATGCCGAACACTCCCTGACCGCGACTGACCAGGTCGATGACCTCGTCGTTCGAGGTGCACAGGTAGACGGAGGCTCCGTCGCTCATCAGCGTCGTTCCTGCGAGATCGCGGATGCCGGCGCGGCGGAGTTCATCGACCGCCGTGCGGATCTGCTGCAGCGAGATGCCGGTGTCGAGAAGGCTCTTCACGAGCTTGAGCACGAGGATGTCGCGGAAGCCGTAGAGACGCTGCGACCCGGAACCGCTGGCGCCGCGCACCGTGGGCTCCACCAGCTCGGTGCGAGCCCAGTAGTCCAGTTGCCGGTAGGTGATGCCGGCCGCCCGCGCCGCTACCGCACCGCGGTAGCCGACCTCGTCGTCCATCGCCGGCAGACCGTCGGTGAAGAGGAGTTCCGGCACGAACCGCGGGTCGCCTGCACGCTCATCCGCATTCATTTGAAATCCTCCCTGGAGCTGTTACCTCCACGCTAGAGCAGGCCTCCGGCACCGGCAATGACATCCGTGGGACACCGAAGGTGTGTCGCAATCAGTTCGTTACGAAAGCAACCTGGTGAGCGCGTCCTTGACGAAGAGCGAGCGCACCTCGTCGATCTTCGAGGCGAGGCTCGGTGCCATCTCACTCGCCTTCGCCCTCGACGCGGCGTCCGTACGACGCAGCAGAGACGACATCGCAGACTCGATCAGCGCGACCTCTCGCTCGGCACCCTGCCTCAGCGAGCGCAGGTGGCGGGGCTCGATGCCGTGGCGATCGAGGGCGACCAGGCCGCGAAGCAGCGTGACGGTCGACTCGGGGTAGCTCTCCTGCGCGACGATCACGCCGGTGCTGATCGCGTCGTTGAGAAGCTGGGGGCCCGCGCCTGCTGCCGACAGCAGCTCTCCTCGGCGGTAGCGCCGGGGAGTGGGCGCGATCGAGGGCGGCGGAGCCAGGGTCGCGGATTCACCGTTCGCCTCTGCCTCGTCGAGCTGCTCGCGGATGATGCTGAGCGGCAGGTAGTGGTCGCGCTGCAGCGTGAGACCGAGACGCAGCCGCTCGATGTCGGCCTGCGAGAACTTGCGGTAGCCGGACTCCGTGCGCGACGGGCTGACGATCCCCTGCACCTCGAGGAAACGGAGCTTGCTGGAGGTGAGCTCGGGAAACTCGGGCGTGAGCCGGGCCAGCACCTGCCCGATGCTCAGAAGGCCCGCGGACGCTGAGCGTTCGCGGGCGGGGGAAGCCGCCATCAGTCGATCGCCGCGACGCGATCGACGGGAGAGGCGAAGAAGTTCAACCGGAACTTGCCGACGCGAAGCTCGGTGCCGTCGACCAGCGGACTGCGGTCGACGCGCTCACCGTTCACATACGTGCCGTTGAGCGAACGCTGGTCGATGATCTCGAACGTCGATCCGTTGCGAGTCACTTCCGCATGACGGCGCGAGACGGTCACGTCGTCGAAGAAGATGTCGGCTTCGGGGTGGCGCCCCACAGTCGTCACATCGGTGTCGAGAAGGTAGCGGGCCCCCGCAAGAGCTCCGGAGCGCACGAGAAGCAGTGCGGAACCGGAGGGAAGGGCCGCGATGGCGCCCTGCTCCACGTCGGTGAGCTCCACGCCGAAAGGCACGAAGGAGAGGTCCGAGTCATGCCCGAACGTCTGCGTCACGTCGTGCCTCTGCTCGCCGGGACGGTGGATCGCGGCGTCTCCGCCCGATCGATTCTGGCTGTCTGTCACTATGCCCTCCTAGTCCTCCAGACTAACTGATCGGACGGCGCTCGCGGGAGCTCGCGTCACTATCAGGCACCGCATACCGACACTTCATAGGCTGATCACGTGAAAACCACAGCCCGTCGCCTCCCCGCAGCTCCGATCGCCCTTGCGGCCGCCCTCCTGACCGCATTCCTCGTGCTGTTCGCACCTCTCTCCGCCTCGGCCCACGACAGCCTGCTCGCCTCCTCCCCCGAGGCCGACAGCACGGTCGACACGCTTCCCACCGAATTGACGCTCACCTTCAGCGCGAAGCTCATCGACGAGACCGGCGCGACCGAGGTCGTCGTGACGGATCCGTCCGGCAACTCGGTCACCGACGGAACCGCCACGGTCGAGGGGGCGATCGTCACTCAGCCGCTCGCCGCCGAGGCCCCAGCCGGCGGCTATCACGTGATCTGGAAGGTCGTGTCGAGCGACGGCCATCCGACCTCGGGAGAGTTCGACTTCACGGTCACGAACAGCACGGAGGCCGCGCCCACCTCGGAGCCCAGCTCCGAGCCCACTGCCAGCGCCACCGCAGCACCCGAGCCGGCTGCGACCGCGGGCCCCGGGACGGACGCCACCCCGGCCCCCGAGAGCGACGACTCAGCGGCGCCGATGACGACGATCTGGGTGCTCTCGATCGTCGGCGTCCTCGTGATCGTCGGCATCGTCGTCTGGCTCGTCGTCCGCGGTCGTCGCGACCCGGCATCCGCCGATTCCGACCTCTCCTCGGAGCGATAGGCTTAAGGCATGCCACATTACGATGTCGTCATCCTCGGTGCAGGTCCTGGCGGATACGTCGCTGCGGTTCGCAGCGCGCAGCTCGGTCTGTCCACCGCCATCATCGAAGAGAAGTACTGGGGCGGTGTGTGCCTCAACGTGGGCTGCATCCCCTCCAAGGCTCTTCTGAAGAACGCGGAGCTCGCGCACACGCTCAACCACAAGGCCGACTTCTTCGGCATCTCGGGTGAGTTCACGATCGACTACGGCAAGGCGTTCGACCGCAGCCGCGTCGTCGCCGACGGTCGCGTCAAGGGCATCCACTTCCTGATGAAGAAGAACAAGGTGACCGAGTACGACGGTCGCGGCACCTTCACGGGCCCGAAGGCGATCTCGGTCGCGAAGTCCGACGGCTCGACCGAAGAAATCACCTTCGACAACGCGATCATCGCCACGGGCTCGAAGGTCCGACTTCTTCCGGGCGTCCAGCTCAGCGACAACGTCGTGACGTACGAAGAGCAGATCCTCTCGCGCGAGCTGCCGAAGTCCATCGTCATCGTGGGCGCCGGCGCCATCGGCATGGAGTTCGCGTATGTGATGACGAACTACGGCGTCAAGGTCACCATCATCGAGTTCCTCGACCGTGCCCTCCCCAACGAGGATGCCGACGTGTCGAAGGAGATCGCCAAGCAGTACAAGAACTACGGCGTCGACATCCTGACCTCCACCAAGGTCGAGTCCGTCGTGGACAACGGCTCGTCCGTCACCGTCTCCTACACCGGTAAGGACGGTCAGCAGAGTTCGATCGAGGCCGACAAGGTGCTCATGTCGGTCGGCTTCGCCCCCAACATCGAGGGCTTCGGTCTCGAGGCCACCGGCGTGAAGCTCACCGAGCGCGGCGCGATCGACATCGACGACCACATGCGCACGAACGTCGAGGGCATCTACGCGATCGGCGATGTCACCGCCAAGCTGCAGCTCGCCCATGTGGCCGAGGCGCAGGGCGTCGTGGCCGCAGAGACCATCGGCGGCGCGGAGACCCAGACGCTGGGCGACTACCGCATGATGCCGCGCGCGACGTTCTGCTCGCCGCAGGTCGCCTCGTTCGGTCTCACCGAGCAGCAGGCGAAGGACGAGGGACGCGAGATCAAGGTCGCGACGTTCCCGTTCATGGCCAACGGCAAGGCGCACGGGCTCGGCGAGCCCGTCGGATTCGTCAAGCTGATCGCCGACGCCGAGCACCTCGAGCTCATCGGCGCCCACATGATCGGCCCCGACGTGTCGGAGCTCCTGCCCGAGCTGACGCTGGCCCAGAAGTGGGACCTCACGGCCCTCGAGCTGGCTCGCAACGTGCACACGCACCCGACGCTCTCGGAGGCGCTGCAGGAGGGCTTCCACGGCCTCGCAGGTCACATGATCAACTTCTGATCACCGCGATCGACTCGAAGGCCCGGCACGCTCACGCGTGGCCGGGCCTTCGTGCGTCATGAGACCGCGTCGGCGCGCCTGCGCAGCTCCAGCCGCGAGGGGAGTCCGAAGTGCACGGTCCATCCGGACGGCACGAGCGCGGCGAGTTCTCCCCTCGTGTACGAGCGACGGATGCTGACGAGGCCGTCCTCTCGGATGAACGAGCCCCGGAACAGCGTGCCCGCGAGGATCCACGTCGCGACGTCGTACAGCACGTAGGCGAGTCGAGTGCGGGCGATGTCGCGGTGCACCACGACACCGCCGCTGCCGACGAGCGCCTCGGAGTCCCGCAGCAGGCCGTCGAGCTCCGCCCCGGTGAGGTGGTGCAGCACGTGATTCGAGAAGACCACGTCGAACTGCTCGCCATCCGCCACGAGGTCTGACGAGAAGGCGCAGCGATATGCGATGCCGGCTCCTCCATCGTGCTCCGCCGCCCAGCGGATCGCCCGCTCGTCGGCGTCCAGCGCCGTGATCTCCACCTCGAGACCCGCTCGCCGCGCTCGCGCCGCGATCATCCGGCATACGTCTCCGCCACCCGCGCCGATGTCGAGGATGCGGATCGGGCCACGGCGGGCGCGCGGCAGGATGTCCTGGCGATAGAGCAGTCGGGGTCGGGAGACGAGCGCGTTCACGAGACGGAAGCGCCGGTAGGTGCGCTCCAGCATCCCGACGTCCGCATGCGGGTCGTCCATGAGCTCGCGCGCCTCGGTGGCGCGTGTCGAAAGGTCGTGTCTCACGAGATGCCGGTGGTGACCGTCATCAGTGCGCTCTCGGCGGTCAGCCCAGGGCCGAAGGCCATCGCGGCGACGCGCGACCCGTCCCCCGCGCCGTCGTCGAGGATCCGCTTGATGACGAAGAGCACAGTGGCGCTCGACATGTTGCCGTTCTCGCGCAGCGTCTCCCGGGCCGGGAAGAGCTGATCGTCGCTGAGATTCAGTCGCTCCTGCACGCGGTCGAGGATGCTGCGTCCACCGGGGTGGATGGCCCAGTGCTCCACCCGCTCCCCCACACGCCCCTCGTCGAACGCGGCTGCGAGCTCGCCCTCGCGCGCGTACAGCGGACGGATCGCACCGATGATGGTCTCCCCGATGATCTGCGGCACCTTCGTCGACAGGATCATCTCGAAGCCGTGGTCGCCGATGGTCCAGGCCATGTCCTTCTCGCCCTCCGCGGCTATCGCCGTGTGGAAGCCGTCGAGACGCACCGCAGGAACAGGAGTGGCGAGGTCGCGTGCGGTGACGATGCCGGCGGCCGCCCCGTCGGCGAAGAGCGAGTTGGCGACGATGAGATCCGGGTCCTCCGACGAGCGAAGGTGGACGGTGCACAGCTCGACGCTGACCACGAGCACCACGGCCGTGGGGTCGGCTGCGCAGAACTGGCTCGCCGCACGGAGCGCCGGCAGCGAGGCGTAGCAGCCCATGAATCCGAGGTGATAACGCTGCACGCTGTCGGACAGCCCCAGCCCGCGCACGATCTCGTACTCGGGGCCCGGCGCGTGGAAGCCCGTGCAGGATGCGGTGATGACGTGCGTGACGTCTGCGGCGACGATGTCGGGGTCTGCGTCCAAGGCGCTGCGCGCCACCTCCACGAAGAGACGCAACGCCTCGCGCGTATAGAGGTCGTTGCGGGCTGCGGTGCCCGGCGACTGCAGGCGGCCCGTCTCACGGTCGAAGAACATCTTGTCGTCCGTGCCGGCCGCGGGCGAGAGCTCTCGGATGACGGTGTGGCGGGTGTCGATGCCCGAGCCGTTGAACGACGCCCCGATGATCCGCTGGGCGAGGCGTCCGACATCGGGCTGCGAGGCGAAGATGTCGCGCACCTCGTGCTGCTCGATGACGGTGTCGGGAACGATCGTCCGCAATGAGCGGAGCACGGCAGCGCGGGTCATGTCTGTCACTCAAGCATGACCGCGCGCCAGCACGGAAGGGGCTTGCATCGGGCGTCAGAAACCCAGAGCACGCGCGAGCTTCGAGCTGGATGACGCGTCGCGACCCCCGGCATCGGAGACGACCCGCTCCACGGCGTCGAAGAGGGCTGCTCGCCCCGCCGCATCGACAGGCGCGGCGGGGCCGAGCTCGAACTCCCACTCCCGCCATTCCCGCTGCACGTCGTGTCGGAGATCGGTCGCGCGAACGCGGTCATCGACGAACTCGGCGACGACTCCGGCCGTCCCGGTGAGCAGGTACGCCGTGCGGGTGTTCTCGATCCGCGCGAGGGGTGTGAGCGGCGCCGTCGCCCATCGCGAGATGGTCTCGGTCACGGCATCCGGGATGCTGTCGTCTTCGCCCAGGGGCCAGCCGATCTCGAGGCGACCGTCACCTTCTCGCGGTCCCTTGATGTGCCATCCGGCATCGGGGCCGCCGGTGCGGCGACGAAGGGCTACCCCTGCACGGGAGAGCCGAGCATCGACGGTGTCGAAGTAGCGAGCGTCGAGCTCGCGCACCTCTCCGGACGACACGGCATCCACTCCGGGGATCCCCACCCACACCGGAAGGGGCGTGGAGTCATCGACGTCGTACTTGCGCTCGACCTCGACGACCCTGGAGGGCTCGGAGCCAGACGGCGACTCGCTGGGGTGCTCAGTCATCCGACGGGCTGATGTCCTCGAGGGATTCGTCGTACCAGTAGTCGATCTCGGTGGGACCGTCGGTGTCGCCGGTGTTCTGCGCGTCACCGCGCCGGTTGTACACCACCTGGGTCTCGCTGTAAGGGACGATCAGCTTGTCGTCCGCGTCGCCGAGAGGAATGATCTGCCCGTCGAGCGGGCCGCCGTGAAGTCGTGCGAGTGCCATGTCCTCACCCTATCGCCGACGGCACCCTGCACGGCGCCTCACTCCATCAGGATGCCGAGGAGCGCGCCGATGATCATCCACGGTCCGAAGGCGATCCGCGTGGATCCGTCCGCCCTGCGGAGCATCATCAGCGAGAGGGAGAACACGGCGCCGAGCACGAAGGCGGATGCTGCTCCCACGGCGAGCGCCTGCCAGCTGTGCCATCCGAGGACCAGACCGATGACGGCGGCGAGCTTGACATCGCCTCCGCCCATGCCGTCCCGGCTGAGCAGACGGAGCGTCGCGTAGAAGCCGCCGAGGATCAGCAACCCGGATACGGCCCTGATCAACGGGGCGCTCTGGCCGACCGTGATGGCGTCGACGACTCCGAGGACGATGAGCGCCGCGAGGGTGGGGAGCACGATCCGGTTCGGCAGCCGATGCGTGCGGATGTCGACGGCGACGAGTCGGCAGGCGATCGCGAACAGGGCCAGATGAACGGTCACGACGGCCACAGTACGGAGATCCATGCCCGCAGGTTAGGAGAACTCGGACGGCGGCGATGACCGCGTGTGGATAACGTCACGCCGCGATGTCGGAGGTTCGAACTATCGTCATCTACTCCAGTTGCTTTATTAGTACATATCTTCGAGGATGGATTCATGGGGATCGGGCTCGATGCGGTGACCGCGCTCTCTCCGGCTGGCGACTCCCGCGCCGGAGAGGTTCTTCGGCTGCGCCGGGAGATCAGCCGCATGCAGCGCAGACGCAGCGAGCACCCGCTTCTCCCTCTCGATCCGGCCTTCTCCTCGCTGCTCCCCGAAGAGGGGCTGCAGACGGGGGCGGCGTACACCGTCTCTCCCTCCCCCAGTCTCGTCCTCGCACTGCTCGCCGCGGCCTCGGGCAAGGGCCACTGGTGCGCGGTCGTGGGCATGCCCACACTGGGTGTCGAAGCCGCAGCGGCGTTCGGAATCGCGCTTCCTCGCCTGATCCTCGTCCCCGAACCAGGAGACCGCTGGCTCGCCGTGGCCTCTGCGCTCGCCGAGGTGGTTCCGCTGATCGCCGTGCAGCCCGGAGGGAGGGCCCGCGATGCGGATGTGTCCCGACTGAGCGCACGACTGCGAGACCGCGGGAGCACCCTGCTCGTCACCGAGTCCGCGGAGTCCGGCGCCTGGCCGCAGAGCGAGGGGTCCATCCGGCTGCACGACCAGCACTGGCTCGGCATCGGCGAGGGGTGGGGGCTCATCGAAGGCTCCACGGCGACGGTGTCGGCGCGGACGAGGCACAGTCCGCTGACGTCGAGCGTACGCGTGCGTCTTCCCGGCTCCCACGGCGCAGTGGAAGAGCTGCCGGCGGAGCACGTCGCCACCGAGACCATGGCCGAGATCACAGGGCTGACCGGCCTGCGCGGCGGCGAGGCCGCTCCGCTCGAGTACCCGCGTCTGGCGGTGGCCGGATGACCGCCGCTCCACTTCGCGTCCTCGTCCTGTGGCTTCCCGATTGGCCGCTGAGAGCAGCTCTCGGCGGCCCACCGCCTCATCCGCCGACCGCTCTGGTGCATGCGAACACCGTCGTGGCGTGCACCGCATCGGCGAGGGAGCACGGCGTGCGCGCCGGCCAACGTCGCCGCGTCGCTCAGGGCCATATCTCGTCACTGCGCGTGATGCCCCACGACCCCGCCCGCGACGAGAGAGCGTTCCTCCCCGTGCTGCAGCTCATCGAGAAGCACGCGCCCGGTGCGGCACTGCTGCGTCCAGGGCTGGCGGCGGTGCGGGCACGGGGCATCGCGCGCTATCACGACGGCGAGGCCGAGGCGGGGCGTGCCCTGATCGACATCCTCACCGACGCCGGGTTCCCCGAGGTGCGCGTGGGCATCGCCGACGGTCCCTTCACCGCCGAGCTCGCCGCGCGAGGGAGCGCACCGTGCACCGTCGTACCTGCAGGACTCGCGAAGGACTTCCTCGCCCCACTCCCGGTGAACGTTCTGAGAGACGAGCAGCTCACCGGTCTGCTCGTCCGGCTCGGTGTGCGCACGCTCGGCGACTTCGCGGCCCTCGACGAGATCGAGGTGCGCGATCGCTTCGGCGAGCGCGGCGCGCGTCTGCACGCCCTCGCCGCCGGCGCCGATTCCCGCGCGGTGGTGGCACGACCTCCTGACCCCGAGCTCGTTCGCTCCATCGAGTTCGACTCGCCACTCGCCGGAGCCGATCAGGTGGCCTTCGCCGTGCGGCAGACGGCCGATGCGGTCATGCTCGCCCTCGGTGAGGCCTCGGTGGTGTGCACCGAGGTCCGCATCGACCTCACCGACGACGACGGCAAGGTGTTCTCGCGCCCCTGGCTGCATCCCACCTGCTTCGATGCCGCTGATCTCGTCGACCGGGTGCGCTGGCAGCTCGAAGCACTGGGAGCCGAATCCGCGAAGGAGCCGGTCGATGAGGCTCGTGCCTTCGGCGGAATCTCTCTGGTGCGGATCGTCCCCGTGGCGGTCGACGATGCCGCCCATCACCAGCCCGGCCTCTTCGGGTCCGGCACTGATGAACGCCTGCATCACGCCATCTCGCGCGTGCAGACGATGCTCGGCCACGAGGGCGTCGTCACCGCTGCCCTCTCCGGCGGGCGCTGGCTCGCCGATCGACAGGTGCTCACTCCGTGGGGCGAACGCGCCGTCGCCCCCAGAGACCCAGCGCAGCCCTGGCCGGGGAGCCTTCCCGACCCTCTCCCCGCCGAGGTGTTCCGCCCTCCTCGCCCCATCGGAGTGCTCTCCCCTGACGGCGAGACCGTCCTCGTCGACGAACGGGGTGCGCTCTCGGCGGCGCCCGCTCGCATCGACGGCGACGACGTTCAGGCGTGGGCCGGTCCGTGGCCGATCCATGAACGCCGATGGGAGGACTCCGGCGGCAAGAGAGGGCACCGCCTGCAGATCGTCGACGATCATGATCGGGCCTGGCTCGTCTTCTGCACCGGAGGCCGGTGGTGGGCTGAGGGGAGGTACCGCTGATGGGCTGGCACAACCCTCCCCTGTCCTGGAACGAGCTGGAGCGCACTCTCAGCGGCGAGGAATCGCCCTACCCGACGGGAGGCATCCCGCCCGGCAGCCGACCCGACCCCGGCCCCGTCAGCACCAAGCGCACACGGAACCCACCGACGTCCGTCAGCAGGCCAGAGGACGCCGTCCCGTACGCCGAGCTGCATGCGCATTCGTCCTATTCCTTCCTCGACGGCGCCTCCTCACCGGAGGACCTGCTCGCCGAGGCCGAGCGTCTCGGACTCACTGCACTGGCGCTCACCGACCACGACGGCTTCTACGGTGCTGCCCGCTTCGCCGAGGTCGCAGAGCTGATGGATGTGAGCGTCCAGACCGTGTTCGGCGCAGAGCTCTCGCTCGGCCTCGACGCACCGCAGCGGGGCGCCCCCGATCCCGTCGGCGACCATCTGCTGGTGCTCGCCGACGGGCTGGAGGGCTACCACCGTCTCTCCGGCGCGATGACGGCCGCCCACCTGCGCGGTGGCGAGAAGGGCCGCCCCGTCTACGACCTCGAGGAGCTGGCAGCCGCCTCAGACGGGCACTGGACGATCCTCACCGGATGCCGGAAGGGCGGGGTCCGCCGTGGCCTAGAGGCGGGAGATGCTCAGACGCCGCTGCGCCGACTGGTGGATCTGTTCGGCCAGGATCACGTCGCCGTCGAGCTCTTTGACCACGGCGACCCGCTGGACACACGACGCAACGACGCTCTCGCCGATCTCGCCAGACGGATGCGACTGCCGGTGGTGGCGACGAACAACGTGCACTATGCAGCGCCCGAGCGTGCATCACTGGCCGAAGCGGTCGCCGCCGTGCGCGCCGTGCGCAGCATGGACGAGCTCGACGGGTGGCTTCCGACTCACGGAGGAGCGCATCTGCGCAGCGGCGCGGAGATGGCAGCGCGCTTCCGGCGCCACCCCGGTGCGATCTCCTACGGCCTCGAACTCGCCGCAGCGTCGGCCTTCTCCCTCCGCCGTGCACGACCTGCCCTCCCGAAGCAGGAGGTCCCTGACGGACACACGCCGATGAGCTGGCTGCGCCACCTGGTGTGGGAGGCCGTGCCGACGAAGTATCCGCGCCTGGATGCCGACGGCCGTCGCAGGATCGGACGCGAGCTCGATGTGATCGAGGAGAAGGACTTCCCCGGCTACTTCCTCATCGTGCACGGCATCGTCGCCGAGGCGCGCCGTCGCGGCATCCTGTGCCAGGGGCGCGGCTCGGCCGCGGCGAGCGCCGTCTGCTATCTGCTCGGCATCACCGCCGTCGACCCGATCCTCTACCGTCTGCCCTTCGAGCGCTTCCTCGCGACGACCCGACAGGAAGAACCGGACATCGATGTCGATTTCGACTCGGATCGCCGCGAGGAGATCATCCAGTGGGTGTACCGCGAGTACGGACGCGAACGTGCGGCACAGGTGGCGAACGTCATCCAGTACCGTCCGAAGAACGCGGTGCGCGACATGGCGAGAGCTCTCGGCTACTCCCCGGGACAGCAGGATGCCTGGTCCCGGCAGGTCGATGGGTGGAGCGCCGGGCTCGAGGTGGCCGACGAGCACGACATCCCGGCGAACGTGCTCGACTACGCGGGCGAACTGCTGAAGGCTCCCCGGCATCTCGGCATCCACTCCGGCGGCATGGTGCTCACCGCGCGCCCTGTCGGCGAGGTCGTTCCCGTCGAGCATGCACGCATGGAGAACCGCACGGTGATCCAGTGGGACAAAGACGACGCGGCCTGGATGGGGCTGGTGAAGTTCGATCTCCTCGGGCTCGGGATGCTGGCTGCGCTCCAGCACTGCTTCGACCTGATCCACGACGCCACGGGTGAGCGGTGGACGCTCGAGACCCTTCCGAAAGAAGAGCCGGCCGTCTACGACATGCTCTGCCGCGCCGACTCGATCGGGGTGTTCCAGGTCGAATCCCGTGCGCAGATCGGCCTTCTCCCCCGCCTGCAGCCTCGGGCCTTCTACGACCTCGCCATCCAGATCGCGCTGATCCGCCCCGGGCCCATCCAGGGCGGGGCCGTGCATCCCTTCGTCCGCCGCAAGATGGCGAAGGATGCGCTCGACGAGGAGAATCTCGCCAGAGCCGCCCGTGGCGAAGAGCCCGTGGTGCTCGAGATCCCGTCTCCGCACGATGACCTCAAGCCGATCCTCGAGCGGACACTGGGCATCCCGATCTTCCAGGAGCAACTGATCCAGATGGCGACGGCCATCGGCGACTGCACCGCCGACGAGGCCGATCTGCTCAGACGCGCGATGGGGTCCAAGCGCGGGCTCGAGAAGATCGACAAGGTGCGAGACAAGCTCTACGCGGGGATGACCAGACGCGGACTCTCCGCCGAGCAGTCGGATCGCATCTACGCGCAGATCCAGGCCTTCGCGAACTTCGGATTCGCAGAGTCCCACTCGTTGTCCTTCGCGCTCCTGGTCTATGCGAGCTCCTGGCTCAAGCTGCACTATCCCGCGGCGTTCCTCGCTGGGCTCCTCCGGTCGCAGCCGATGGGCTTCTACTCCGCGTCGACACTCACCGCGGATGCACGACGACACGGGGTCGAGGTGCGTCGCCCCGATCTGCACGCCTCGGGGGCCACCGAGACTCTCGAACCCCTCGAGGGCTCACCGCTGCGGATGCCGACGGGGCGGGACACCTGCAGCGACCCTCTGCAGCCCCGGGTGCCGCGCTTCGATCGCTCCTCTCCGGACGAGTCGGCGGCACACCGTCGAGATGGCGCCTATGCGGTGCGCATGGGTCTCAGCGGTGTGCGCGGCATCGGCACTCAACTGGCGGAGAAGATCGTCGCCGAGCGCGAGGCAGCCGGACCTTTCCGCGATCTGAACGATCTGGTGAGGCGCACGGATGCCACCGCTGCGCAGCTGGAGTCCCTGGCGACCGCCGGCGCGTTCGAGTGCCTCGGCCTCCGGCGCAGAGAGGCGATCTGGCTGTCCGGGGCAGCCGCTGAAGACCGATCCCGGTTCCTTCCCGGCACGACGATCGCCGTGCAACCGCCGCTGTTCAGCGATCAGTCCAGCTATGAGCGGCTCTCCGCAGATCTCTGGGCGACCGGCGTCTCGACCGACGACCATCCGATGGCGCATTTCCGCGGGCTCCTGCGCGAACGGGGCGTGCTCACCTCAGCAGATCTGCAGAGCCACGAGACGGGGCGACGCATCGAGGTCGCCGGTCTTGTGACCCACCGTCAACGTCCGGCGACCGCAGCCGGTGTCACCTTCCTCAACCTCGAGGATGAGACCGGTCTCGTCAACGTCATCTGCTCGACTGGGGTGTGGGGTCGTTACCACCGGGTGGCGCGCGATTCTCCTGCGCTGATCATCCGCGGCATCCTCGAGCGTTCAGCGGAGGGCGTCGTGAACGTCCTCGCCGACGCGTTCGAAGATCTCCGAACGGGGGTGACGCATCGTTCGAGGGACTTCCGGTGAGCGGCTCACCAGAAGCGTTCGGGCTCAGGCTCGGGGACGCGGTCTCCGCCGCCCCAGCGATCGGCTTCAGCCTTCGCGGCGTCGACCGCCGCATCCGCCCCGTTCAGAGCAGCCCTGGCGCTCGTCGCCCCTGATCCGTCTCTGTCGGCGTCGACGGTGAGAGTCGTCTGCGAGGAGTGGCCGCCGATGGTCACGGTGCAGTCGACGACGCGGCCGAGCCACCGGAGGAACTCACCCCGCGGCTCTTCGACGCGGCGATACCGGATGCCCGTGTCGAGGTCTCTGACCGACAGGATCAGCGACTCTCCGGTCAGCTCGTCGATGCGCTCCGTCACCTCGACGCGGTGCCCGTGGGCGATGGCGAGGTGCGCGTTCAGCACGAGCTTTCTGTCCATGAACCCACTCTATGAGTGCACGTTCTCGCGGCAAGCCCCAGTCTTGGAAGAAACATTCGTAGATTTCTTTGTCCCCCAAATGGCGGACAGAGCTATTAAGCGATATTCTGCAAGGAGTAGCGGGGGCTACCGGCTGAACATCTGGGGATATCAGTCGAGAGAGCAGCGAAAATCTTCGCCGCCTCCCCTACCGTCCGGGAAGGACGGTGAGCCCTCTCGAGTGATCCAAATGGGGTTGGACGACTCGAGAGGGCAACCAGTCCTCGCACCACGCGCGATCCTCGCCTTCACGCACAGCCGAGCGAGACCGCACGCCGCTACCAACGTGGCCCACGGGCGTCAACCCCGCTCCCCATCCACGGCATCGCACCTATCGTCGCCTCACGCCGCCCGAATCACGGCGGCAGCGGAGGAGGATCAATCGCGATGACCGCCGCACGCGCTGCGCAGGTGAGGATAGGCGTGTCGGGCTGGCGGTACGCCAGCTGGCGCGGTGACTTCTATCCCCGGGGTCTGCCTCAACGCCGGGAGCTCGAGCACATCGGACAGCACTTCCCCACCGTCGAGCTCAACGGATCGTTCTACTCGCTGCAACGCCCGGATAGCTACCGTCGCTGGCCCAGCGAGGTGCCTGACGACTTCAGCTTCGCCATCAAGGGATCCCGCTATGTGACGCACATGCTGCGGCTCCGCGACACGGAACAGGCACTCGCCAACTTCTTCGCCTCCGGCATCCTCGCCCTCGGAACCCAACTCGGACCGATCCTCTGGCAGCTGCCGGAGCGTGAGAAGTTCGACGCCGAGGTCCTGGAACGATTCCTCGATTCACTCCCCCGCACGACGGGCGATGCTCAGAAGCTGGCGATGACGCACGACTCGCGTCTCGACGGACGAGCCTGGACGGAGCTCGAGAGCGACCAGCCGATCCGTTACGCGATCGAGCCGAGGTCGCAGACATTCGACGATCCTGAGGCACTGCGCATCCTCAGTCACCACGGCGCTTCGCTCGTCATCGCCGACACCGCCGGCAGATGGCCACGTTTCGACGCCCTGACGAGCGAGGTCGTCTATGTCCGGCTTCATGGCGCACAGATGCTCTATCACAGCGCGTACACCGCCGCCGAGCTCGACGAATGGGCCGACCTGCTCTGCGCCTGGTCGGACGGCACGGGCGCCGGCGACAGCCGACCGCGCGACGTGTACGTCTACTTCGACAACGACGCGCGCGGGCACGCACCGCACGATGCGGCAGCGCTCCAGGCGCTCGTCACCGCACGCACCGGATCCTGAGCAGTCACCGCCGCTCCACCGGCTCTCGGGTCATCGGGTGAGGCGAGCACGGAGCGAATCGACCAGCAAACCGACGCCGAGTTCGAACGTCCGATCCGCGCGGGCTGTCCCGCGCTCGGCGCCCTCCATCACGCGCCCGAGCGTCCGCGTCCCCTCCCCGGGCTCCCAGACCTCGTCCGGCGATGCCAGATCGAGGCCGAAGCCGATCGCGAACGCGTCGATGATCGCGATCACCGTGAGCACCTCGTCCTCGGGGAAACCGCCGTCGACGAGAGCGGTCGCCAGGTCGTCGTAGGCGGCGATGACCGCCGGATGAGTGATCGTCTTGCCGATCGGCGTGACGGCCTCCATGCAGCCGGTCCACGCCGACCCCGCCATCTTCGCCAACTGGGCAGCACAGCTGGGCGACGATCGTGCGGATCGGGCCTTCGCGTGGCCCGAGTATGAGGATGCCGGTGCGCTGCTCGCCTTCTCGACCGACGCCCCCACCGCACCGCATGCGGCGCTCGCGAACATGTACGTCGCCACAACGCGGGCGTCCGCTCTCGACCCGGATGTGCCGGCGGTGCATCCGCAGTTCGCTCTTCCCCTCGAACGCGCGGTCGTGCATGCGACTCGTGACGCTGCGGTCTCGATCGGCGATGGCGACTGGCGGGGCCGGATCGCGGTGGGCCAGGTCGCAGACTTCGCCGTGCTCGACGTCGATCCGTTCTCGGAGGGCAGCGCGTCTCTGCTCACAGCGCGAGTCCTGCGCACCGTGATCGCCGGGAAGACCGCGCACGAAGCCTGAGGCGCGCTGTCCGCCGCATCCCTCACGGCTCACTTGAGCGATATACCGGTGAGTTCTTATAATTCTGGTGAACTCTGGCGGGCAGAGGGCGCCCGTCGACCAGGCGGTGGTGTCTTCCCGCCCGGGCGCGGAGCGCTCCCTCTGTCAGCCGATGGTGACAACGACTGATTGGAGTGTTGAGATGTCCGCGATGCCCGATCCGAGGTTCGAGCTCCGAAGGGTCACGGAGACCGAGTGGCTGATCGTCGACCACAGGTACGAGCCGCACGATGCGCGCCAGACTGTCGCCTGCATCTATCAGGTCGACGCCGTCGAGGTCGACGTGCTCTGGCTGCGCAACCTTCCCCTGGCGAGCTCGTACATGTCGGCGGAAGAGGTGCTCAGCGACCTGCAGCGGTTCCACAACCCGCCGAGCCGATCGACGTCGCCGGTCACGATCCCGCACCTTCCTCCGCTCGCGACGACGGTCAGTTGATGCGCTGCGCGGAGCGGTACGTCGAATCCCAAGGCCCGCGCCATAGGCTGGCCTGATGCTCATCGCTCTGATTCGTCCCATCGAGACCAGCACTGCAGACGTCATCGGCACGACGCTGGCCGAGGTGCTCGTCGAGCTCGAACAGCACCGCAAGCCGGGCTTCTATCTGACGTCGGCGCCCGTGAGGATGCTGAAGGGCGAAGCGAAGATGGAGGCCACCGGCACGTTCACCCGTGTCGACGGCGTGCGCGAGATCGAGGCCGACGACATGGCGTCGCTCGAGGCGAAGGTGCCCGAGGGGTGGCGCATGCTGACGGTGCGCACGGCCTAGGTGCAGCGACCCGCCGACGACGAAGACCCCCACAGGACTCAGCGCCGGTGGGGGTCTTCTCCGTGTGGACGTCGTCGGGGTCAGCCGCCGGACGGGTTCTCGAGGGGCGCACCGTCTTCGTCGGTGGTCTCGTCCTCGATGATCTCGTCGGTGCTCTTCGACGACGACTCGTCGGGCGCACCGCCCGAGGCGGTGTCCGCCTCTTCGTCGCCACCGGGAGTTCCGTGCGTGTTCTGCAGATCGCTCATTGCATCTCCTCTGTCGGTTGAGGCGACGGTATGCGGTCGACCACGCACACGAGGAGGGGGTTGACGTGAGGAGGAATCGGACGGAAGGACGACGGATCGCACAGCGGAGGGACTCTCTCTCCGGATCACGAGTGATCATGTGAAGGAAGAGTCCCTCGACCGGAGCGGCCCCGCCGGGGTCCCCAGACCGTGGTCGGGGCAGGCTCTCGAGCGAAGGATACGCCTGATAGGAGCCACGTCACATGGCGTGGTGGACGACGGCGTGCGGGCGTACGCTCTTCTGCACGAAACGCGACTGGGCCTCGGCATCTCGATGCCGCCACACATGAACGGAGATCCGCCGACCGCCGTTCACAGGATCGGACTGAGGCGCATCCGCAACCACTAGATACAGCGCTGCATTGGGGTTACGTTGGCCGTGGCCACACAGACGCGGCCCCGAGCCGGTGGAGTTCCCCAGCGAAGCCGGCTAGGTGTCCCGATAGGTACCCCAGAACCGGTCGGGGCACCGTACTGCCCGCCCCAATGCCTGTGGCCGCCTCCCCGCTCGTGGAGTCTTGACGCCGCCGGCTTTTGGGCATGAAGAGCCAGCCCCACAATCGGCAGCGCGAATGAGTGCGGACAAAATCGACCGGGTCCGCCGACACTGGGAACTCGGCATCCGCATCGAGCGTCTCCTGTTCATGGCGGACGACGCCGATTCTTCCGGTCACTGCCAGTTCTACGGACTTGGCGGCAGGCCCGGAATCATCAGTTGACGGAGAGACCGCCTCCCCCGCATCGACATTCGTCACTTCTGATCACCTGCCGATGCCCCGACTGACAGCCTCTTGCGCAGTCGCGACTCGTTCGGGCGTCATGGGCAACTCATGCGGGACAACTTCCTCCAGCCGCGACGCGAGGTCCGTCAGCGCCTGCTTGACTGCCTTGTGCTCTGACGGAACTTCGTCGAAGTCGACAGTCTCCAGCCAGTCCATCAGCACGATCGCGTCCTCAGTCCAGAGTGCGATCTCCACGGTTGGCTATGTCCTCATGCGGGGAGGCTATCGCGCCAGCGCGGCGCGCGTTCGTCTCGCGCTCGTACTTGATCGCGCGACGCATGATCGGCACGAAGGCGAAGGCACACATCGCCCAGAAGCCGAGCCCCCCGACGAACGGCATTGGCTCACCGATAACAATGCCCACCACGACGGCGATCCCGCCGAATACTGCGGACATGACGACATTCACGATCGAGCCGACCTTGCCATACGGACTCATGGGCCCGTGAGGGTCAGCGATGTTCATGTGCTCAGTATGCAGGAATCGCGATGAACGCCGTGCTGTACCTCCGTGTCAGCACCGCCGCTCACTCCATGGGCGGCTTCGGTCTCGATGTTCAACCGAGGGTCCGCCGGGCCTAAGCCAAGGCGCAGACCCGGCAGGCCGTCGCCACCCTCCGTGATGAGGGCGTGTCTGGCACACTCGACGCCGCCCAGCGTGACGGCCTTACGCCTGCTGCCCTCGGACTGTCCCGGACATGCAGAAGGCCCGGAGACTCTTGCGAGTTTCCGGGCCTTTCTCGGTCGGGCTGACAGGATTTGAACCTGCGACCCCTTGACCCCCAGTCAAGTGCGCTACCAAGCTGCGCCACAGCCCGTTGTTCTGCACTCTCGCGCAGGCAACTCCCCTATCTTAGCCCCACTCGACGGAACTCCGCGAACCGGGTGAGCGCCGGGCGTTGCGGGGTGTCGGAGCCCCGGCGTACGGTCGCATCCATGGTGACGATCACGACCGAGGTGGCGACCAGCGCCCGATGGGATGACGTTCAGCATGCACTGACGGGCGGCGGCGACGGTGCCAGTTGCCAGTGCATGTGGCCGATGCTGAGGAACAAGGAGTGGAATGAGACCACCACGCCGCAACGCACAGAGATGTTGCACGATGAGATCCAGGCGGGCCCTCCACCTGGTCTGATCGCATACATCGACGGCGAGGCCGCGGGGTGGATCAGGATCGGTCCGCGAACCCTGCAGCAGCGGGTGCCGCGCACGCGCATGATCGCGGCGGCATCAACCGAACCCTTCGATGACGAGTCCGTATGGGCCGTGACATGTTTCGTGGTCCGTCGCGAACACCGCGGCTTGGGCATCACCCTCGAGCTGCTGCGCGCCGCCGTCGATCTCGCTCGACGCTCCGGCGCCGGACTGGTCGAGGGGTACCCCGTCGACACCCGTGGCGAGAAGAAGCGCACCAACGATCTGTTCCACGGCACGCTCGCCACGTTCCTGGCGGCGGGATTCGAAGAACGCGCGGAGATGAAGCCCGGCCGAACCCTGGTCGCACTGGATCTGTCGTCATGAACGAAGAGACGGACCTACCGGCGTCCATGGGCAAGGTCGCACGACGAGGGCTCGCGCTCCACGGGTTCACCCGTCTCGACCAGTTCGACGGCGCGTCCGAGACGGCGCTGCTCGCCATCCACGGAGTCGGGCCCAAGGCCATTCGCATCCTGCGCGAGCACCTCGAGTCCCGCGGCTCGACTCTCGGGCCGTGAGCGAGCGCTAGCGTGGTGACATGAGCGACGAGAACCCGACCATCGAAGATCCCGAACTGGGCACCCTCACGCGCGCCACGACCGAGCTGTCCGACGGAACGGTACTGACCCATGACTGGTATGCAGGCGGCACGGTCGTCGCCGGCGCCCCTCTCGATCTCATGATCGAGGGCACCGATGCCGATGAGGCTGCCGCACTGCTCCCCCATGTGCATCAGACCATAGCCGCCCTCGGCGTCCTGCGACGACTGGCGACGGATGCGGTCGTCGCCGCCTTCAGCAATGCGGCCCCGGAGCAGCACGAGCTCGACGACGCGGCGACCGACCTCACCCTCGAGACGCTCGAAGCTTCGTCCGATGGCACGGTCGTGCTCCATTTCATCGACACCTGCGGCCAGCACTTCCCCGAGGGCTACTGGCCCGCCGTGCACCTCGGTGCCGACGGTCAGATCACCCAGGTCACGGTCGAATCCTGAGCGAGGCTGACCGCGTTCGATCCCGCCCTACGATGGTGAGATGCAGCGACGCCGTCCGTCCGACCCGCTTCTCTGGGCCTTTCTGCCCTATGCGGCGGCATCGGCGGCTCACGTGGCGCTGCTGAGCGTGGGCAGCCCCGCAGCCGGGCCGACGAAGCTCCTGCTCATGCCTTTGCTCGCCGTGCCCGTGTTCGTGTCGGTGGGTCGCGCCGCGGAGCGCTCGGCGCTGGCGTTGACCATCGCGGCACTCCTGTTCTCGTGGCTCGGCGACAGCGCAGGGGTGTTCTTCCCGGCGGCGCCAGAAGTGCCTCTGATGCTCCTGTTCTTCGGCATCGCGCATCTGGCATACATCGCGCTCTTCATCCGCCGTCTCGCCGCGCGGCGGATGCCGTGGTGGGCGCTCGTCTACGCCGCGTGGTGGGTGGCGATGCTGGTGTTCATCGGTCCGCACGCCGGTGGGCTGCTGATCGCGGTGGCTGTCTACGGTCTCGTCCTCGCGAGCACAGCGGCCACCGCCACTCGATGCTCTGGGCTCGTGTCGATCGGCGGCGCCTTCTTCCTCGCCAGCGACACTCTCTTGGCTCTTCGGCTCTTCCTGCCCGGTTCCCTGCCGGACTGGAGCAGCCCCGCCATCATGGCCACCTACACGCTCGGGCAGGGTCTGATCATCGCCGGCACCCTGATCGCACTGAGAAAGCGAGACATCTGATGGCGGATGCAGCACGGGTCGACAGCTGGCTCTGGGCGATCCGCGTCTACAAGACGCGCTCGGCCGCGACCACTGCATGCCGTGCGGGGCATGTGCGCGTGAACGGCGACAAAGTGAAGGCTGCTCAGCACATCCGCGTCGGCGACGAACTGCGCATCCGGATCGCCGGATTCGATCGGATTCTCATCGTGCGTCAGCTGCTCGTCAAGCGCGTCGGTGCCCCTCTCGCTGCGCTGGCATATGAGGACCGCACACCGGAGCGCGAACCGCAGGCGGCTCTCGGACTGCGTGATCGGGGGGCGGGGCGACCGACGAAGCGTGAGCGTCGCGACATCGACAAGCTGCGCGGGCGAGGATACGAGGATGACGGCATATTCAAGGGTTAAGCCTGGATGCTGTCGAACATAGGTTCTAATGTGGACCTATGACCCGGCGTACCGACTTCGACCTCGATCTCGAGGAGCGCTGCCGCCTGCTCGACGAATGGGTCGCCACGCGCCGCCAGATCGCTGCGCTCGAGGCCGAGTCCTACGCGCTGCTGGTCGAGCGGATCGGCATGCACGACAGCGACGTCTCGGAGAGCCCGCACCATCGCGAGGCGATCTACCGCTCGATGGTCGCAGAGTACTCCGCGGCCGGTCACATCCCGAAAGGTTCGGTCGAGTACGCCTTCACCGATGCACGCACATTGACGCGCACGCTCCCGGCCGTGCAGACCGCCTTCTCTGTCGGGTCGATCAGCGTGCGTCATGTCCGTGAGATCGTGCGTGCGAGCGAGATCGTCGACGACGCCATCCGCGATGGGCGGGTGGACGCCGAGACGATGAGCCTCTACGAGGCTGCTGTTCTGGTGGTCGCTGAGAACGACACGGCACCGAGAACGAAGACCCATGCACGTCAGGTGGCGGCGGCGAGACCGTCGTCGAGCAGCATCGCCGAGCGGCCGCGGAACGGTGTGTCACCGTCAAGTCCGTCGGCGACGGGCTTGCTGCCCTCACGGCGATCCTGCCCGAGTGGGTCGCGGTGGCGATCTCCGATCGACTCACGCAGATGGCCCGGCACATCACTCGCACCCGCAACGAGCAGGAGCCTATCCTCGAGCCGCTGGACGAACCGGAGGGCTCGCTCTACCTCGACGACCTCTCGCCCGATGATCCCCGATACGAGTCCTACTTCGACACAGCGGTGATCGCCGCCGACGGCACGTTCGTCACCGACCCGCTTGCCGGATTGATCGACCCGATGGCCGACCCCTCGAGCCCTGACATCGAGCACCTCTCCGGCGACGCTCGCACATTCGACCAGATGCGCGCCGATGTGCTGGCTGACCTGCTCCTCACTGCCGATCCGAGCGAAGCGACAGGCACAGGGCTGGAGAACATCTCCGCCCGCATCCAGGTCACGGTCGCTGCAAGCACTCTCGCCGGGGAGGACGATCGTCCCGCTGAACTCGACGGACACGGGCCGCTCGATCCCGACGTCGCGCGGGGACTCGCAGGACATCGCACCGGGTGGGCGCGTCTGTTCCTCGACGCGCAGGGACTGGTCACGGAGACCGACTCCTACTCCCCGACAGAGCAGATGCGGCGGTTCCTCAGAGCGCGCGATCAGAACTGCAGGTTTCCCGGATGCAGGATGCCGGTGCATCGTTGCGAGATCGACCACAACCACGACCACGCCCGTGGTGGACGCACGCGCGTCGACAATCTCAGCCACTTCTGCACGACGCACCACTCGCTCAAGCATCCGGACATCCATGAGCGGCATCGGTGGACGGCGCGCCAGACTTCTGACGGGTCGCTCACGTGGACGAGTCCGCTCGGCCGCGAGTATGTCGACCCACCGCGACGAAGAGTGATGTTCGTCTGAGCGCATCACACGTCACGCTGAGCGCAGCATCCTCACGCTGAGCGCAGCACGCGTCACGCTGAGCGCAACACCCCTCAGGCTGAGCGCAACACCCCTCACGCTGAGCGCAGCCACCGTCGGGCGAGGCAGCACAGCCAAGACGAAGCGGAGCGCGCGCTGAGACGGAGCGGAGCACGCACTGAGACGAAAGCGGCCCCGACTATTGCGGGAGCACGCTCAACAGCCAGCCCGCCGAGCGCACTTGCGCCGCGCCCGCTGCGTCGACGCGGTTCTGCAGCTCGCGGTCGCTCGAGATGACCACGACATGCTGCCCGGCACGCGTTCGACGTTCCACCTCGGCCACAATCGCGTCGTCTCCGGCCCCCTCGGCGCGGACGATCGAGACGCCACCTGCGGGAAGCAGCTCGGGCACCTCCGCATCGGCGTCCGACGACGGAGTCACGATCCCGCGCGCCTGCCCTTCGACGACGAGAGCGATCTCCGGGAACCAGGTCGCTCCCCCGACCCCGAGGTCGGCCGCGGGCGCAGCGAGTCCGTCGAGGCGCGAGGCAAGACGAGCCGTCGCACCGGCACGATCTCTCCACCATCCGTTCGGCACAGAGCCGACCACGTTGGCGGCGTCGACGACGAGCGACAGGCGCACATCGAGCAGGGTGCGCAGAGCGGGCCAGGCGCTACCGAAACCGGGGTGCAACGGCCGTGCGTCCACCTCATCGACGGGCACCCACTCGAGAGCCACGCTCTCGGGGTCACTGATCACGGGATCGAACGGACGCACCACATCGGCGATGACGGTCGTGTACGACCACACGTCCAGATCGAGCACGCTGGTGAACCGGGGTCGCACGGCCGCATCCGGAACCCCGGCCTCTTCCTGCGCCTCGCGCACTGCGCCCACGATCGCGCTCTCGCCCTCGTGCATGGCGCCGCCAGGCAACCCCCATGTCCCACCGAAGTGCGACCAGGACACCCGGTGCTGAAGAAGGATCCCGCGTTCCGGATCGACGGCGAGCAGTCCAGCCGCGCCGAAGCGCCCCCAGTACTTCTCCCCCGAGGGGGCGATCACCCAGGCGTCGCCCGGGTTTCGCGGCCCATCTGGGCGGCGGGGTTCACCTGCGGCGGGAGGTACGACAGTCACCCCTTCAGCCTGTCACAGCATCCGGCTGTCGGCATCCGCCGGGGTCATACGCGGGAACAGCTGTGCCCGCGCGGAATCGCGCGGGCACAGCTGTCGAATCGGGTGCGATCAGCGCTGGCGCTTCTCGCGGACCCTCATGTTGATGACGATCGGAGTTCCGTCGAATTCGTAGAGCTCGCGCAGACGACGCTGAATGAAGCGGCGGTAGCCCGGGTCGAGGAATCCCGTCGTGAACAGCACGAACGTCGGCGGACGCGTCGATGCCTGCGTGCCGAACAGGATGCGCGGCTGCTTTCCGCCGCGCAGCGGGTGCGGGTGCTCGGCGACGAGCTCTGCGAGGAAGGCGTTGAACTTGCCCGTCGGGATGCGACGGTCCCAGTTCTCCAACGCCGTCTCGAGCGCCGGCACGAGCTTGTCGAGGTGACGACCGGTCTTGGCCGAGATGTTCACGCGGGGCGCCCAGGCGACGTGCGCCAGGTCCTGCTCGATCTCACGCTCGAGGTACCGACGTCGATCGGCGTTCTCGAGGTCGTCATCGTTCAGACGATCCCACTTGTTGAATGCCAGCACGAGAGAGCGGCCCGACTCGAGCACGAGATCGATGATGCGGACGTCCTGCTCGCTGATCGTCTCGGACACGTCGAGGACGACGACCGCGACCTCCGCCTTCTCGAGAGCAGCGGACGTGCGCAGCGACGCGTAGAAGTCAGCACCCTGCGCCATGTGCACCCGGCGGCGGATGCCGGCGGTGTCGACGAGGCGCCAGAGCTTGCCACCGAGCTCGACGATCTCATCGACCGGGTCACGGGTGGTTCCCGCGAGGTCGTTCACGACCACGCGCTCTTCGCCGGCCGCCTTGTTGAGAAGCGAGGACTTGCCGACGTTCGGACGACCGAGGATCGCGACGCGCCGCGGCCCGCCGATCTCGGCCTTCGCGACCGCGGAGACATCCGGCAGCTTCTTCAGCAGCTGGTCGAGCAGATCGGCGACGCCACGACCGTGGATCGCCGACACCGGGTAGGGCTCGCCGAGGCCGAGGTTCCAGAGAGCCGCAGCCTCAGGCTCCTGACGAGCGTCGTCGATCTTGTTGGCGACGAGGAAGACCGGCTTGCCGCTCTTGCGCAGCAGCTTCACGACGTGCTCATCGGTCGACGTGGCGCCGACCATGGCGTCGACGACGAACAGCACGATGTCGGCGAGGTCGATCGCGACCTCTGCCTGCGCGGCGACCGAGCGGTCGATGCCGCGGGCGTCGGGTTCCCAGCCGCCCGTGTCGACGAGCGAGAAGCGACGGTCGGCCCACTCGGCCTTGTACGTCACGCGGTCGCGGGTCACGCCGGGGGTGTCCTCGACGACTGCCTCACGACGGCCGAGGATGCGGTTAACGAGAGCCGACTTGCCGACGTTCGGTCGACCGACGATCGCGACGACCGGCAGGGCCGGGAAGAACTGGATCCCGTCCTCACCCATCGTGATGCCGGCGAGAAGGGCGGCATCTTCATCGTCCAGGTCGTAGTCGGCGAGGCCGGCGCGCAGGGTCTCGGCGCGCGCCTCGGCGAGCTGCTCGTCGAGCGACTCCATCTTCTCGGCGAGCTGGTCGGGGCCGCCTTCGTATTCGTCGTCAGCCATGGTGTACTCCTCGGATTCGTTCGATCACCGCGAGGACGGCGTCGATGGTCTGTGTGAAATCGAGCTCCGTCGAATCGACGACCTCGACGCCGTCTGCGGCGTTCAGGAAGTCGACGACGGCGCTGTCTGATGCGTCGCGCTTGTGCAGTGCGGCCGCGACGGCCTCGGCGTTCTCGCCGGCGAGCTCGCCGGCACGTCGTGCGGCGCGCACCTCGGGCGCAGCCGTGAGGAGGATGCGCACCGGGGCGTCGGGAGCCACCACGGTGGTGATGTCCCGCCCCTCGACGACGACCGCCGGGTACGGCGCCTCGGCGACGAGGGTGCGGAAGAGACGATTGACCCGGTCCCGCACCTCGGGCACACGGGCGACGCCGCTCACCGCGCTCGAGACCGATGGTTCGCGGATCGCGTCCGTGACGTCGACCTCTCCGACGAGCACGGTGCGATCGTCGGGGTCGAGGCCGAGGCGCACAGGGAAGTCGGAGACGGCGTCGAGCACCGCCGCGGCATCCGCCGTGTCGGTGCCTCGATCCAGCACATGCCAGGCGAGAGCGCGGTACGCGGAGCCGGTGTCGAGGTAGCCGAAGCCCAGAGCCCGAGCGACCGCCTTGGACACGCTGGACTTGCCGGAGCCGGCGGGCCCGTCGATCGCGATGAAATCAGTCATTGGTCGTACCTGCAATCCGCCAGCCGCGTTCCTGAAGTCCGGTGATCGCCCCGTGCAGCGCAGCAGGGTCGACGCTGATCTCGGCCAGGCCGAACTGCGCGCCCGGCGAGTGCTCGAGACGGAGGTCCTCGACGTTGACGCCGAGCTCTCCGAGTTCGCCGAACAGTCGACCGAGCTGGCCGGCGGTGTCGTCGACCATCACGACCAGGGACTCGAATCGCTGGTTCTGCCCATGCTTTCCGGGAAGACGTTCGACGCCGTCGTTGCCCTGCCGGATCGTCTCGGCGACCACACGCCGAGCCCCGGGGGCCTCGGGCGCGCGCAGAGCGTCCGACACTTCGCGGAGATCGGATGCCAGAGCGTCGAGGATCTCGACCACGGGCCCGGCGTTCGCTCCGAGGATCTGCACCCAGAGTTCGGGTGCGGATGCCGCGATACGCGTCGTGTCGCGGACGCCCTGGCCGGAGAGGCGCAGCGCACCCTCGTCGGCGGTGGCGAGACGGCCGGCGAGCAGGCTCGCGACGACCTGAGGAACGTGGGAGGTGAGAGCGACCGAGCGGTCGTGCTCCTCGGGAGTCATCTCGAGCGGCATCGCTCCGATATCGAGGGCGAGCGCTTCGACGAGCGCGAGATCGGTGGCGGTCGTGTCGGCATCCCGGCACACCACCCAGGGGCGGCCCACGAAGAGGTCGGCGCGCGCAGAGATCGCTCCGCCGCGCTCGCGTCCGGCGAGGGGGTGCGAGCCGATGTAGCGGGTGAGGTCGACGCCACGGTGCTGCAGGCTGTGCAGGGGCTCGAGCTTGACACTCGCCACGTCGGTGACGACAGCGTGAGGGAAACGACTCAGCTCCGACTCGATGACATCCGCGGTGACATCCGGCGGCACGGCGACCACGATCAGCACCGGCGAATCGTCCTCGGCGGCCGAGCGGCCCGCCCCGTAGTCGATCGCGAGACGCAGCTGGGCGGGCGAGGTGTCGGCGAGCACCACGTCGACACCCTTCGCACGAAGGGCATGTCCGATGCTCGCGCCGAGCAGCCCGGCGCCGACGACGCGAACGGTTCCCGAGAGTCTGGCCGCGATTCGTGGCGCGACAGAACTCCGAGCCCCCGTGGGCGCACTCGTCGTATCGGTCACTCGTTCTCCTGTTGCTCGCCTGGCGCCTCGGCGACACCGGAATCACGGCGCGACAGAGTCAAGAGTGCGCCGAGTTCGATTTTAGTCAGTTCGCGCGTCTTCCCAACCGGGAGGGTTCCCAGGTGCAGCGGGCCGAACTGGCGGCGCACGAGTTCGGTCACCGGGTGGCCGACCGCTGCCAGCATCCGTCGGACGATGCGATTGCGCCCGGAGTGCAGCGTCAGCTCGACGAGACTCGACCCGCGAGAGGTGTCGAGCAGCCTCGCCTTGTCTGCCGCGATCGGACCGTCGTCGAGCTCGATGCCCCGGGTGAGCTTCGAGATCGTCTGCGCGGTCACTTCGCCGTCGACCTTGGCGATGTAGACCTTGGTCACCCCGAACGACGGGTGAGCGAGCACGTGAGCGAGGTCTCCGTCGTTGGTCAGCACGAGCAGCCCGCTGGTCTCCGCGTCGAGCCGCCCGACGTTGTACAGCCGCTCCTCGTAGTCCTCGGTGAACCGGCGCAGATCGGGGCGATCGTTCTCGTCTCGCATGCTGCTGACGACCCCGGTGGGCTTGTTCAGCATCACATAGCGCTTCGACACGTCGAGCTGAACAGCGGTGCCGTCCACATCGATGAGATCGGTCTCCGGGTCGACGCGACGGCCGAGCTCGGTGACGGTCACGCCGTTGACACGGATGCGCCCTTCGACGATGTACTGCTCGATCACGCGTCGCGAGGCCACGCCTGCCGCCGACAGCACCTTCTGCAGGCGGATGCCCTCTGGTGTCTCGAAGCCGCTCATCGGATGGTCCCTTCGTTGAAACTGATTCTGCGCGTCGTGCCGTCGCGGCCGGTCGATGCCGTCAGGACGACCGAGATCATCGGATGGTCCCTTCGTCGAAGCCGTCCGCGCCGTCGTCGAGCAGAGGAGAGATGGGGGGCAGCTCGTCGAGCGAGTTGATGCCCAGGTGCTGCAGCAGAGCGTCGGTCGTGCCGTAGTTGATGGCGCCGGTCTCGGAGTCCGCGAACAGCTCGGTGATGAGACCTCGTGCGAGGAGCGTCCGCACGACGGAGTCGACGTTCACCGCGCGGATCGACGCCACCTGGCTGCGCGTGACGGGCTGCTTGTAGGCGATCACCGCGAGCGTCTCGAGCGCCGCCTGCGAGAGTCGCGCCGGCGCTTGTCCCCCGACGAACTCCGCGACGACGTCGTCGTGATCCTCCCGGACGTACAGGCGCCACCCCCCGCCGACCTCACGCAGCTCGAAACCCCGTCGCGGTCCGTGACCCTTGCCGTCGTAATCGTCGACCAGCGTCTCGATCGTCTGTCGGACGGCCGCGACCGGTGATCCGACGGCAGCGGCGAGAGCGACGAGTCCGATCGGCTCGTCGATGATCAGCAGGATCGCCTCGATGCGCTCGGAGAGGGGCGTGTCACGCACGGCCGGCTCGGTCACGGCTCCGGTCGCTGCGTCAACGGTGTCATCGGTCATAGTCGGCTCCCAGGGATGCCAGTGTCTCGTCCGACCAGGAGTCGGCTGCCCAGCGCAGCGTGAGCTCGCCGAGCGGTTCCAGTTGCTCGAAGGAGAGTGCGGCGTGCCGGTAGAGCTCCAGAACGGAGATGAACCGCGCGACCACGATCCCGGGCTCGCTCACACCTGCGACCAGCTCGCGGAAGCTCACGGACTCCGCCGCGCGCAGCAGAGTGACCACGATCGCGGCCTGTTCGCGGATGCTGACGAGCGGAGCGTGCAGGTGATCGAGGCCGACATGCGGGATCTCCTTCGGCGCGAACGCGAGGAGCGCGAGCGCGGCGAAGTCATCCGCGCTGAGCGACCACACGAGCTCGGGGGTCTTTCGCCTGTGCTTCTCATCCAGCCGGACAGCACGCACGTGCCGACGGTCCTCGCGCTGCAGGCATCGGGCGAACCACGCCGAGACCTCTTTGAAGGCGCGGTACTGCAGGAGTCGCGCGAAGAGGAGGTCACGTGCTTCGAGGAGAGCGACGGCTTCGGCATCCACCAGCTCGCCCTGAGGCAGCAGTCCCGCCACCTTCATGTCGAGCAGCGTCGCTGCGACCACCAGGAACTCGGACGCCTGATCGAGCTCCTCGTCGTCGTCGAGCTCCTTGAGGTATGCGATGAACTCGTTCGTGACGGCGCTCAGCGACACCTCGGTGATGTCCATCTCGTGCTTCGAGATGAGGTTCAGCAGAAGGTCGAACGGGCCGTCGAAGTTCGACAGGGAGACGCGGAACCCGGGATCCGCCGGCGGTGCGGTGTCAGCGATGTCTGAGCCGATGTCCGCGACGGACTGAACGGGCGAGACGGACTGAACGGGCGAGACGGACTGAGGCGAGACGGACTGAGGCGAGACGGACTGAGCCGGGGTGTCTGGCGGCTCGAGCTCAGGCGACAGCGCCACGGGCGACCAGCTCCCGCGCCAGTCGCAGGTACGCCTGCGCGGCAGCGTGCTCCGGAGCGAACTCGGTGATCGGCACACCGGACACCGATGCATCGGGGAACTTGACGGTTCGACCGATCACGGTCTCCAGGACGTCGTCCCCGAACGCCTCGACCACACGCTCGAGAACCTCACGCGAGTGCAGGGTGCGCGGGTCGTACATGGTGGCGAGGAGGCCGTCCATGGTGATCGACGGGTTCAGCCGGTCGCGCACCTTGTCGATCGTCTCGATCAGCAGCGCCACACCGCGAAGCGCGAAGAACTCGCACTCGAGCGGGATGATGACGCCGTGAGCGGCGGTCAGCGCGTTGACCGTCAGCAGACCGAGCGAGGGCTGGCAGTCGATGAGGATGACGTCGTACTCCCCCGCGACCTGGCGGAGGACACGGGCGAGGATCGTCTCGCGGGCGACCTCGTTCACGAGGTGCACCTCAGCGGCCGACAGGTCGATGTTCGCCGGCATGACGTCGAGGCCCTCCACACCCGAGTGCACGATCGCATCATGTGCGTCGCGCTTGGTGTCGAGCAGCAGATCGTAGATCGTGGGCACATCGTGCGTCTGAATGCCGAGACCTGCCGACAGTGCGCCCTGCGGGTCGAAGTCGACCGCGAGGACCTTCCGGCCATATTCGGCGAGAGCCGCAGCGAGGTTGATCGAGGTCGTCGTCTTGCCGACGCCGCCCTTCTGATTGCAGAGGGCGATGATGCGGGCGGGACCATGCGAGGCGAGCGGAGCAGGGGTCGCGAAGCCGTGATAGGGACGCCCGGTGGGTCCCATGGGGGTGTCGTCGGTCTTCGACGTCTTCGCCCTGGACTTCGCCGCGTTCTCAGCCACCGATTCTCCTGCTCGTTTCGTGCTTGATCGAGTCTACCGATCGCCCGGAGGGTTCCACGCCTCGCCCGCGGCGATCCCGCGTTTTGGCCGCAGCTCGGCTCACCGGGCGCGAGGGTGCGACGTCGCGTAGATGTCGCGCAGCGTGTCGACAGACACGTGCGTGTAGATCTGGGTCGTCGCGACCGAGGCGTGTCCGAGCAGCTCCTGCACGACGCGCACGTCTGCGCCGCCCTGCAGCAGGTGCGTGGCGAACGAGTGCCGCAGCGTGTGCGGTGAGACCTCGGCGGTGATGTGCGCGTTCTCCGCGGCCGCGCGGATGACCAGCCAGGCGCTCTGGCGCGACAGGGGCGCACCGCGCGCGCCGAGGAACAGCCGCGCCGACGCCCGACCCTTCACTGCGAGCCCGGGACGGACCCGGGTGAGGTACGCGTCCACCGCTGCGCGGGCGAACGAGCCGATCGGCACGATACGTTCCTTCGACCCCTTGCCGCGGAGGCGCAGGACATCGCCATGAGCGAGGTCGTCGACGTCGAGCCCGACGGCCTCCGACACACGAGCGCCGGTCGCGTAGAGCAGCTCGAGCAGGGCCCGGTCACGGATGCCCAGCGGATCCTCCGCGCTGGGGGCGCCGAGGAGGCTCTCGACCTGGTCGATCGTCAGCGCCTTCGGCAGACGCCGCGGGGCCTTGGGCGGACGGAGACGGCCGCTCGGGTCATCCGGTTCGATCCCTTCACGCGCCAGGAACCGGTGCCATCCGCGCACCGACGACTGCAGGCGGGCGAGGCTCGTCGCCGCAGGAGCCGGGTCGGCCCCGGAGCGATCGGCGATGAAGCGTCCGACGACCGCCGGGCTGATCTCAGCGGTGTCCGTCACCCCCTCGGACACGAGCCACTCCAGATACATGTCCAGGTCGCGTCGATACGCGGAGATGGTGTGCTCGCTGAGACCGCGCTCGATCGTGACGTGGCGCAGATACGTGTCCAACGCTCGGTCGAGCTGCATGCTCAGCTCCGGTCGCGCAGCCTCTGCGCGGCCGCGAGGACGCCGATGCTGAGGATGCCGTTGCGCATCCGCCCATCGAGCACCGCGGCGACCGCGGCATCGAGCGGCACCCACTCCACGCGGATGTCAGCCTCTTCGTCCACGCGCGCGTGCGCTTCGTTCGCCGTCGACACACCACTCGCGAGGAAGACGTGGATGACCTCGTCGTTGCCACCCGGGGTCGTCCACGACGATACGAGCGGCTCCCAGTGCGCGGCGACGAGATCGGCCTCCTCCGCCAGCTCGCGCTGAGCTGCCGCGAGGGGCTCCTCCCCCGGCATGTCGAGCAGACCTGCCGGCAGCTCCCAGTCGCGGTGACGGATCGGGTGCCGGTACTGCTGGATCAGCAGTGCGCGACCCTGGTCATCGAGCGCGAGGATCGCTACGGCGCCGGTGTGCGCGACATACTGACGGCGGATCTCCCCGTCGCCGTAACGCACACGGTCGTCGCGCACATTCCAGACGGCACCCTCGTAGACGAGGTCACTCTGCAGAACCTCCGGCTGGAAGGGCTCGTCTCTCAGCTCATCGAACTCAGACATGGGCTTCGCCACGCTCAGGCGACTGCTTCGCCGAACTCGGCATCGGCCTCGACGTCGAAGAGCTCGCTCGAGCGGTGACGCTCGATCGCAGCCCCGACCAGGCCACGGAACAGCGGGTGCGGGTCGGTCGGGCGCGAGCGGAGCTCCGGGTGCGCCTGGGTGGCGATGTAGTACGGGTGGACGTCCCGCGGGAGCTCGACGTACTCCACCAGGTCGAGCTCGGGGTTGAGACCCGAGAAGACCAGACCGGCCTCGGAGAGACGCGCACGGTAGGCATTGTTGACCTCGTATCGGTGGCGGTGACGCTCCGACGCCTCGGGGCCGCCGTACAGCTCGCTCGCCAGGGAGCCCTCCGCCAGCGCCGCCTTGTAGAGGCCGAGCCGCATCGTGCCACCCAGGTCTCCACCGTCGAGGATCTCGATCTGCTCCGCCATCGTGGCGATGACCGGCTCGGTCGTCTCGGGGTCGAACTCGCTCGACGACGCGCCCTCGATGCCGGCGACATCACGGGCGTATTCGATGACCATGCACTGGAGGCCGAGGCAGAGGCCGAGGGTCGGAATTCCCTGCTCGCGCGCGAACTTCAGCGCACCGAGCTTGCCCTCGATCCCACGGATGCCGAAGCCACCGGGAACGCAGATGCCGTCGAGTGCGGCGAGCTGCTCGCGGGCGCCCTCGGGGGTCTCGCAGCGGTCCGACGGGATCCAGCGGATGTTGACCTTGGTCTCCTGTGCGAAACCGCCGGCCTTCAGCGCTTCGGTCACCGAGAGGTAGGCGTCCGGCAGGTCGATGTACTTGCCGACCAGGCCGATGGTGACCTCGTGCTTCGGGTTGTGCACGGCGTGGAGGACCTTGCTCCAGCGCGACCAGTCCACCTCGTCGGCAGCCTTCTGGTCGAGTCCGAGGCGGCGCACGATGTACGAGTCGAGCCCCTGGTCGTTGAGCGTCGAAGGGATGTCGTAGATGCTCGGCAGATCGACCGTGTTGATGACGCCCTCGGCGTCGACGTCGCACATGAGCGCGATCTTGTTGCGGTTGCTCTCGCTCACAGGCCGGTCGCTGCGGAGCACGAGGGCATCGGGCTGGATGCCGACCTGACGGAGGGCCGCCACCGAGTGCTGGGTCGGCTTCGTCTTCTGCTCACCGGATGCGCCCATGAACGGAACCAGCGAGACGTGCACGAAGAACACGCTGTCGCGTCCGAGCTCGTGACGCAGCTGACGAGCGGCCTCGAGGAACGGCTGCGACTCGATGTCGCCGACCGTTCCGCCGACCTCGGTGATGATCACGTCGGGGCGAGGATCCTCGGTCGCCTGCAGACGCATGCGGCGCTTGATCTCATCGGTGATGTGCGGGATGACCTGCACGGTGTCGCCGAGGTACTCGCCGCGACGCTCGCGGGCGATGACCTGCGAGTAGATCTGACCGGTCGTGACGTTCGCCGCCTGCGACAGGTTGATGTCGAGGAAGCGCTCGTAGTGGCCGATGTCGAGGTCGGTCTCGGCACCGTCATCCGTGACGAAGACCTCACCGTGCTGGAACGGGTTCATCGTGCCCGGATCGACGTTGAGATACGGGTCGAGCTTCTGCATCACGACGCGGAGTCCGCGTGCGGTGAGGAGGTTGCCGAGGCTTGCGGCAGTGAGCCCCTTACCCAAAGACGAAACGACACCACCCGTCACAAAGATGTGCTTGGTCGTGTCGTTCTTGGGCCCCGCAGAAGAAGAGTTCATCACGGGCTTCGATCCTATCAGGAGGTGAGGGCGCCGAGGCTGAGAAGTTCTCGGGCGTGGGTGATCGCGGCATCCGAATCGGTCAATCCGGACAGCAGTCGGGCCATCTCGGCCTCGCGCTCCTGGCCTTCGAGACGGCGGACACTCGATGCGGTGACTGCTCCGTCGTGGGATTTCACGACGGACAGGTGGTTGTTGGCGAACGCGGCGACCTGAGCCAGATGAGTCACGGCGATCACCTGCGACTTCTCTGCGAGTCGGGCGAGTCGTCGGCCGACCTCGATCGCCGCCGCACCGCCGATCCCGGCATCGACCTCGTCGAAGACGAAGGTCGGCACGGGGTCGGTGCCGGCGATCACGACCTCGATGGCGAGCATCACGCGCGACAGCTCGCCGCCGGATGCCCCCTTCGAGACGGAGCGGGGTTCGGCACCGGGGTGGGGCGCGAGCAGGATGGCGACGTCGTCGCGGCCGTGAGCGCTCTCCGCCCCGGGCGTGACCGCGACCTCGAGAGTCGCGTCCGGCATGGCGAGCTCGTGCAGCTCATCGCTCACGGCGACGCCCAGTCGTGCTGCGGCTGCGGTGCGCTCCGCGGTCAGTGCCTCGGCCCGGGAATCCAGCTCTGCACGAGCGGCGTCCCGTTCGGCCTCGAGGCGTGCGAGCCGCTCGCCGTCGTCTTCGAGTTCGGCGAGCCGGGTCGATCCGGTCTGCCACAGCTCGAGAGCCTCGTCCAGTGAACCGTGCGCACGGATGAGCGTGCTCAAAGCCGCGCGCCGCTCTTCGACCGCCGCGAGCTCGTGCGGTCCCGATTCGTCGAGATCCGCGAGGTAGGCGGAGAGCTGTCCGGCGATGTCGGCGATCCGGTAGCCGATGTCGGCGAGGCCTGCGGATATCTCGGTGAGCGCGACGTCGGAGACCCGTTCGAGCGCGCGACGCGCCTCGGCGATCAACGCGGATGCGTCGGGCTCGCCCTCTTCGTTCGAGAGCGCGCCGTGGGCGAGCGAGGCCGCGAGGCGCAGCTCCTCGGCGTTCGCCAGGCGCTCGGCCCGTGCCGACAGCTCGACGTCCTCGCCCGGTTCCGGGGCGGCAGCCTCGATGAGAGCAAGTGCCTCCCGAAGCCGGGAGGCCTCGTCGGCTCGGCGATCACGGTTCTCGGTGATGTCCGCGATCTCGGAATCCAGCTCGCGCCACCGGGTGAACGACGATGCGTAGGCGTCGAGCGCCCGGGCGATCGGCGCTCCTCCGAAGCGATCGAGCGCATCGCGCTGCGCAGCGGCAGAGCGCAGCCTGAGCTGCTCGGACTGACCGTGCACGACGACCAGCTCCTCGGCCAGGGCCGACAGCACACCCGCCGGCGCCGCGCGTCCTCCGACGCTCGCACGGCTGCGTCCCTCGGCGCTCAGCGTGCGTGAGACGTACAGCTCTGCGGCACCGGAACCGGCGGGTTCCAGCTCGCCCCCGGCGTCTGCCACGATGTCCGCGACGTCGCCGGTCTCGGGGACGATCCACACGCCCGCGACCGAGGCCTGAGTGGCGCCGGCACGCACCGCTCCGGAATCGGCGCGCTGACCGAGCAGAAGGCCGAGGCCGGTCACGACCATCGTCTTGCCGGCACCGGTCTCACCTGTGATCGCGGTGAATCCGGGCCCGAGAGGCAGCACGGCGTCGGCGATCACGCCGAGTCCCTGCATCCGCATCTCCTCGATCATGAGGCTGCCCCCTGCCCGCGCCATCCCGCGACCGGCAACTGGAACTTGCGCACCAGACGATCGGTGAACGCGGTCGGGTGCAGACGCGCGAGGCGCACGGGGCGCGATGATCGCCGCACGACGACTCGGGCCCCCGGCGGCAGGTCGTGGGACCGTCGCCCGTCGCACCAGAGGATGCCGGCGCCGGACGTGCCTTCGAGCATCTCGATGGCCACGGCGGCATCGGGGCTGACCACCAGCGGCTTGGCGAAGAGCGCGTGCGCCGAGAGCGGCACCACCGCGATGGCTTCGACGCTCGGCCAGATGACCGGACCGCCCGCGGAGAAGTTGTAGGCCGTGGACCCGGTCGGAGTGGACACGACCATTCCGTCGCATCCGAAGCTCGAGAGGGGGCGTCCGTCGATCTCGAGCACGACCTCGATCATGCGCTCCCGACTCGCCTTCTCGACCGTCGCCTCGTTGAGGGCGAACGTCTCGTAGACCACCTCGCCGTCGACGTCCTTGACCCGGACCGACAGCGCGAGACGCTCTTCGACCTCGTAGTCGCGGTCGATGACGCGGCGCATGGCGGCATCCATGTCATCGCGGTCGATCTCCGCGAGGAATCCGACGTGGCCCATGTTGATCCCGAGCACGGGAGCCGCGCAGCCGCGCACCAGCTCGGCGGCTCGCAGGATCGTGCCGTCGCCGCCCAGGACGATCGCGAGCTCGAGCTGCTCCTGCTGCACCGTCTCGCCGAGCACGTCGACATCCGCGAAGCGGGCATCGACGGCACGCAGGTCGAGGCTGTCGTCGGCGGCGAGCACGGGGCGCGCCCCCGCGCCACGCAGCGCATCGACCACGCGGAGGGCCGCTTCGACCGTGTCTTCCCTGCCGGCATGGGCGACGACCAGGATGTTGCGCTCGTTCATCGTCTCCCTGTCAGTTCGTTGATGCGGTCCGACCATTCTGACGGATCACTGCCGCGGCCCGGTGCGAGGTGCAGAAGGTATTCCGTGTTCCCGTGGGTCCCGAGAATCGGGGAGGACAGGATGCCGAGCATGCCGAGCCGCGCGTCCCAAGCGCTCCACGCCGTCCGCGCGACGGCGTCGGCGCGCGTGGCGGGATCTGTCACCAGTCCCCCGCGCACGGCCGTTCGACCGACCTCGAACTGGGGTTTGACCAGCAGCACGATGTCGGATCCCGCCGCTGCCACGCTCGCGACGGCCGGCAGGACATGCTCGAGCGAGATGAACGAGAGGTCGCCCACGATGAGGTCGGGGGCTGCGTCCTCCCCGGTCACGTCCCTCAGGTTCTCTGGGGTCATGTATCGGACGTTGTACCCCTCGACGCGCACCACACCGGGATCGGACGCGACGGCAGCGGCCATCTGATCGTGTCCGACGTCGACGGCCAGCACACGGCGCGCTCCGCGCTCACGCAGCACCTGGGTGAAGCCACCGGTGGAGGCGCCCATGTCGAGCGCCAGGCGCCCTTCGGCAGAGATGCCGAAGCCGTCGAGCGCGGCGACCAGCTTGTGCGCGCCGCGACCGACATAGTGGTCGGCACCCGCGACGGAGATCTCGGCCTCATCGCTGACAGGCGTCGACGCCTTCACGACCGGTCGGCCGTCGATGCTCACCAGACCGTCGGCGATCAGGGTTGCGGCGTGGGTGCGTGAGCGGGCGAGTCCTCGCGCGGCGAGGGCAGCGTCGAGTCGCGTCATCGGGCGCCTGGCGCATCGCGCTGATCGAGTCTCGCGCCGCTGTCGAGGCGGCGGGACAGCTCGTCATGCAGCCCGGAGTACGCGTCTGCTCTGGCAGCGAGAGGCTGCCCCTCGATCAGGCGCAGGCGACTCCACAGACCATCGGTCGGTGCGTTCGTCGTCTCTTCGCTCACGCTTCTACTGTACGCGGCAGGGCCGACACGTCGGCGGAGCCACGGCGAGGGCCCGGCTGCCCGTCAGGGCCGGTGGAAGGGGTCGTCGTAGAGGCGCTCAGGGACGCGAAGCACGAACACCGGTGTCCCGGAAGCCCAGATCGCGGCTGCCCCGGCGCGCAGCAGATCGATCTGCGCCTCGCCCTCGGCGATGATCTCGACATCCGCACCGCTGACGCGGACAGACGCGCCGTTGACCGAATAGACGCCGTCCTTGGACGTGAGCTCCGGGTACGGCTGGTGCAGTTCCCGCAGATCGCTCAGGATGTACGTCGGACGGGATCCTTCCGGTGCCGCGAGCACATGCTTCGGCCGGTCGATGCCCGTGAGCACCAGCGCGGAGTCGATACCCGCCCTCACCGCCCCGAGAATGTCGGTGTCGAGACGGTCGCCGATGAACAGCGGCTTCGTCGCGCCGAAGCGCGACGTGGCCTCCTCGAAGATCGGAGTCTCCGGTTTGCCTGCCACTGTCGCGAGCCGACCGATCGCCGTGTGCACGGCGGACACGAGCGTCCCGTTGCCCGGGGCGACGCCGCGTTCGCGCGGGATCGTCCAGTCGGTGTTGGTGGCGATCCACGGGATGCCGCCCTCATCTTCGGGGAGCTTCAGGGCGAATGCCGCTTCTGCGAGGTCCGTCCAGGCGACCTCAGGGGCGAAGCCCTGCACGACCGCATCCGGAGCATCCTCAGCACTGCGAGTCACCGTGTAACCGGCCTTCTCGGCCTCGTCCACGAGCCCGGCTCCCCCGACGATCAGCAGCGTCGCGGGAGGGGGCACGATCCCGGCGAGCAGCCGCATGGCGGCCTGCGGGCTGGTGATGACATCAGCCGGGGCGACGTCGAGACCCAGGCTGCTGAGGTGCTCGGCGACCGACGCGTCGGTGCGCGACGCGTTGTTCGTGATGTAACCGAGTCTCGCGGTCTCACCGGCCGCGTTGAGGCTCTCCACCGCGTAGGGCAGCGCGCCAGGGCCCGCATAGACGACGCCATCCAGGTCAGCGAGCACGGCGTCGACGCCGTCGAGCGGCGTGCGCAGTGCGGGCTTCTTGGAGAACAGCCCCACTACGCCTCCTCAGAGGGCTCGGATGCTGTGCGCTTCGCGTCGGTGTCGGCGAGGTCGCCGTCCTCGTCCTCGTCCTCGTCCTCGCCGAGAAGCTCACGCACCTCGTCGTCGATCGACGGTTCCGACTCGATATCGGACTCGGTGTCCGCCTCTTCAGCACCTGCAGCCGCGATGCTCTCGTCGGACTCGGCGGGCTCTAGGTCGGACTCAGAATCGTCAGAGCCAGAATCGTCGGACTCCGAGTCGTCGGACTCAGAATCGTCGGACTCAGAATCGTCAGACCCAGAATCGTCAGACCCAGAATCGTCAGACTCAGAATCGTCGGACTCAGAGTCGGACCGGCCGTCTTCAGCATGGTCGTCATCGAAGTCACCTTCGATGAGACCGTCTTCGATGATGATCTCCTCATCACCGGCTTCGTCGACGCCCAGCGCTTCCGCAGCGACCTCGGCGCGATGCGCCCAGAACTCTGCCTCGTCGGTGCGCCCCAGGTCCTCGAGCACGGCGGCGCGCGCAGCGAAGAGCGCGGGGCTCCACTCGAATGCGCGGTCGGGGTCGAGCTCAGGGATCTCGAGTTCGCCGAGCGCGAGTTCGAGGTCGCCCTGATCCAGACGTGCACCCGACATGGCGATCGCCAGCGAGACACGGACGGGCGTGGTCAGAGCGGTCCGGTCGACAGCGCGACCGGTCTCGAGCGCACGGTCGGGGCGGCCGATGCCCCGCTCGCTGTCGACCATCAGGGCGATCTGATCGTCCTTGCCGGAGATGCGGCGGTACGTGCGCAGCTCACGCAGCGCAAGAGCGAAGTCCTCGGTCGCATAGGCGGTGATCCCGAGGGTCTCGCGGACGATCGCGATGCGGCCGGCACGGCGGGATGCTGCGAGAGCGTGCTCATGAGCGAGAGCGGGATCCTCGTCGATGAGACGCGACGCCATCGCGAGGTGACGAGCGACGAGGTCGGCGTTCTCCTTGCTCAGGGTCTTCAGCTCATTGCGCGCCGACGTGTGCAGGTCGCGGGCCGTGACGTCATCGGGGATGTGCGGGTCGTTGAAGCGAGGACGATCGCCCGATGCCTGCACCGGACGCTCACGGTCCACTCCCCCACGCTGCGGGTACGAGCGCGACGAGTCGCGGTCCTGCCGCGGCGCGCGGTCATCGCGGTTGTACCCACCAGTGCGGGGAGCGCCACCGTCACGGCTGTCACGGTTGTAGCCGCCCGAGCGCGGTGCGCCACCGTCACGGTTGTCGCGGTTGTAGCCGCCGGTACGGGGGGCGCCACCGTCGCGACTGTCACGGTTGTACCCACCGGTACGGGGAGCGCCACCTTCACGGTTGTAGCCACCGGTACGAGGTGCGCCACCGTCGCGACTGTCACGGTTGTAACCGCCCGAACGCGGAGCGCCACCATCACGGTTGTCGCGGTTGTACCCACCAGAACGGGGAGCACCACCGTCACGGTTGTAGCCACCGGTACGAGGTGCGCCACCTTCACGGTTGTAGCCACCGGTGCGAGGTGCGCCACCGTCACGGCTGTCACGGTTGTAACCGCCCGTACGAGGAGCGCCACCGTCACGGCTGTCACGGTTGTAACCGCCCGAACGCGGAGCGCCACCATCGCGGCTGTCGCGGTTGTACCCACCAGTGCGAGGAGCACCACCGTCACGGTTATCGCGGTTGTACCCACCAGTGCGAGGAGCACCACCATCGCGATTGTCGCGGTTGTACCCACCAGTGCGAGGAGCACCACCATCACGGCTGTCACGGTTGTACCCACCAGTGCGAGGAGCACCACCATCACGGCTGTCACGGTTGTACCCACCCGAACGGGGAGCCCCACCGTCGCGGTTGTAACCGCCAGTGCGCGGGGCACCACCATCGCGGTTGTAACCGCCAGTGCGCGGAGCACCACCATCGCGGTTGAAACCGCCAGTGCGCGGAGCACCACCATCGCGGTTGAAACCGCCAGTGCGCGGGGCACCACCATCGCGGTTATAGCCGCCCGAACGGGGAGCGCCACCATCACGGTTGTCGCGGTTGTAGCCGCCCGAACGAGAAGCGCCACCATCACGGTTATCGCGGTTGTACCCACCAGAACGGGGGGCACCACCATCGCGGTTATAGCCGCCCGAACGGGGAGCGCCACCATCACGGTTGTCGCGGTTGTAGCCGCCCGAACGAGAAGCGCCACCATCACGGTTATCGCGGTTGTACCCACCAGAACGGGGGGCACCACCATCGCGGTTGTACCTACCAGAACGGGGGGCTCCTCCGTCACGACTGTAACCGCCCTCGCGGCGGGGTGCGTCGTCGCGACGCGGACCGCTGCTGCGATTCTGTTCCGAGCGTCCTCCGGAAGGTCGGTTACTGCGCGATCCCTGGTCGTTGTTGCGACGCGGACGGCGCTCTTCCTCTTCCGGCATGATGCTCCCTGTTCTAGATGTTGTTAACGCAAAATGGCCACCCAACGATGGGTGGCCATTTGCTTAAAAGAAGTCCGGCGGTGTCCTACTCTCCCACAGGGTCCCCCCTGCAGTACCATCGG